>JBFKDP010000066.1:0-14869 GCA_041619575.1 Litorivivens sp.
GCAGGAAGGCACCATCATAGGCCTTGACCAAAGCAGCACAATAGCAATTCTCGTCAAAGCACTGACAAAACCAATCAATTGACACTGTCCAGATAAATCACCCATTTGGCGTATAAGGCCATGTGAATGGCCGCATCGGGTGTTGTGGGGGCTTATGGGAGGATAGTATGCTCACCTATTGCTTGGAACTCGCCCGGAGACCGTCAGGAATGAGTGCAAAACCCGTGAACGCCGCCATAGAAGGCTGGCATACGCTAGACACCGAAAAGCCCCAACTACTGGGCAGCCGTTGCAACGATTGCGGCACCTACTATTTCCCCAAAATGCTGAAGTATTGCCGCAACCCGGCTTGCGACGGCAGCGAATTCAGTGAAGTACCGCTGAGTCGTACCGGCAAGGTCTGGTCCTACACCAACGCCTGCTACAAGCCACCCGAGCCCTTTGTGGCTGAAGAACCCTTTGAGCCCTTTTCAATCGCCGCAGTTGAACTGGCGGAAGAACAAATGATTGTGCTTGGGCAGGTTATCAAGGGTGTTGATGTTTCGGCATTAAAGGTCGGCATGGACGTTGAGCTGGTGCTGGAAACCCTGCACGAAACTGACGAAGACACAAAAGTTACCTGGAAGTGGAAGCCAGTCTGAGCTGCCACCAGCAAGAAGACAGTTTGATACCAGCGGCTTATCTGAGTGCCGCTCAAGTGCACAGGATTTGTGAGGAACAACATGAGTAATGAAATAGCCATTCTTGGCGTTGGCATGCACCCCTGGGGTAAGTGGGGCCACAATTTTGTTGAATATGGTGTCGCCGCAGCGCGCGCCGCCATCGCCGATGCAGGCATTGACTGGAAAGATGTCGGCTTTGTCTCCGGCGCAGCCACCATGCGCAATGGCTACCCGGGCTACGTTGCCGGTGCTACCTTTGCCCAGGCGCTCGGCTGGCAGGGTGCCGAGGTCAATACTTCTTACGCGGCCTGTGCATCAGGCTCGCAAGCACTGGCCGCTGCACGCACCAAGATTCTAGCAGGGGAATGTGAAGTTGCGCTGGTTGTGGGCGCCGACACGACACCGAAAGGTTTTTTGGCACCGGCAAAAGGTTATCGCCCTGAAGACCCCGACTGGGTGCGTTTCTATCTGGGCATTACCAACCCGACGTATTTCGCACTGTACGCCCGTCGCAGAATGGATTTGTACGGTGACACCGAAGAAGATTTTGGTTTGGTCAAAGTTAAGAACAGTGAAAACGGCTTTACCAACCCGAATGCGCGCTACAAAAAGAAATTTACCCTCGATGACGTAGCCAAATCCGCGATGGTCGCCGACCCACTCAGGCTGCTGAATGTCTGCGCCACTTCCGACGGCGGTGCTGCCATGATCGTCTGCAGCATGGATTACGCCAAAAAGATGGGCAAAGCCGATGCAGTTAAAGTCGCCGCCATCTCAACCGTGACACCGACATTTGCCAGCTCCGTAGTTGAGATGCCGGATATTGCTACCGACTCTGCGGCTGCGGCAGGCGTGGAAGCTCACCGTTTCCGTGCTGCCATCCCCGTTAAGGCCTACGAAGAAGCGGGCATTAGCCCTAAAGATGTCAGTATTGCCGAAGTCTACGACCTGTCGTCAGCCCTGGAGCTCGACTGGTACGAAGATCTGCAGCTCTGCGAGCGCGGCGAGGCTGCGCAACTAATTCGCAATGGGGATACCCGCCTTGGTGGCCGTATACCGGTGAATACCTCGGGCGGCTTGGCCTGCTTTGGTGAAGCCGTACCCGCACAGGCCCTCGCGCAGGTTTGCGAACTGACCTGGCAATTGCGCGGGCAAGCCGGAGACCGTCAGGTTGAGAATGCCAAAGTGGGGATTACTGCCAACCAGGGCCTGTTTGGCCACGGCTCGTCGGTGATCGTAAAACGTTAGTCGAGAGCTCCCTGCTGTTGCCAAAAGCCTTGTGCGGGGAGGCTTTTACAGCAAGGCTATCGCCGTGAAACTACAGATCCGCCAGTGGGTGACTCTCCCACGGCGGCTCGAAAAGTGCCGCGATATAGTCATCCGGTACGCTGGCTAGACTGGCATACTGCCATTGTGGCCGCCGGTCCTTATCGACCAGCTGGGCTCTCACACCTTCAATAAACTCCGGATCGCGAACGCGATTGGCAGAAACCACCAATTCCATCTGAAAGGCTTCAGCAAGCGATAGCGCAGCACCGCGTTGATACTGTTCCAGTACAATTCGTCCCGTGGATGCCGAGCCTCGACTAAAATTTTCACCCGCCGTATTCAGCCAGCGGTCATCGCCGTGCAAACCGGCCATGGCTTCGTCCATATGCGCAGGTTGCAGAGACTCACACAGTTGATCAATCAGCTCGGCGCGGGCTTTCAAGTGGGATTCCGGCAAACAAACATCGTGCTCGGCCTCGAGATCAGTCAGCACGGCCGTCAGCAACTGCGCGTCTTCCTCGGCCTCAAACTGCCAATCCAGGTTCAGTAGCTGCGATAATAATGACGAACGGAGTTCACCGGGCAAGAGGTAGTCTGCGAGCCCGCTGTAGAGTGCGTCGGCCGCGTTGAGGCTGGCCCCCGTCAAAGCGCAGAACAGGCCTGTCGCGCCCGGCATACGCTGCAAAAACCAGCTCGCCCCGACATCGGGATAGAGCCCAATCGTCACTTCAGGCATGGCGAAGCGGCTGCAGGGCGTGGCAATTCTGTGACTAGCGGCCACCAGCAAGCCCATACCACCGCCCATCACAATCCCGTTGCCCCAGCAAAGCACCGGTTTGGGAAAGTTGTGAAGCAAGTAATCAACCCGGTACTCCAGCTCGAAGAAGCGCTCGGCATCCAGCGCACGCCCTCCAGCCGCGACCAATGCAGAATCGCGCATCGCACGCACATCGCCGCCCGCACAAAATCCGCGCTCGCCGTCACCATCAAGCCAGACTGCCGCCGCCTCCGGATCTTGTGCTAGCTCGTGCAGGTAGCGGTGCAGGCGCTCAACCATATCCAGCGTCAGGGCGTTAATACTACGGGGGGCGCTCAGACTGATCTGCGCAAGATAGCCACCCACGGCCAAGGGGTGTTTGACTAGTCGTACGCATTGCTCTGACATGAAAAGCCCTTCTTAACCTGCCTGTTTACTGGGGTCGTCCAGCTCCGCGGGAGCGGTGATACCGGCATATACGGCGGCCACCCGCTCATCACTCAGCGCCAGAATCTGGGTCGACGTAACGACGCAGCGGGTGGCCACGATTTTCCACTCCCCATCGATACAGCGATAGGCATCTTCATAGTATGCCCCGAGCTGGGTAGCAATCTGTTGATTGGTATCAATCATATAGTAGTACAGCCCCCATACACCGCTAGCTTCGCTGGATGAATGCAGGTCAATCTGGGGGTTTTGGGCATGATGCATTTCAACAATATGCTCGCTGCAGGCCAATTGCTCAAACACGGCAACCAGTTCATCAGCCGAGGTAAAGGTGCCAATACGACCGAAGTCGATATCAACCTCACCATCCGCGAAGCATTTGCGAACTTCCGCCGGGCGTTTCTGATCGCAGTTAAAGAAATATTGATACTTGAGGCGCTTGATCGCCTCCAGCGCTTCCAAGCGACTGATGCGCTCATTAAGGCTTGCCAGATCCATAAACCACTTTCCTTTTTTATCAGTGCCCCCACTGCGGGCAGAGCTTGTGAGGTAAACAGACTGGATTAGAGCAAATGCCCACAATCAATCCAAGCATCGCCCGCACGATAGTGCTATTGAGGGCAGCCTGGTCTTTCATGTTGAACAAGTTTCAGGCATTGACCCCAGCGCATTACGCCGAAGCTACTGCGGCCAATTCACCCCTTGAAACAATTGGCTATAGTCATCAATCGATTTACCGACCTTAAGATTATCAGAGGCAAGCCATGGCTACATTCAAAGCGCCCATCCGTGACATCAAATTCGTGATCAACGACGTGCTTAAATTTCCCGAGCACTATTCGGCCCTGCCCTGCGGTGAAGACGCCACCCCCGACATGATTGACGCCATCCTCAGCGAATGCGCCAAATTCTGCGAGGAAGTGTTGTCGCCCTTGAATCAGGTTGGCGATCAGCAAGGCTGCTCCTTTGACGACGGTAAGGTCACTACCCCCGAAGGCTTCAAGGAAGCCTACGCCCAGTGGATTGAAGGCGGCTGGCAGGGCCTGTCACACCCGGTTGAATACGGCGGCCAGGGCTTGCCCATGTCGCTAGGTCTGCTCAAATCAGAACTGGTTGGAACCGCCAACTGGGCCTGGGGGATGTATCCGGGACTGAGCCTCGGTGCAATGAATACCATTTATGTACACGGCACCGACGAGCAGAAAGCGCGCTACCTGCCAAAACTGACGTCCGCAGAATGGACCGGAACCATGTGCCTGACCGAGGCTCACTGTGGCTCCGACCTAGGCCAGATGCGCACTCGCGCCGTACCGAACGAGGATGGCAGCTACGCCCTTACGGGCACCAAGATTTTCATTTCCTCGGGCGAGCACGATATGACAGACAACATTGTCCATATCGTACTGGCACGAACGCCCAATGCGCCTGAGGGCACCAAGGGCATTTCCCTGTTTATTGTGCCCAAGTTCCACGTTGATGAGGCGGGGGAAATGGGTGAGTTCAACAACGTCAGCTGTGGCTCCATAGAGCACAAAATGGGCATCCACGGCAACGCCACCGCAGTGATCAACTTCGACGGCGCCAAGGGCTATATGCTCGGTGCAGAGAATGATGGTCTGGCCTGTATGTTTACCTTTATGAACACAGCCCGCGTCGGTACCGCTATTCAGGGCGTCGCAGCGAGCGAACTGGCCTATCAGAACAGCGTTCCCTACGCGATGGATCGCTACTCCATGCGCTCACTCTCAGGCCACAAAAATCCCGACAAGCCCGGCGACGCGATCATTCACCACCCCGACGTCCGCCGCATGCTGCTAACCCAGAAGGCCTTCGCAGAAGGCGGTCGCGCGATGCTCTATGACGCCGCCCGACAGGCCGACATTATGATGTTTGCCGAGACCGAAGAAGAGCGCGCCAATGCCGACAACCTGCTCGGATTCGTCACCCCCATACTGAAAGCCTTTCTCACAGAAACAGGCCTGGAATCGGCCAGCTATGGTATGCAGGTCTATGGCGGCCACGGCTACATCTGCGAACACGGCATGGAACAGATTGTGCGTGACGCTCGTATTGCGACCCTGTACGAAGGCACCACCGGTATTCAGGCGATGGATTTGCTCGGCCGCAAGGTCATTCTCGATGGTCTCAAGCTCTACCGCAGTTTCAGCAAGCGCGTATACAGCTATGCAATGAGCATTCTCTTCAAAAAAGGCACCAGCAAATACGCGCGCAAACTGCTGTCGCATACCTTCCGCTGGAACCGTCTGTGTGTGGGACTCTTGCTGCGAGCCTCTCGCAACCGCGACGCTGTCGGCGCCGGCTCCTATGACTTCCTGATGATCAGTGGGTATATCACCATGGCCTTCTTCTGGGCGCGCATGGCAGAAACGGCCCTGGAAAAACTCAAGGACAATCCGGAAGACCGCGCATTCTACGAAGCCAAACTGGAAACCGCCGATTTCTTTTTTGAGCGTCTGCTGCCACGCGCCATCGGCCATGCCGAAGCCATGCGGGGTTCCGTAGGCTCAATGATGGATATGCCACTGGATCATTTTGTTCTGCGTTAACACAGTGGAAGGCTGACCAGAGGGCGTAACAGCGGAGAAGCATCAAAGCGTTGCGCCATCCTTCCAGCCTCTACCATCCAGACTCCCAAGCAATTGCATCACACCCTCACCTCCCAATACATCTGATAGACTTGCCTGCCAAACTTTGTAAGCCCAAGGACGTGCCATGTCTTATAACAGCATCGAATACATTGTTGACGAACATATTCTTACCCTACGTCTGAACCGCCCGGACCAACTTAACGCCTTCACCGTTGAAATGGCCAATGAACTGGAGGAGGCATTCAATCGCGCCAGCGACGACGACAATGTGCGCGCGATTGTGGTGACGGGTAACGGTCGCGCCTTCTGCGCCGGCATGGATTTGAATTCAACGGGAAATGTCTTCGGTCTGGACGAGTCTATCCAGCCGGGACTGGCCGATATGGAAAATCTCGATGACCCAGCTATCTATGACGGCGTCAGAGACACGGGCGGACGTGTAACCCTCGCAATTTTTAATTGCAAAAAACCGGTTATTGCCGCAATCAATGGTCCGGCTGTCGGCATCGGTATAACCATGACGCTGGCGATGGATATCCGCTTGGCTTCCGACAAAGCCAAAATTGGCTTTGTTTTTAATCGCCTGGGTATCGTACCCGAAGCGTGCTCAAGCTGGTTTTTGCCGAAGGTGGTAGGCATTAGCCAGGCCTTGGAATGGACCTACGCAGCCGATGTATTTGACGCGGCGGAAGCCAAACGCGGCGGTCTGGTAAAAGATGTCTATGCACCGGATGCACTGCTTGACGAAGCCTATGCCATAGCCCGCAGGCTGGCTAAAAAATCCCCGGTCGCAATTGCCCTGACCCGTCAGATGCTCTACCGAAACTCCGCCGCGGACCACCCCCTGCAAGCGCACAAAATTGACTCACTGGCCATGTTCTATGCCAGCCAGCAAGATGGCAAAGAAGGCGTTGCCGCATTTCTTGGGAAAAGGGAAGCGAATTTCACCAGCAGTGCCAGCAAGGATATGCCGTCCTTCTACGACGAATGGGTCAAATAAATACTTGAGCCGTAAACGGCACAGGCCCTCTACATGTCTGCAAGTCGTTTACGGCAAACCTCTCTGGCCATCATTGCAGGCAGCGCTGAAAGAGCTCCGTGCTGGCCTGCCAATAACGCGCTTGGGCATCTGCGTTATACGTTGGCAATGACTCAAAGGAAAAGCCGTGCGCCGCGCCAGCGTAAACGTCCAACTGGTGACTCACCCCCCCTTGCAACAAGGCTTGCTCAAGCACCGCCGCTTGCTCTGCTGTGGCATAGGGGTCACGGTCGGCAATGGCAATGTAGATTTCCCCCTGAGCCTGCACGACCATGCGATGGGGGGAATCCTGCGCATCAGTGACGAAGCCGCCCGGGTGAATCGCGGCTGCGGCTTTTACTACGTTAGGAAAAGCACCAGCCAGCACCAGCGCATTGGCACCCCCCATACAGTATCCCAGCATGCCAACAGGCTGATTTGAAAACATCTGCGACAACAGTTCAGAGATATCATCGCGCACCATCTGGTGGCTCAGACTGCTATACAGACGCATCACATTTTGTTGAACGGCGGGCTCGTTAAAGTCCATATCTTCGTAGTGACCTTCCCGGTAATAAAGATTGGGCAACGCCAACCGATAGCCCAGGTCCGCAAGCGATGCGGCGACGTCACGGAGTTCCTGACGAATGCCGATCGCATCCATAAGCAGCACAATAAGGGGGGCGTCCGAGCGCGAGGAAAAGAGGTCGACCGGCATCTCGCCAGCAGCGGTTTTTATTATCAACTGTTGCACATGAGTATTCCTGTTAACGTTATGCAGGCACGGTAACAGTTTTAGTCAACAAGGCAAGGCAGCCGCGGCTGGCCTTGCCCTTTCGTCTCCTTATTGACGACCCGGTCTTGTTGAAACTAGTTGCGCTCGAGAATCGCAGTGACACCTTGCCCACCGGCCGCGCAGATGGAAATAAGCCCACGGCCCGAGCCGCGTTCTTCAAGCAGTTTTGCCAGCGTCGAAACAATACGTGCACCCGTCGCCGCAAAGGGATGCCCTGTTGCGATAGAGCTGCCCGCAACGTTTAGCTTGCTGCGATCAATGCTGCCCACAATCGTGTCGCGACCCAGCCTATTCTTGCAGAAGCTTTCACTCTCCCAAGCTTTAAGCGTTGCCAAGACCTGAGCGGCAAAGGCTTCATGAATCTCGTAAAAATCAAAATCCTGCAAACTCAGGCCTGCGCGATCGAGCATGGCGGGTACGGCGTAGGCAGGCGCCAGTAACAAGCCCTCTTTCTCGCCCTTTTGGCCGGTAAAATCTACCGCGGCCGTTTCCACAAAACTCAGGTAGGCTCTGATCGGCAAATTATTGGCTGCGGCCCACTCTTCGCTTGCCAGCAGAACACAAGATGCACCGTCGGTCAGCGTCGATGAATTGCCCGCCGTCAGCGTGCCATTCTCTCGGTCGAATGCAGGCTTGAGCGATGCCAGCTTTTCAATTGTGGTATCGGCACGCAGGTTGTTGTCCTTGGCAAGGTCATTGAAAGGTGTGATCAGGTCGTCAAAGAATCCTCGCTCATAGGCCTCGGCCAGATGCTTGTGACTCAGGTAGGCCAACTCGTCCTGATCCTGCCGTGCAATTGACCATTCTTTGGCCGTAATTTCAGTGTGCCCACCCATCGACAGGCCGGTGCGCGGCTCTGCGTTTTGGGGAATTAGCGGTGCCAAGTGTTTGGGGCGCAGACGCAACAATTGCTTCAGACGCTGGCCAGTGGTCTTCGAGCGATTGATTTCCAGCAGAATCTTGCGAAAGCCCTCATTCACTGCGATTGGCGCATCGGATGTCGTATCGCTACCGCCAGCAATGCCGCAGTCGATCTGGCCGAGCGCAATTTTGTTGGCAACCACATTGATCGCCGCCAGTCCGGTACCGCAAGCTTGCTGAATATCCATGCAGGGCGTATCCGGGTCGAGACTGGTTCCCAAAACAGTTTCACGGACGAGGTTAAAGTCTCGGGCATGCTTCATCACCGCCCCGCCAGCCACTTCACCCAGACGCTTGCCCTGCAGGCCATAGCGCTGCACCAGCCCTTCTATTGCGGCTGTCAGCATATCCTGATTACTGGCACCAAACAGGGCCGTATTGGAGCGGGCAAAGGGTATACGGTTGCCGCCAATAATGGCGACCCGACGAATTGTTGCGCTCATAACTGTAACTCCTGTGTTTGATTGGCTGCAGTTGTCTAGATAAGCCCGGAAACTGGGCATGGGATCAGGCCTGCGAGTATACTCCGGCCAGCCGCGTCCACATTGGCTGAATTGCCGCCCACTCCAGGCGATCACGTCAATTGATAGATCACTGACGAGCGCTACAATGCGCCAACGCGAACCATCATACTGCCAGCCTCGAGCTGCCGAGAAGAGGAATATTCATGAGCCAGATCGTAGACACCCTGATCAACCTCGGCTTGGGCAAGCCTGCCGATCTGAACCGTAGCCCGAACATCAGCGACTTTCGGGGAAATATCTTGATCGGTGGTGGCCCGGATGCCGCTTGCCTGAATGCCGTGGCCGCGCACTGCGAGCGCCGGAGCCTGACACTCTTGCGTCCGGACAACCCGTCCGGTGAAGCTTTTACTCAGGCCAAGATCTGGCAACACAGTGACGAACAGCCGGGGGAAAAGCTGCAGGCGTTGATTTTTGACGGCACTGGCCTGCGCACAACTGCAGAGCTAAAACTCGCTTATCAATTTTTTCAGCCCGCGCTCAAGTCGCTGGCCACTTGCGGCAGAATCATCATTCTTGCTCGACCACACCGCGATGCAGAGGATGCCGAGACCGCCGCAAGCCAGCGTGCACTGGAAGGACTTAGCCGCTCACTCGCCAAGGAAAGTGGCAAGAAAGGTATTACCTCTCAGATTCTTTACATTGACCAGGGCGCCGAAACCAACATCGATGTCTGTCTGAATTTCTTACTGTCATACCGTTCTGCCTACGTCAACGCTCAGGTGATTCGCGTATGCAAGGCCGACACGGGTGAAGATAGCCCAGAGCGCCCACTTGAAGGCAAGACTGCACTCGTGACCGGCGCAAGTCGCGGCATTGGTGCTGCGATCGCTTCAACGCTGGCCCGCGATGGCGCCAAGGTTGTCGGTCTCGATGTCGAACCCATGCGTGCGGATCTGGAAGCACTGATGAGCAAGCTTCAGGGCCAGGCGCTGGTGGCCGACATCACCGCCCAGGACACGCCCAATCAGCTGGTCGAGCTGGCAAAATCTTTGGGTGGTTTTGACATTATTGTGCACAACGCCGGCGTTACCCGCGACAAAACGCTTGCCAATATGCCAGAGCACTGGTGGGACATGACGATCAATATCAATCTGAGTGCCGCGCTGGCTATCAACGCTGCGCTGCTGGAAGCCAATGCCCTGAATGCGGGTGGCCGGATTGTGGGTGTTTCGTCAATGAATGGTATCGCCGGTCAACGTGGCCAGGCCAATTATGCGGCATCAAAGGCCGGGGTTATCGGCTACGTCGAACAGATGGCGCCACAGCTTCTTGCCCAAGGTATTACCATCAATGCGGTTGCCCCCGGATTTATCGAAACTCAAATGACAGCGGCCATACCCTTGATGACCCGCGAGGTAGGCCGGCGCCTAAACTCCCTGTCGCAAGGTGGCCTGCCGCAGGATGTAGCAGAAACCATCGCATTTTTTGCTAATCCGGCGGCGAGTGGTGTCACCGGTAATATCGTCAGGGTTTGCGGGCAAAGCTGGCTTGGCGCCTAAAGGTTTTGCAGTGAGCTAATCAGGACAGCGAGTCTGCGGCTTCGCTGTCCCATTCCACCTCACCACCGTTCCACACCATACGATCATCGCCCTGGGTAAAACTGGTGCGATATTTACGGTGTTTAATGCGCCAGCGCTCCCCTTCCTTGATAAAAATGTCGTCGTACTCCCCCCACATACTGTAAATCTGGCCGGCAAATTCTTCGCCACCATAGTGCACCGCATAGTAGTTACTCACCACATGCGCACTTAAGCCATCGGTGTTGATGTGAATGCGGGGATTACTGATATTGTGTTGGGTGGCCAGTAATTTACCCGTGACCATATTAGCATTTGCCTGTTCAATCAGTTTGGCAAGGCCTATAACCTCAAGGCCGTTATAGTCACCCACCGTATCATCAGTAAAAACACTTCCCATCGCTTCCCAATTGCGCTGATCGACCAATGCACAGTAACGGTAAAGCACCTGTTCGATGTGCCGGTAGGTGTGTAATTGTTGAAGTGCATCCATACAGCACATTCCTCAATAGTAAGGGATCAAAAAAGGCGGGAGGCCGCTGCGACACTCACCGCCAACCGGAACTACCAGCGATAAGCTACTTCCGCGCCCCACATGCGCGGCGCTACAGCATTTTTAGTACCCGTGCCCAGCGCATCTGTAAGCTGGACACCGCCAACGCTGAAGTCGTTATCAGTCAGGTTTGAGCCATACAGGGAGATCCGCAGCTCGCTGTCTGGCGCCATCCAGTCAAGATTGAATCCGTAGAGTTCTTGTGTCGCCGAAGAAAAGTCTCCACTTTCACAGCTGCCTCGATCAAAACAGTATTCGATGTCGTACTTGAAACTGGCTTCCAGGCGCGGAATAAACTGGCCAATGTTCTTTGTATTGATAGTGTACTCAAAGGCCACATAGGCCGTTCGCTCGGCCAACCTCGGCAGATCCTCATCAGCGCGATCAATCTGACACTCATCCACCATAACCAGTACAAGATTCACTCGTTCGCAATTATCCGGTGGCGTCGACAGCGGGTCGTCAACATAGACAATACGGGTATCGCTAAATTCCTGAATATCGCCACGCATCCACGCGCCGTTGAACACCACCATTAAATTTTCGGACACCAAAAAAGTGGTTTCCAGCTCCAGCCCCTTGATGGTCGATTTCTCTGCGTTTTTGGTCGCGCCAACGGGTGTGCTGGTATTGGGGTCAATGACCAATGTCGTCAATTGACGATCGGTATAGCGCGTATCGAACATCGACGCATTAACGCGCACACGCCGCTCAAATAGATCCAGCTTGAAGCCCAGTTCGTAGTTATGCACTTCCTCAGGTTTGAATTCTTCAAGACCACTTGGTGCTTCGTTAATGCCCCCTGACAAAAAGCCGTTACTGTATGTCACATAGGCATTACCACCATCAATGATTCCGTAATCGTCTAGGATGTACTGCAGGCTGATCATGGGGGAAACGGCATCATTCGAAAAGCTGTCTTCGAAGTAATTGCCTGCGATAAAGCCATGATTGGTATTGAATTCAAATCCGCCCACCAGGGGTTTACGGTAGATACCGCTCCCCAAATCAATCGGCTGCATTCCGCCCTCGGCGCGATTCAGTGTATTGGGATCAGGCAGGAAGGTGGCCAGGGTGAAGTCACGTTTCTCACGTGTATATCGGATACCGGCGATCAGGTGAAGTCTTTCATACACTTCCCAGTCAAATTGTACAAAGGCGGCTGAGGCGACATTCTTCGCCAGCGACTGGGTCGCGGTTGCGCTGAGAAAAAAAGTATCTGGACCGGCAACTGTCGGGCCCATTGGCGACACGGCTGTATTCATCAGGATACTGTCGTCTGTATCCTCATAGAAGAAAAACAGGCCTGTAATGTATTGCAGGCGTCCATCCCAGGCTTCGCCGGTCAGTTGAAACTCCTGGGTAAATTGATCTGTATCCTTGGGCAGTAAAAAGTCATTGTCCGATTGCTTTTGATTAAAAACTATCTCGGTACCGTCTAAGTCGCCATCCGTTGCTGCCACTGTATTGCGATAACCCGTAATACTTTTAAAGTTGAGCGTGTCACTGATATCCCAATCAAAATGGAGAGAGGCGCCTTTGACTTCAGCAAGGTAGTTACCATCAAGATCGCTTAAGACGGTGCGCGGATCACCATTGCCAGCTTCAAAAGAGTCCTGACAAAAGTCCACAAACTTGCGGCCTGTTGCCGGCGTGATGACAATGGTATCGAAGAGCTCTGCCAACCAACCGGTATATTCAGGCACAACCTGACACTTGGATGGCCGTGGCGATGACCTGACCTTCGAATAATCGGCTAGCACATCGACCGTCAATACCTCGGAGCCGGTGTAGCGAAGCTTGAACAAGGCCGCTGAGCGATCCTCGTCTACCGCATCAACATCCAAAAACTCATTATCGATAAACCCGTCGCGCGTTTTTCTAACGAAGGAAAGGCGCGATGCCCAGGCGTCCGACAAGGGGATATTGATCATGCCACTGAGGTTCTGCTCGTTGTATGCACCTCGCGAGACTGACACACTGCCTTCAAATTCGTCACTGGGTCTGGTGGTGGTAAAGACCACGGCGCCCCCGGTCGTGTTTTTTCCGAACAGGGTTCCCTGGGGCCCACGAAGAATCTGTACGCTGGAAATATCATTGATATCCAACAGAGCTCCATCAGGGCGCGCCAGATAAATGCCGTCAAGGTAAACACCAACCCCGGAATCAATATTGGCCCCGCTATTACGCTGCCCCACGCCGCGGATAAAGATATTGGCATTGGGGTTTGCGCCATTGGTCGCATTTACGTCCAGTCCAGGTACCGCTTTGTTGAAGTCTTTTAAATTGCGAATACCCGCCTGCTGCATGATATCTGCCGAAAAGGCCGAAACCGCTACCGGGGTTTCCTGTAGGCTTTCTTCCTTTTTCCGCGCAGTGACTACCACTTCCTCCAACACTGGCTTGGCCAGCGCCGAGGGAGCAGAAAACAATTCCAAAACGACCAGAGACAGAACACACGCCGCAGCGGCAATTCTACTTGAGAAAATCACAGTTACGCTCCTAGCTATTGCCGCTTAGGCGGCTGTTATTGTGGTGCTAGTCAGATCCAAACTGAAAAGCCTGCCTCAAGGAGGCAGGCTATGCACAGGAATGTTAGCCGGGAGCAAGCATCTCACCGGGGCGAGTACCGGTAGTGCCACTGCCATTAAAGGTCGGAACCCCGTTGACCATTGTCAGTCGCATCGGCGCCGCATCGCGTGTCCAGCGCCAGGTGTGTCCACCGTTGCCGTCGGGCACGTCGTACACGCGGCGCATTTCACGCTCCTGGATTTCGTCCAGGTCAAATACGGTGATATCGGCCTTTTTACCAACGCCAAGCACGCCGCGATCAGGCAGTGAAAAGTGACTGGCAATTTTTCCCGTCAGCGCGTGCACCGCTTCTTCAATTGAGAGCTGTTTATTCTTTTTGACGAATTCCGTGATCAGTTTGATATTTTCACCGCCGCCACAGAGCATTTGCCCATGAGCACCTGCGTCGCTGACATTGCCCACCGCATTCGGATCACGCAGAAGCTTCAAGACCATCTCCGTATCCATTTCGAAGGGCGGCATGGTCACGGTGGATTCTAGCCCGTTAGCAATAAGCCACTCAGCCATGGCGTCAGAGGGGTGCTCAGCACCGATTTGTTCCATGTATTGCCCAACAGTTACCCCGATAGGGCCGACGCCGTTATCGGAATTCATCAGCAACAGCTCCTCAGCGCGACCGCGAGGAAAGGGGGAAAATTCAAACGTTTCATTATCCCAGGAAGCCCGAGCTCGCTTGCGCCAGTCAGGGTCACGCATGATCGCAACCTTGGCCTCGTCAGTGTCTGCGCTCACCACCTCATGCCAGACATAATCATTGGATTGGGCAAAAATCAGTGAGTTCTGAACACTGAGGGTCGACGTAATGGGTATGTGGGCAAAGGCTGTCCAGAAATCGCGCCCCTCCTTTTTGAACTGTTCGTGCAGTTCCACCAGCGGCGCCTGTATACCCATCATGTCGCGCTGAAAGACGAGCGTCGGCAAACCACCCCATTGCACGCGAACGTTCAACCCCTCCATCAGGCGAGCAATCCGCACCATCGACTCAGGTGCCGTCATTGCACGAAACACATCGACAATGACCTGAAAGCAACTGCCTTTGTGCTTGTCCATCACTTCAAATAGCGCTCTGAACTCAGCGTCGTCCGCTTTCAGGGTGATATTCGTGTTCGCGATGGCCTGATTGCGGAAATTGGTGACAAGCTGGATGCGCAGGAGGGTGAAACAACCTTCGATGCCCACGGCTGCATCGTTGCCCCAGGCTTTA
>JBFKDP010000067.1:0-14741 GCA_041619575.1 Litorivivens sp.
CCTTTACGCCAGCGTACAGCTCATCGGCGCTTTCAAGCTGGAATTCACTGAGAATCAATAAGATACGGTTAGCGAGGCGGGACCAGAGGCAGCAGCGATAACCACACTCCAGCGTGCCCTTGAAGAAGACCGTACCCACCGACTCACGGACCTCAACGGCACCTAATGCCGTTAGTTCGTCGGCAAGAATGCCCTCGAGCGACTTGGGGCAGGTCGCCTTGAATTGGAGTGTGGACTCAAGAGATTGTGACAAAATAATGACCGCTTTTTAGGGCCGGTCAGCTACAGCGCCCACCAACCGTGACTTATACAATTTCTGCCTAAGTACCAGGCAGCATATAAACAATTGATCTTCGTATCAGACGCTGGAATCTGTTTAGATCAGAGTTCTGCGGGGGCATATTAGCACCTCCTCCGGGTGCAGACACAGCGCAGAAATTGTCAGGCCAAGCCCCCGCAGCACCTTTTTCAACACGCCATGTGTAAGCCGAAATCAGGGAGATTCATCACCTATGAGACGACAGAAACGCGATATGTCCGACCGTGCTTTTCAAAAAGGATATCAGGCCGGATTTTCTGGTAAAAACAAAGATATGTGTCCCCACCAGCAACTGGCCACACGCCAAAACTGGTTAACCGGGTGGCGTGAAGGTCGCCATGATGCCTGGGACGGCTATACTCAAGTTGATGTGCTGCAAAAGGCCTACGTCAACTGACCAGCACATTGTAGATCTCGAAGTACTCCTCCACGTAGCAGCAGTACCCTGACCCGCCTCACGGCGGGTTTTTTCTATCCGTTTCAGCGAGTCCGCGGCTTGCGAGTAGCAGCCGTTTTACGCTCACCTCTGCCAGCGGGGCGGCCTTCACTGTCAGAGCGTGTTCGACCCCGGCTTTCAGCTTTACGCCCCCTGGACTGTGGTTTGCCCTGAGCCTTGCCGCGTGATTTGGCCTCGGTTTTCGCTGCTGCCTTAATTTCCGATTTTGCCGGCGCCGTCAAACCCGCCATTTCATAAACTTTGACGACTTCATCCGGGGGCAGCTCCATCCACTGCCCGGCTTTGAGCTTGGGAGGCAGGAAAACCTTGCCGTAGCGCACGCGTTTCAGGCGGTTGACCTGCAAACCCTGAGACTCCCACAAACGTCGCACCTCACGGTTACGCCCCTCCATGATGACCACGTAGTACCAGCGATTGATGCCTTCGCCGCCGCCATCAACAATATCGGTAAACTTGGCGACGCCATCGTCCAGAAGCACACCATCAAGCAGGCATTGCCTCTGATCTTCAGACGCCTTTCCCATCACCCGGCACAAATATTCACGCTCAATGGTCGATGAGGGGTGCATCAGTTTGTTCGCGAGCTCACCGTCCGAGGTGAACAGCAAGAGGCCACTGGTGCTGTAATCGAGGCGGCCGACAGAGATCCAGCGCTCGCCGCGCGTTTTCGGCAGACTCTCAAAGACAGACCGCCGCCCTTCCGGGTCCTTGCGACTACAAATTTCATTGTCGGGCTTGTTGTACAGCAGAATGCGGCCACGCACGCTATCGGCGGGCGTCAATTTGATGAGGCGACCATCGAGCGTAACATTGGCGTCAGCGGTCACGCGATCACCCAAAGACGCCTTTTTGCCGTTCACAATCAGGCGGCCGTCAGCAATGGCCCGCTCCATCTCGCGACGCGAGCCCAGCCCTGCGCGGGCCAGTACTTTTTGAAGCTTTTCGTCGCTCATTGTCTTGTGTCTTCGTCAGATTCAGCTGCGGCAGTTTCTGCCTCGGTCTCGGTCTCGGTCTCGGTCTCGGTCTCGGTCTCGGTCTCGGTCTCGGTCTCGGTCTCGGGGGCAGCTTGCGCTTCACCAAAAGCGGCCGCTACTTCCGCTTCACTGAAGCCGAGCTCCCCGGTCAGGGTATCCAGATCCTTGATATCGGCCAGCGCAGGCAGGTCGTCAAGGTTTTTCAAATTGAAGTAATCGAGGAACTTACGCGTGGTGGCATACATAGCCGGACGACCGGGAACGTCTTTGTGGCCAACAACCCGCACCCACTCACGCTCAAGCAGGGTTTTGACTATCTGAGAGCTCACGGCCACGCCGCGAATATCTTCGATATCGCCACGAGTTATAGGCTGCCGGTAGGCAATCAGCGCCAGTGTTTCCAGCAGCGCACGCGAGTACCGCTGGGGCTTCTCTTCCCACAAACGGCCAACCCAGGGCGCGACATCAGTCGCCACCTGAAAGCGGAAGCCACTGGCGACTTCGCGCAGTTCATAGCCGCGGCCTTCACAGCGTTCGCCAATATCCACCAGCACTTCCCGAATCAGCTCTTTGGCCGGGCGCTCTGTTTCGTCAAAGAGATCCGCCAGATTCTGCACCGTCAGTGGCTTGCCGGCGGCCAGAATAGCACCCTCGAATATTCGAATTAATTGTTCTTTTTCCATACTCAGGACTTGGCTTTTACGTGGATGGGCCCAAAGGCCTCGGTTTGAACGATCTCGATCAGAGACTCCTTGATCAATTCCATGATCGCGAGGAAGGTGACAACGATACCCACGCGCCCCTCTTCCGTCGTAAACAGGGTCACAAAAGGGGTAAAGCGCTCGGTTGATAATCTGGCCAGCACTTCGGACATCCGCTCACGCGTCGACAGTTTTTCACGCTGAATCTGGTGACTTTCAAAGAGGTCAGCGCGGCGCAGGACTTCGCCCAGAGCCAGCATCAGCTCTTTCATATCGACGTCGGGTTCGGCGCGATCGCGATTCATTTCCGGCGGTGCCGCTGAGGCCTCGTAGATATCACGGCCAAGACGGGGCATTTCGTCGATGTCTTCCGCAGCCTTCTTGAAGCGTTCATATTCCTGCAGACGACGAATCAGCTGAGCACGCGGATCATCTTCCTCTTCTTCAGCTTCCGAGGAGCGCGGCAGTAGCATTCGCGACTTGATTTCCGCCAGCATAGCCGCCATCAACAGGTATTCTGCGGCCAGCTCAAACTGCATGGCATTCATCATATTGACGTAATGCATGTACTGCTCGGTAATCTGCGAGACGTCAATTTCGAGAATATCGAGATTTTGGCGCTTGATCAGGTAAAGCAACAGATCGAGCGGCCCTTCGAAGGCTTCAAGGAAGACTTCAAGCGCTTCGGGGGGAATATAGAGGTCTTTGGGGATTTCTGTGACGGCCTTACCGAGTACAACCGCAAAGGGCATTTCACCCTGCTGGGGTGATGACAAACGACGCAGCGCATCCAGACTCATTGGCGCGCCGCCGGTGGCAATGACCGCTGGTTCGCCGGTCGCAGGCTCAGGCTGATCAGAAACCACTGTGTCCTGATCTGCTTCGCTGGCGTCCGCTATGACTGACTCATCATCCACGTAATACGTTCTCTAAACTGCTGTGTTGCCGTCGGCGGCAAGGATATCGGCGCATTATACGCACAACTCCTCCCATGTACTACGTTGCTGGGCCAGTTGCCCGGCAAACGGTCTGCAGCGGCCCTAATCCACCTCAAACAGGCTGCAGTCACCCAGTCCTCGGCGCAGAATAACAGGTACATCCTCAGCGAGATCGACCACAGACGTCGGCTCCATCCCGCAATAACCACCGTCAATCACCAGCGCCAGCTCGTGTTGCAGGGTATCGCGGATATCATAGGGATCCGTCATGGGCAGGGTTTCGCCGGGCAGAATCAGCGACACGCTCATTATCGGCTCGCCCAACTCTTCCAGCAGGGCAAGGCAAGTCGGATTGTCCGGCACTCGCAGGCCAATCGTCTTACGCTTTGACTGCAGCAGCCGCCTTGGCACCTCGCCGGTCGCTTTCAGAATAAAGGTAAAAGGACCAGGCGTATGCGCCTTGATTAACCGGTAGGCCGTATTATCGACTTTGGCATAGGTTCCAAGTTCTGACAGATCCCGGCAGACCAACGTGAAGTTATGCTTCTCATCAAGCTTGCGAATACGGCGCACCCTGTCGAGGGCCGCCTTGTCACCCAGATGACAGCCCAGGGCATAGCCCGAATCAGTTGGGTAGGCTATAACGCCGCCACTGCGAATGATTTCCACCGCCTGTTGGATCAGGCGTTTTTGCGGGTTAACAGGGTGAACCTGAAAAAACTGACTCAAGAAAGTCTCCTTGTAATTTTTATACTGCGCAGCGGCTACTGCCACGACTGCCAGACCGGGACGCAGTCACCAACCAGCGCCGTGTCACAGCCCAGCTCGGTCCAGCGGTTTTCAGCGTGAAAGTCACTGCCGATAGATGCCATCAGCCCGAGTTCACGGCAGCAGGTACGCAAATAGTCCAGGTCCTGCTGGGTCCACTGACGGCCATTGGCCACTTCCATGGCCCGGCCACCGGCCTCGATAAAGGCCACAATCAGGCGCCTCAGCTTTGCCCGGGTCAGCTTATAGTGCAGGGGGTGAGCCAACACGGCAACGCCGCCGGCATCCTTGATCCACGTAATCACTTTATCCAGCTCGGGCCACGACGATTTTACATCACCAATCTTGCCCGCCCCCAGATACCGGTTAAAAGCCTGCTGAATGTTCGAGACTGCCCCGCTGGCAACCATTGCCCGTGCGAAATCCGGGCGCCCCAGCGCACGGCGCTCACCAGCCTCAGCACGCGCAGCTGCCAGCATATCCGGCATCCCGCGCTTTTCCAGGCGGGTGGCAATCAGCTCCGCTCGCTCTTCTCTCGCCTGTTCTTGCTCCCCAACCGCCGCCTGCAGCTGGGGATTATTTACATCAATATTCAAGCCGACAATGTGAACAGTCACGCCAGACCACACACAGGAGAACTCAACACCTGTAACGATCTCAAGCCCCTCGGGCACACTGAGGGCCTCATAGGCCGCCAGCGTATCGTGGTCAGTAATCGCCAGTGTTTGCACACCCTGAGACAGCGCCCTTTCCATAAGCGCCGACGGGCTAAGCGCGCCGTCCGACATCAGGGTGTGGGTGTGAAAATCTACTATCACGTCTATGCCTGTCCTTGGGCGCAAGCCTGACAAAGTGCTGCAGGTATTGGCTGCAACACGCGGATAAAGCCAGTATAGTGACCGCACAGAAACAGCCTATGCCGTCGTACATGTCCAACTCTACAGCTCAAAACAATGCCCGCAAGCAACATGGCGGCTTGCTGGCCAATCTCGCCTTCAATCTTATCATCCCGACGCTGATCCTCACCAAACTCGGCAAGGAAGAATATCTGGGACCAAGCTGGGCCATTGTCGTCGCCCTCGCCTTCCCCATCGTATTCGGACTGCGGGATTTTCGGCTGACCCACAAACCCAATGTGTTTTCCATTCTCGGGGTGGTCAGTATCGCATTAACCGGGGGCATCAGTCTGCTACAACTCGACCCCCAGTATATTGCCATTAAGGAAGCTGGCATCCCGGGGCTACTCGGCATTGCCACGCTGATTTCCCTGCGAACACGCTACCCCCTGGTTAAAACCTTTCTGTTTAACGAACAGATTATGCAGGTCGATAAAATCACCCAGGCCGCCCGCGACCACGGTACCGAAGCCGAACTCAATAAACGGCTGGATCGAGCTACCTACCTGATTGCCTGCTCCTTCTTTCTATCATCCGTGCTCAATTACCTGCTGGCAAAGTGGGTACTGGTCAGCCCGCCGGGGACCACTGAATTCACCGAGGAGCTGGGCAAAATGACGGCCCTCAGCTTTCCCGTGATTGCCGTGCCCAGCATGATCGTGATGACCATCTCCCTCTTCTACCTGTTCGCAGGTATAGAAAAATTCACAGATTTAAAACTGGAAGATATTCTGCAGCAACAGTAGGCTGCCCACGCATCAGGAGTAGACAGTGCTTTTCGCTATTAATAGTCAGGACGTTCCCAACAGCCTTCCACTGCGCAAATCTGCGCGGGCCGCCCACCTGGCGCGGCTGGAACTGCTCAAAAACGAAGGACGTCTGGTGCTTGCTGGCCCCTACCCCGCTATCGACAGCAACGACCCGGGCGACGCTGGCTTTACCGGCAGTCTGGTTGTGGCGGAGTTTGACTGCCTGGCTGACGCCCAGGCCTGGGCAGACAAGGACCCCTATATCGATGCGGGTGTTTACGCCAGCGTCAGCGTGAAACCTTTTAAACACGTTTTGCCCTGATAGTGCCCGTTCAGGATTTTGCGCGCGAATCAGTCCCGCCGAAATCCCTCATTAGCTCGGAGCCAGGCCTTTCGGTTTATTCTGCCCGCACGATAAGGTAGATTTGGGCTCTTAAGACGATAACCCGCTTCTGGAAACCAACGTGAACAAGCTTGTCATACCGTTTTTCGCTTTTATTTTTATAAGCGCAGCTGCCTTTACACCTCAGTCATCGCTGGCACAGGGTGATGGCGAAGTGCGCTATATCACCGACCGTCTTTACGTACCGCTGCGCTCCGGCAAAAGCGTCAACCACCGAATTCTGCACAAGGGGCTGCCCAGTGGCACCCAGGTCACGGTGCTTGAAACCGACCCCGAAGCAGGCTACAGCCTGATCCGCA
Source organism: Litorivivens sp. (assembly GCA_041619575.1). Taxonomy (GTDB): domain Bacteria; phylum Pseudomonadota; class Gammaproteobacteria; order Pseudomonadales; family Spongiibacteraceae; genus Litorivivens. The sequence goes on from JBFKDP010000067.1 coordinate 6,505, forward strand.
CCCGTCGAGGGCTAGAAGGCTGGATCATCACCCGCTACCTCGACCCGGACCCCGTTGCAGCAATCAAGCTGGCCGAGGTGTCCCAAAAAGTCGAAAAGCTTGAAACCGAAAATCGCAATCTGAAAAAGGCATTCACCAACGCGGCAGGTTCCTCCAAAGAAGCCAATCAGGTCATCGCCGAACTCGAAGTTGAAAACGAAAAGCTCGCCAAGGAACTGGAAGAAATCAAACGCATTTCCGCCAACGCCATCAAACTGGATCGCGAATATCAGGTGCTGTCCGAAGCCAAGCAGATGCTCAAGGACAAGGTGGATGTACTTGAAACCGAAAACAACCGCCTGCGCGAAAACCACGAAAACGAAGCCTTCCTTAACGGCGCCTTTGCGGTCATTCTCGGCATCCTCGCGGCCATCATTATTCCGCGCCTGCGCCCACGTAAACGCAGCGAGTGGATCTGAACATGCTGAAAGTTATTTACGCCCTTGCCCTGCTGCTATGCCTGCCCGCCCAGGCCACTGAAAATCCTCGGGTCATTCTGCACACCACTCACGGTGATATGGTGGCTGAACTGTATGCCGACAAAGCGCCCATCACCGTAGAGAATTTTCTGCAATATGCACGCAGCGGTTTTTACGACGGCACTCGCTTTCACCGCAGCATTCGGCGCTTTGTTATTCAGGGCGGCGGCTTTACCGCTGATATGGAAGAAAAACCAACCCGCGAACCGATTGTGAATGAAGCCAGCAATGGCCTGAGCAACGAGCGCTGGACTCTGTCCATGGCCCGCACCAACGATCCGAACAGTGCCACGTCGCAGTTTTTTATCAATATCGGCCTGAACATGAGCCTGGACCGCCGTGGCGGTAAAGATGGTTACGCCGTATTTGGCAAGCTGGTTGAAGGTCAGGAAGTTGCTCGCAAGATCAACAACCTGCCCACGCAAACGCTTGGCTTTATGCGCGACGTGCCTAAAGAAAAGGTGCTGATTGAACGCGTGACTATCGTTGAAGCCAAGGCCGACGAGCAGTGACCGCGCTTAGCATCAACCTCAATAAAATAGCCCTGATCCGCAACTCACGGGATACCGAATACCCCAGCGTCACTGAGCATGCACAACGCTGTATCGACGCTGGCGCAGATGGTATTACCGTGCACCCCCGGCCGGATCAGCGCCATATTCGCGCCGACGACTGCTACGCACTGGCAGACATGCTCACAGTCGAATTCAACATTGAAGGCAACCCCTTCGCGGAGCCAATGAAATCCGACCGTAAGGGCGTCAGCGACTACCCCGGTTTTATTGAAATTGTTCGCCGCACCCGTCCCGCACAGTGCACGTTGGTGCCAGACAGCAATGCCCAGCTCACGTCCGATCACGGCTTTGATCTGAAACAGTCTGGCGAGCAATTGCGCCCCATCATTCAAGAACTGCACGAGCTTGGCTGCCGGGTCAGCCTGTTTATGGATCCGGTGCAAGAACAGATCTCACTGGCTCGCGAAGTGGGGGCTGATCGTATCGAACTCTACACCGGCCCCTACGCCGAGGCCCACGAGAGCGGGGTCTATCAGGACAGTCTGGCCAGCTTTGCCAACGCCTGCACGTTCGCAACCTCTATCGGCCTGGGCGTAAACGCTGGTCATGACCTGAACTTGAACAACCTCAGCGAATTTCGCCGAGCCCTGCCCGATCTGCTGGAAGTGTCCATTGGGCATGCGTTTACAGTAGATGCCATCAATATGGGCATACGGGAATGCATCAGCGCCTACCAACGTTGCCTGGGCAAGTAAAAACTAGCCCAGGCGTTTAGCCCAGTTGCCCGCATTGTCCCGAGCGCAGGCTTCCTCACTATCAAATTGCACGTTTTTTGCCGGGCTTTGCAGCTTAACGCCAATCTCATCGAGACCCGCGACCAGCATTGCCCGCAGGGCAACGTCTCGACCACTGTCCCTAAGCGCCATCAGCTGAGCGTCATGTTTAAACACGCAGACGACGCGCAAAGAATCAGGAAAACGCTGATAATTTACCTGGTGCGTCAACCAGCTAAAACCGTCAAATTCCTCCAGGGCCAGTTCGCAGGCCTCCGTCAACGCAGTGCGAATGCTATTATCCAGTTTCTTGTCGGTTTTTCGCATCAGGCAACGCCGGTCAGCGCCGCCAGGCGGCGCTCGCGAAAGAATAGAAAAAGCGGCAGCGCAAAGGCGATGGCAACCGTAAACGTCAGCACCGGGTAGCACCACCAAAAACGCATGGACAATCGGCGCGCTTCAACAAAGGACCAGATAAAAAACACCGCGACCACAACGAGCAGATCATTGGAAATCGACGCCGAGGCGGCATTCACATAATTGTCTGAAATAAAGGCGGCGACCGAGAACCCATCATTTTCAGCCATAAACTGAATATTGAAATACATGGTAGCCACAACGCCTGCCACTGCAGACAAACCGTAAATCAACTGCATCTTTGCTGATGAAAAAAGCATATTCAGTCCCTATTCTAGTGTGAATGTCACTTACTTTGCCCCGGCGATTTACCGGCGCGACACTCGCAAGGCGTTAAGCCACTGCAGAAAATCACTATGCAACGCCCGCACGCAGGCCTGCTGCCGCACTCAGGGCCTCGTCGATATAGGCCGCCAGTGCTTCCAGCTCGGCCTCGCAATCGCCTGCAAAGCACGAGCCATGCATGACAGCAAGCCGTCGGGGCTGCAGTGATTTCAATCGTCTCACGGTCGCCGCCGTATCCGGAGTCAGCGCCGTGGCGTGAAAGAGCTCTTCAGCCACTATCGCTTGCGGCACAAGACTCTTGTCAGTGACCACCGGTCCATCACCGAGCTGAGTAAACAGATCACCCGTAAACAACGTAGCGGTGTCTTCTTCAAAAATCAGTCCGGATTCCCACCCGTGGGGCACATGCGGTGTATCGATATAGCGCACTCGCTTACCCCCTAAATCCAGAACCTCACCATTTGCCAGGGCTCTGGGCGGTCGGTCGGCCAGATCGTCCAGCGACACCATACAGGCCGTGGCCCCGTGTGCAACCTGCGCCTTGCTTGCCACAGCCAGCCACTGATTCATCGAGCCACACTCATCAGACTCTACATGCCCAAAGGAAATCCAGCGCAGCGACTCCAGCGCAATGATGCTCGCCACAGCCTGTGATAACTGAGGGAAGAGTGCCCGACTGCCGCAGTGAAAAAGCAGTGGCTCGTCGGCCCTGATTAAATATTGATTAAACATGAAGCCCCGAGGAGGAGCATCCGCAATAAAGGTTGAAAGACGAAAAATATTATCGGCAATTTCATCAACACGTGTGTTCATCACCTGTTCCTCATCTTGTTGTGCACCAGACCGGCTGGCGCTGCCCGATAAATTATCACCCTCCAATGAAAAGCGCACTGTACCGCCCAATCAGGCATAAAAAAACCAGCGCTGCATACACAACGCTGGTTCCCTGTCAGCAGCCACCCTTTGACCGCAATGGTGTTGGGCGTGGCATCGCCATCGTGCTATTTCAAATCATAGCGATCCAGATTCATCACCTTATCCCAGGCCGCCACAAAGTCCTGCACAAACTTCTTCTTGGCATTCGCGCCCGAGGCATAAACCTCGGCCAGCGCCCGCAATTGAGAGTTGGAGCCGAACACCAGATCGGCACGGGTGCCCGTCCATTTGACCTTGCCACTCTTGCGGTCCCTGCCCTCGAACTCGTCACTGGCATCCGAGACCGGCTTCCACTCCGTTCTCATGTCGAGCAGATTGACAAAAAAGTCATTGCTCAGCGTGCCAGCGCGTTTGGTGAACACGCCGTGCTTGGATTTGCCGACATTGGCGCCGAGTACCCGCAAGCCGCCGACTAGCACCGTCATCTCCGGCGCGCTAAGCGTCAGCAATTGCGCCCTGTCTACCAACATCGCCTCGGCCGTTACCGAGTATTGACCGCTGACATAGTTGCGGAAACCATCGGCAATCGGCTCCAGTACAGCCATATTGTCTACATCGGTCTGTTCCTGGGAGGCATCCATGCGACCCGGCGTAAAGGGGACTTTGACTTTCACGCCCGCCTTATTCGCCGCCTGTTCGACTCCGGCGCAACCGGCCAGCACAATCAGATCAGCCATGGAGACCTGTTTGCCGCCCTTGGCCTTCTTATTAAAGTCGGCCTGAATACCTTCCAGGGTTTTGAGTACCTTGGAAAGCTGCTTGGGTTCGTTCACCTCCCAGTCTTTCATCGGCGCCAGTCGAATACGCGCACCATTGGCGCCACCGCGCTTGTCAGAACCTCGAAAGGTAGACGCCGAGGCCCAGGCCACAGACACCAGTTGCGAGACCGTAAGCTTGGAGGCCAGAATCTTTTTCTTCAGTGCCGTGATATCGGCGGCGCTAATCAGTTTGTGATTGCACTTGGGAATCGGGTCCTGCCAGTCAAACTGCTTCTTCGGTACTTCCGGCCCCAAATAGCGGGCACGCGGCCCCATATCACGGTGGGTAAGTTTGAACCAGGCCCGCGCGAAGGCTTCATCGAAGGCCTCAGGATTATCGCGAAACCTGCGAGAAATCTCGCCGTAGACCGGATCAAAGCGCAGGGTCAGGTCCGTCGTCAGCATTGTTGGCTTGTGTTTCTTTTTCGGGTCGTGGGCATCGGGGATAATCGCCGGGGCGTCTTTCGCGACCCACTGCTTGGCGCCTGCCGGCGAGGTGGTCATTTCCCATTCGTACTTAAACAGAATATCGAAGTAGTCATAGCTCCACTTGGACGGTGTACGGGTCCAGGTTACTTCCAGTCCACTGGAAACCGTATCAGCTCCATGCCCCGTACCGTAGTCGCTGGTCCAGCCAAAACCCTGGGCCTCAATGGGCGCGCCTTCCGGCTCAGGGCCTTTGTGGGATTCAGGCGCCGCGCCGTGGCATTTACCAAAGGTATGACCGCCAGCGATGAGGGCAACGGTCTCTTCATCATCCATCGCCATACGGCTGAATGTCGTGCGAATATCCTTGGCAGCGGCCATATAATCACCACTGCCATCCGGCCCTTCCGGATTGACGTAAATCAGGCCCATATGCGTAGCGCCGAAGGGCGCATCCAGGTCGCGATCGCCACTAAAGCGCTTATCCACATCCAGCCAGCCAATCTCGGCACCCCAGTTCACCTCTTCGTCCGGCTCCCAAACGTCCGGGCGACCACCGGCAAAGCCCAGCGTTTTAAAGCCCATAGACTCCAGTGCTACATTACCGGCGAGTATTAACAGGTCTGCCCAGGAAATACTGTCACCGTACTTTTGCTTGATCGGCCACAACAGACGGCGTGATTTATCGATATTGACGTTATCCGGCCAACTGTTCAAAGGCGCAAAGCGCTGCTGACCACGGCCACCGCCACCTCGCCCGTCGGTAATGCGGTAGGTGCCCGCCGCGTGCCAGGTCATTCGCACAAACTGCGGACCGTAGTGGCCAAAGTCTGCAGGCCACCAGTCCTGTGAGTCTGTCATCAGCTTGCGTAAGTCTTTTTTCAGGGCTTTATAGTCCAGCTTCTTGAATGCCTTGGCGTAATTGAAGTCGTCCCCCATCGGATCAGACTTCTCAGAGTGCTGGTGCAAGATGTCGAGCCGGAGCTGGTTTGGCCACCAATCGCGGTTGGTCTGGCCAACGCCAGCCGTATGGTTAAACGGACACTTATTATCAGACATGTACTTCCTCCATTATGTCGACATTCACGACTGACTGTTCTAGTTGAAATCCCCACTCACCAAATCTTAATCCAGCGAGAGTGGTACTCCACTTTCAATCAGGATGCAGGTCTGAACCAGTGTAGAAGTAAAATCTTGCAGATGTCTGCCAAAAGCGGAAATAGTACCCGCAAAAAAAGTCGACAAGAAAAGACACTGGCGGCTCCCACGACTATTTCCGCATACCCTGAATACGGCCTACGAATAACAGAGGCTAACGGATGTAATGATTGGCGACGGCGGCAAACAATGACAACCGAAAAGAGCGCTATGAGTATCAAACGACGGGCAGCAACCACTCAACCAGCTGATGGGAGGCAAGGCAAAGCAGCACAAACTGTAACAACCAGAAAAGCGATAGCAGGCCACCCAGCCTGCGGGCTTCAAACGGCGCAAAAGTGCGCTGCAAATCACGTTCGCGCTGTGCAACCCTGTCACCATGTTCACGCGCAAGCCGGGACAGGGTTTCAATAACCAGAGCGGTGTTGCCCACTGCTGCCGCGGCATTGCGATCACAGGCCTGCTCGGCACTGAGATTGAAATCCGCAAGAAAGCGACGTCGACAGCCCGGTACCCAGAGCAGGGTCAGCGAGGCTGCCACAAGGCGACGTAGATTATCCCTGCGACTCAGATGACCGTATTCATGGGCCAGCACAACGCGCAACTGCGCTTCATCTAAAGTATCGATGGCGCCCTGGGAGACAAACACCGCAGGCTTCAACAAACCCGCACACCAAGCCTGCACACCACCGGATTCAAACACCCGGTAGTCGTCGGCCATTGTCGAAAACTGTCCCATCAGGCGCTGCAATCGCCGGTTTCTCAGCCAACTGTTTATTAACAAACCAAACAGAAGAACAACAAACACGACAGCGGACAAGATCACCCCCACCCCGCCCGCTGTTTTAAGGGAAAACACCGGTTCATGAGGGCTACAAAGATTGCCGTGGCAGTGGCTGGGTACCAGCAGAAAGGCCCATTCGGGGGCAAAGGCCAGAGCGACCGCGCACAGAGACCAGAGCAATGGCGATAGCGCAATCAACAGATAGAGGACATTGCGATTTTCAGGCGCCACCCGGGAAAGGCGGCGGGAAAGCGCAACATACAACAGTGCCATCGTTACGCTGGCCAGCACCATATTGCCAAACCAGAGGCCAACAACCGCCGCCGGCGACCACCAGAGTTCAATCATCGCTTTGCTTGTCCTGCGAAAGCGTGCTGGCAGCAGCGTCGCCAATGCTTGCGCCGTCCTCGAGGCCATTGCCCGGACCGCTGGACAGATAATTGGCAAAACCTGAAAGCATCGGCATCAATTCACCACCGGCGATATCGCGACTGATAGCGTGAATCAAAGTGCCGATGAGTTCCGCCCGCGTTACCGCCGCTGAATAATAAAACGCCCTGGCCCGCTTTTCTCTCACCAGCAGTTTTTTACGCACCAGCCGCTCCAGCGTACTTTGCACGGTATTGAGCGAAATGCCCACGCCGCTGAGCTGGCTGTGTACTTCACTCGCACTCAAATCAGAAGTTGCCCACAGTACATCCAGCACGGTCAGCTCACGTTCGCCCAGCGAGGGCGTTGTCGAACGCAAACCGTGACGCCGTAAAGACTGCAATAAGGCTTCTGCTTTTTTCATATCCCTAATACCGATCACTTATCGGTGTTACACGCGGATGTAACACTGCACGTCCTGTTATATCACTGTGCTAAATGGAGCCCGGAATGGATTCTATCAGGAAGTTTTCAAAACTACCGCCCGTCTTGCTGCCTACCCTCCTGCTCGCCCCCTGCGTGGCAGCCACCCCACTGGAAACGACAGAAGTCGTCGGGCAACGCGGGGAAGCATTGTCCGCCTCGGAAGGCTATATCAGTGCAGACAGCATTGCCCTGCGGCCGCTGCTGCGCAGTGGTGAAATTCTTGAACTGGTGCCGGGTATGGTGGTTACCCAGCACAGCGGTACCGGCAAGGCCAACCAATATTTTCTCCGTGGCTTCAACCTCGACCACGGTACCGATTTTGCTACCTCAGTCAACGGCATGCCCCTGAATATGCGCACCCACGGTCACGGCCAGGGATACACAGACTTAAACCCAGTGATACCCGAAGCCCTGAGCGGAGTCAGCTACCGCAAAGGCGCACACTATGCCGAAGTGGGCGATTTTAGTGGCGCAGGCAGTGCCATGCTGACTACACGCCGTTCTTTCGACGGCCACACCCTCTCGCTGACCAGTGGCGAGGACGATTACCAACGCCTGTTAGTCATGGGTGGCGTGCAATCAGCGGGGGATTGGTTCTACGCCCTTGAACACGCAACTTACGATGGCCCCTGGCGAGACATTGACGAAGATCAACGTCGCAGCAACGTCCTGCTCACCTACACGGGCGCACTCACCGACGGCAGTTGGTCTGTGAGCCTGATGGCCTACGACAATCAATGGAACAGCGCTGACCAAATCCCCCAGCGCGCTGTAACGCAACTTCACATCGACGAATTGGGCTCCATTGATAC
>JBFKDP010000068.1:0-14734 GCA_041619575.1 Litorivivens sp.
ACCGGTTGCGCCGCCGCGCATTCTGTAGGCAGTCTGTTAATTGATATTTCCTTATTCCAAGAGAGAAACTCAGATGCAAAGGGCATCCAGTATGAAAGCGACTCTTCGTAAGGCAGGGCTCCTGTTGGTGGCTGTAGGCATCGGCATAATAGCCGAAGCACCACTAGCGCAAGAACAAAAAACTACGACCAAAGACGGCTATTTGATTGAAGAAGTCTTCGTTACCGTGTCCAAGCGGCAGGAGTCTCTGCAGGAGGTGTTGGGCTCAGTATCAGCCTTTGATGGGGATACACTCAACCGCAATAACGTGCAGGATTTTGCTAGTCTAGTCGACTTGGTACCAGGCATGGTAGCGCAGGATGAAGACAAGATCGCAATTCGCGGTATTAGTCGTACTCGGGATGGTCCATCGCCAGTTGCTTTTCATGTCAACGATGTGTTTATCGCCCAACGTGGTGAGCCTTTCTATGACCTTGGGGCGGTAGAGATACTTCGTGGGCCGTCGGGAACTCTATTTGGACGAAATGCGACGGCCGGTGCCATCAATGTCAAATGGCGCCAGCCAGAGTCGCAATGGAGTGCTGGTGGGAGCGTGCGCTCGTCGGGTCTGGAAGAGCGTCAGTTTCGCGGCTTCGTAAACATTCCTTTGCTCGGCGAAGATGACCCAAGGCTCCTCGCACGTGCGGCGGCGATGGTTCGTCGAGGCGATGGCACGCTTGACAATTTGCTTGTGCCAGATAACGAAGATCCGAACAATGTACGAGACCAGTTTCTGCGTTTGTATCTGACCAGCGAGGTGACCGAGAACGTGCAACTCGGACTTCGTGCTATTCATAGCGAAAGTGAGCCGCGTGGCAGTGGCTTAGTGTTTACTCAATCCTTGCACACGCGCCGCTCGGGTGAGTATCAGAGACTTGGCGCGCAGCCCCTCCCGGATGATGTGACGAAAGTACGTTCGACAACGGCCAACCGTTACGGCGAAGGTTTTGCAAAGACAACACGTATTGACGGCGATATTACCTGGTCGGTTCAAGACTTGCCGTGGTTTGGTGATGTTGACGTGGTAGCCGTTGGTGGGGTCCAGCGCAGTAACAACATGGCGCTTTTCGACCTCGATGGTACGGAAGAGCCCATCGTCGACGGCTTTACTCGTACTCCTGATGACAGGCGGCGCAGCGCCGAGCTGCGTTTTGTTTCGCAAAATGATTCCGGTTTCGACTGGTTGGTGGGATTATTCTGGTACAAGCAAACGGCGACCACTGACATGCTGGTGGAAGCGCGTACTTTTGTTGCCCCTACCGATCTTGTGGCACTGCCGGGACCGAGCCTTCCGCTTTCCGGTGGTATTGTCCAGTCACCGATTTTTGACGTTGACGTAATAGTCGATGGCGAGCATACGCTTGATCATAGTAAAGCAGTGTTTCTGAATATGGATTTTGACCTTGCCAAGTTGCTTGATTGGCAGGGGCTGGAACTTACTGTCGGCTTGCGTCAAAACCGTGACAAATTTTCGAAAAATACTGAGTACAGTGACATTTTGATTACGTCATATGATTTCGGTGGCCCTTCGAGTTCCGTTGGTGCCGCCAGCAACTTGGTACAAAAAGCTGACTTTACCGAAAGTACCGGCGAAATCGGCTTTCGCTGGTTTTACAGTGATGAGGGAATGCTTTATAGCAAACTTTCACGTGGCTACAAACCCGGCCTGGCACAGACTGTTGCTCGCCCAGACGGCGCAATCATCCAAAATCCGGTGGGCGCTGAATACCTGAACGCGCTGGAGCTTGGTTGGAAAACATCGTTCTTCAATCGGGCTTTGGTCATGAGTTCGGCGTTGTATCGATATGATTACAACGATTTGCAGGTGAGCCAGATCACCCCTGGGGGGGTTATCACTGACAACGCAGGCATCGCGACCCTGACGGGTTTCGAGGTGGAATCTCAGTGGTCACCTAATCAAGCCTTTTACTTGCAGGCCAGCATGGCGTGGTCACAGGCCGAGTACGATGAATACTGTGGATCTGATCCAGCCTTGGGAAATGATCCTCAGATCGATCCCGGCTGCAACAGTGAAAACCCGACTGACTTCTCGGGTGTTCAGCTACCCGCGGCGCCCCAACTATCGGCAGCTTTGCTGGCAACGTACACATTTGATCTAGGTGAATTTGGCACCCTGATGCCGTCGCTGAAAACCAGTTGGACTGATGAGCTGGATCGCCGGGGCTTGGGAAATCCGCACGATCGAATTCGCTCGCATAGTACCAGTGATTTTCGACTGGCCTGGAATAGTCTTAATCGGCGCTGGCAAGTAGAAGCTTTTGTCGAAAATATTGAAAATAATGATGATATTTACTTCCAGGCTTTTGCGCCCGCAGTGGTAGGTGGTCAGCCGGATTTGTTTACCTTGGGTGCGGGTATACCACCGCGCATATACGGCGTGACTGTGGAGTATTTATGGGAGTAGATCGCACACTCGTCGTGCCTGTGAAAGTACAAAATTCCAATTTGGACGCGGATCGCTCTTTTCTGCGCCGGGATTTATTGGGAGGTTTTACACTGCTGTTCACCGGCGCAATATTGGGTCTGCCGGGTTGCGGTCGCAGTGGAGGGGGGCTGAAGGGCCTATCTTGCTCCGACTCTGAGGTGTTGAGTGATAGTGAAAAACGCCAGCGCCTATCTTTTGATTATGTGGATGTTTCCCTTGAATCCTCGGGGCGAAATTGTAGCCAGTGCCTGTTTTTTAAATTGCCGGCGAATACCAATAATTGCGGTAGATGTGTGACGGTCAAGGGGCCAATCGATGGCCGTGGTCATTGCTCACTGTGGACGTTGCGACCGCAAACTTCTTAGCCACTTGTAATGCAAATTGACCACCCTAAGAAAGGGCGGCCTGCACGACCGCATGAATCGGAGATCAATGTATATGACTATTAGCAGTATACGGGTGCGGGCGCTAGTGGTGTGTCTGGGCTTGCTCTGTGTTGTCGGCTGCAGCGAGCAGGCGCCGGAATCTGCTGGTGGCCCCGTTGCAATGCGGCGACTCACTGAAACCCAATACCGACAGACCGTTGCAGATATTTTTGGTGCCGATATTCAGATTTTTGGACGCTTCGAGCCCGACTATCGGCGCGAGGGGCTACTCTCTGTGGGTAGCGCTTGGTCGAGTATTACAGCGTCGGGATTTGAGCAGTATGCAGCGATGGCGCGAGGCATCGCGCGGCAGATTATGGATGCCGAGCATCGAAGTCAGTTTCTCAGCTGTACTCCGGTGGCAGACAGTGCTGTAGATGAAGCCTGTACAGCAAACTTTGTCAGAAACATTGGCCGAAAACTGTTTCGTCGGCCATTGCTCGACTCTGAATGGCAGTCGCGTGTTGAAATAGCGTCCCAGGCAGCTGCTTCCTCCGGTAGTTTTTACAAAGGCCTGGAGTATGCGGTAGCGAGTCTAATGACCTCGCCGGAGTTTCTGTTTCGCATTGAAAGTGCGGCAGTCAATCCGGATTCGACTGGGCAATTAGTGCTCGATGCCTATTCTAAGGCAGCGCGTTTGAGTTATCTGCTGTGGAATACCACGCCAGACGAATCCCTGTTGAAGGCCGCAGAAAGCGGTGAGCTTGATACGCGTCGTGGCCTCGCGAAACAGGTTGATCGCTTGCTGAATTCGCCGCGGTTAGATGCTGGTGTACGAGCCTTTTTTGCCGACATGTTGCGTTTCGACGAACTGGATGAGGTGTCCAAGGACACAACGATCTATCCGGCTTTCAATGCGCGGTTGGCGGAAGACGCAGAAGAGCAAACACTGCGTAGCATTGTTGATTATCTGATTTCAAAAGATGGCGACTATCGCGGGCTATTTGTAATGCGAAACCTGCCGATGACGCGACGACTAGGTGTTATTTATGGCGTGCCGGTCACGGTTGCAGATGGCTGGGAAAATTACGAATATTCGCCTCAGGATGCCCGCGCCGGTTTGCTTAGTCAGGTCAGTTTTTTGGCGCAACATGCGCATCCGGGGGGGAGCTCACCAACATTGCGCGGGAAATTTATACGCGAAGTATTCATGTGTCAGACAGTGCCTCCGCCGCCAGCCGATGTCGACTTTACGATGGATGCCAGCTTTGATGTCTTGAAGACTTCGAGACAAAGACTGGAGCGCCATCGAAGCGAGCCCGCCTGCAGTGGTTGTCATACATTGATGGATCCGATTGGGTTGACGTTAGAGCAGTTCGATGGAGTGGGTGCCTACCGGACGCGAGAAAATGGTGAAATTATTGATGTCAGTGGCTCGCTCGATGGGGTCGATTTTGAGGGAGCTACTGGTCTGGGCCGCGCGCTTTACGAAAATTCGGCAGTACCGGCCTGCTTGATAGACACGCTGTATAGCTATGCCGCGGGACGCGGTCCGGTTTCGGCGGAAAGGGAATTTGTCAGCTATCTGGAATCAAACTTTGCTACGTCAGAATATAAATTTCGAACGCTCTTGCGCTTGTTAGTAACCAGTCACGCGTTCTACGCCATCGATAATTCTGTCGGTGTTGAAAAGTGATCTTGGAGGTCTAGTCGTGAAAGATACAGGATTTACAAGGCGTCGCGTGTTGACGGGTCTGATGCAGGGGGCTGCCATCTCTGTTGGGCTGCCTCTGCTCGACGTATTTCTGAATGGTAAGGGAACCGCTTTAGCGAGCGGCAGACCGATGCCGCAGCGTTTCGGTACTTGGTTTTGGGGTTGTGGGATGACACCATCGCGCTGGAATCCGCTTGTCGAAGGCAGTGATTATGTGTTGACGCCAGAGTTGGAATTCCTGGCCCGCCACCGCTCAGATATTAATATTATGAGCGGCTTTAGTGCGCTGTTAGACGGACGACCGAATCAGGTCCATTCCTCAGGTGTGATCAGTACATTGACGGGTAATGCGCCGACCGCCGAGGGTGAGTTTGTTAGTCCCAGTCTCGATGTTGTGATAAGTGATGCAATTGGAGCAGGAACTCGTTTTCGTTCTTTAGAAATCGCTGCCGATGGTGACGGGAGGCACAGTTACAGTCGACGCAACACTAGTTCAATCAATATGGCGGAAGTGTCGCCCATTGAGTTGTACAAGCGAATTTTTGGTGTAGGCTTCCAGGATCCGAATGGTGTGATGACAGCACCGGACCCCGATGTGCTACTGCGCCAGAGTGTGCTGTCTGCAGTAAAGGAGGATAGGGAGAGGCTGTTGAAGCGGGTTGGTAGTCATGATCGCCATCGTCTGGACGAATATTTTACGTCTGTGCGACAGGCTGAGCAGCAGCTGGAAATAATGTTGCGGCCGTCTGAACCCCTTGCAGCTTGCAGCGTTCCCATACAACCGTCGGGCGTAGATGCGGGCACGGAAATCGAAACGGTAGCGGCCAACCATCGCATTATGTCGCAGTTATTGGCGATGGCACTCGCCTGTGATCAGACTCGCGTGTTCAACGTCGTATTTTCTTATGGTGCATCATCATTACGTCGTGCTGGCGACAACATGGCGCATCATGAATTGACGCATCAGGAGCCGGACGACCTTTCATTGGGATATCAGCCAAAGGCGACTTATTTCGTTGAGCGTAGCATGATGGCGTGGGCTGATTTTCTCGACGTGTTAAAGGGGATTCCGGAGGGAGATGGAACCTTACTTGATAATTGTCTGGTATTGGCACATTCCGAGACGTCGCTGGCAAAGACACATGATGTAAATGGCTTGCCGCTTATGCTGGCGGGTAGAGCCGGAGGGCGCGTGCGTCAGGGGATACATGTGATGGGCCGGGGCGACCCCGTTAGCCGTGTTGGTTTGACGATACAGCAGGCCATGGGTGTACCAATAGAGAAGTGGGGTACGCGCTCCATGGCAACCAGCAGACCGGTAAGCGAGTTACTCACCTGAATATTCTAGGCAAACTTTGACATTATTCTATTCAGTCGGAAACAGTATTATGGCTAGTCTAAACATTCACAGTGCCGTGCTCCTAAAAAATGTGCATGCAGGACTGGTAATCGCGCTCATGCTTACTTTTATGGGAGTGTTGGCGGGATGCTCGGAGCGGAATGACCCTCAGCCAGCAGTCGCTTCCGTAAAACCGCAATCGAAGGCTTATGTGCTGACCGAGTTTCGGTTGGTGCTGCCCGGTGCAGGTCCCGAAGATTGTCCCAACGGATTCAACAAGTCAGCACCTGAATTGCTTGTCGAAGGGCTTAGTTCGGAGGAGCGAGTGAAGTTTGAGGAAAATCCAAAGGCATACATACAAAAGGCACTTCCTGCTTATTACGAAAACCCAGACATCGATCCCTGCGCCAATCCTGCGAAGTTTAAGGATACCGGGCATTTCACAATCGATCGGCCGTTAAACTTGCTGCGGATGGGGCCTGAAGGCGAAATGTTAAGTAATCCCATGCCCCCCGGAACATGCCCGTCATTTGATACTTTTTCCGCTAATGTCAATAAAGGTACGATTGATAACCAATACTGGCGCGTAATGGGGTGTGTACAAGGTTATCAGCCGGGCGGGCTTGCTGAGTCGCTGTTTGGAGAAATTCAGATCCGCGAGGGAAATATGACAATCCTGATTGAGGTGACACCGAGGGTCGATGGTGACTCGGGTGCTGTCGAATTGGGTATTTATTCGAGTTTGGAGCCTGTGCCACTGGGCGGAGATGGTAACCCCCTGTCAATGGCGAGCCTGTCAATTAACAGCCCGTCGCGTTTCCATAATCGTGTGCGGGGCAAGCAAAGCGGCAGCGTGATTACATCCGAACCTTTCGATTTGCGCTTGATACAGTCAGCTGCGCGCCTTGATTCCGAATTGTTTTTGCGTAATGCGAGAGTGCGGCTGGAAATCGATGAGAATGACCGTGTTAGCGGTTTTATTGCGGGTTATTGGGACATTGAGTGGTTGGCTCACGCGATGATTCGTATTCAGGATCGAACCGGGTTGTCGTCGGGTTTTGCTGCTGCCATGGCGCACAAATACACCTGCCCTGGAGTGTATCAAGCAATGTGGCGGATGGCTGACGGTCATCCAGACCGCGATACGGGCAAGTGTACTTCCATTTCGGTCCTATATGAGCTGGACGCGGTACCGGCGTTTGTTATCCAACCCGATTAGGAAGCCTTTAGAGTGTTTTCTATTTCACTCGCTAGCGGATGCATGCGCGCGCCAAGCTTTGGGTGCTGGCGGAAGATCAAGGTGAGGCCTGAGCGTGTACTAGAATCAAAGTTAGATAACGAAATTCTGTTTGAAGAAGGGCGTGCCTGACAGAAGTTCGTCGAACACCGGCTTGGAGCGATTCGTGTTCGGCGCTGGGTTTAGGCTGTGTAGTCCGTTCTATAGCCATAGGCGAATTGTTTATGAAGAAGTTTCTTGTGTCGATATCGCTAACCGTAAATGCAATAGTTTTTACCGCTATCGTTTTTATGTACTTTAGTGGTGGCGGTATACTCGTTAATTATTATATTCAGCCGGCACAGGAGCGCTGGATTTCTCAGTTTGAAATTCTCGATGTTCAGCCTGGCGATGTTGTTTTTCTCGGCGACTCCATTACTGAAGGTGGCTCTTGGCACGAACTCTTTCCCGCCATTCCAGTACGAAATCGGGGGATTGGAGGAGATACCGCGGACGGTGTTTTAGCGCGGATAGGCCAGATTTCCAGAGGCAAGCCATCGAAAGTGTTTTTGATGATTGGCACGAATGATTTGACGATGGACGTTGAAGTTCCGACGATCATCGGCAACATCAACAACATAGTCGATACCATACACAAAAAATCTCCTGCTACTGAAGTATTTGTGCAAAGTGTGTTGCCGCGCCAGAAGCGTTATAGGGCACGGGTTGAGGAGCTTAATGCCGGCTTGCGCGAAAGTATTCGAGGTAAGGCGCAGTGGTTAGACATCTATCCCCTGATGCTGAACACCCAGGAAGGGAGTATTAGGGCTGAGTTAAGTAATGATGAGTTGCATCTTAACGGAGGCGGTTATCGCATTTGGAGAGATGCGATAGCGACGCACGTTGACGCCAATAGTTAGGCTGTCGGTGGATCGCCGGCGGGTTGGATAGCGTCTAAACTGCGTTTTGGGCGATATCTTAGGAATAGCAATTTGCCATTCCGGGAGGTATGATTAGCAATTATTTATGTGTAAGATTATTATCTTGAGCGGAGTGCATTGCTGTTTTATTCGGCGGTGTGAAAGTATTTAACGTTTTACTTGGCTTATCTGGTCGAAATTCTGCCAGCTAATCCGCAAGACCAAAGGTATAGAGATATGACAGCGGAACTTGGATCAATTATTCGTCCCGTGGCCGAGCCAGTAGTGCTCGATAAAGTGTACTCAAAAGATCAGCATAGTCGTCTCGTCGAGGTTGTGCGTCGCGAAGGCCCGTGGAAGTTGATATTGGCCCAGCACTTCGATTCGGCAGAAGAAGTTATGGCTACTCTGTCTGGCGCGATGCCTGAGGGCGTTGAGCCGAGTATGGATATGTTTCTGACGCCGGTTTTTCGTGGCTCATTGGCGCAGAACGGTACCTGTCTTTATCCGGAGCTAGATGATTGCTTTTTTAACAGCCAGTTTTTGGATTACGCCCGTCGTTATTGGAATGCTGAATACGCGCGTCCGGAAATGATGCTGTTTAACATTCAGGGGCCTTGCGGTAGCCAGGATCCCGGTCATCTGGATGCGGTATCGTTTCGTGGCGTGACCTACAACAACACCCCTATCTGGCTACTCAATACCATGGGTAAGTCGGGACTGTTTAAAAACTGGCTTCTAAAGAAGGCGCAAGTTATCACCTGGTTTTACAAGGGTAATATCGGAGGTGGCTTTACCTATTGGCCCGAAGGTCCTCTGGAAGCCCCCAAGCGCTTGCCTGCGCCCATGTGGAATAAAGGCGTCGTTGTACAGAACGAGATGATGTATCACCGTGGTGAAGCATGTGGCCCTGCTGATCAGCAATTTCCTCAGGGCTTGGCTTTTGAGTCTGTGTTTGGCGCTGATGTGGATTCCGTTGACGGTTGGCAAATTTCCACAAACGGCAGCGTTATTCAGAGGCTGCCGTCAGATGATGTCCGTTTTCTGGTTCATTGGAGTTCAGAGGTTTATAGCAACCTGGACGAGATGAAGACAGTGATGGACCACACTGATGATCTGACCCACGACAAGGTGTTCGAAATTTTCGTAGCTGATATGAAGAGGCGCGGCATAGCATTCGAAGTACCAGCCAATCCCTTGCATGATGACGTTTTTATTCGTGTGCTGACGGCCACTTACGATGCGGGGAGCCCGCGAAGCTATCCGGAAGACGCTCCGGGCCCAGCCTGGGCCGCCTAAAGTGTAGAGGCCGCGCGTTCGCGCGGCCAGTCACTTCTCTTTCAATGATCACAATATCTGCCCAGTCGAGAGGACCGAGTGCAAAATCTCAAAGATCGCGTTGCCGTAGTGACTGGCGCAGGAGGAGGCGTCGGTAGGAGCCTCGCTCTGGCGCTGGCAAGTGAAGGTGTTCATCTCGCGTTGGTTGATATAGACAGCGAAGCGCTGGGCCTCACCCGCGCGGCTTTGGTTGACTACCCGGTGCGCGTTAGCGAGCACGTGATTAACATTGTGAGCAAAGCAGCGATGTCGGCGTTGCCTGATGCTGTGCTAGCGGAGCACGGCAAGGTCAATATTCTAGTTAACAATGCTGGTGTTACCTTTCAGAAGAGTTTTGAAAACCATTCCATTGAGGACTGGGAGCGCATTGTCGGTATTAACTGGTGGGGTGTGCTTTACGGCTGCCACTATTTTTTGCCGCATCTGAAAGCTGCAGGGGAGGGGCATATTGTTAACCTCTCAAGTATGAATGCCTTTGTCGGCCTGGCTTCCCAAAGTTCCTATTGCGCCACGAAATCTGCCGTGCGGCTGCTGTCTGAATCCATTCAGGCTGAACTGGGCGTTCATAATATCGGTGTCACGTCAGTCCATCCCGGCGCCATAAAAACTGAGATGATGAAAGCAACTCTTGCGGACGCAGATGATCAGGGCGTTGCATTGCGCACTTATGAATTAGTGCAAAAGATTGGCGTGTCCCCTGAAACGGTTGCCAGGCGGATTGTCAAAGCCATTCGCAATAACGAGGTTCGCATTCGTGTGGGCGCTGATGTGGTCGTTGTGGATTGGATTAAGCGTGCGTTCCCGGTGTCGGTGCAGCGTTTGGTGGGTTGGGCCTACAAAAAATCGATGAACTAAAGCGTGGGCATTAGCGTTCGCCTGATTTGTGGGCGAATAGCGGGGTCCAATCTTCCGGAGTAAATGAATGTCTTCACCCAATGTCACTTGTACGCTAGTAGACGGCCTGTGCCGCCTCACCCTTAACCGTCCCGAGAAACTCAATGCCCTCAGCCTGAGAACCTTTCAGGAAATCAATGCCCATCTTGATGCTCTGGATTTCGATGCCGTCGGCTGCCTGCTGCTAAGTGGTGCGGGTCGCAGTTTCTGTGCGGGGCATGATCTGGAAGGTCTCGCATCTGGCGAAGAGGGCGGTGAAGCCGAGCGCTATGAGAACGGTGTTGTAGAGCGCCTCGCAACACTGCCATTTCCGGTGGTCGCGAGCGTATGGGGTCATTGCTATACCGGAGGTCTTGAGTTGGTATTGGCGGCAGACATTATTATTTGTGCCGACGATGCGCGCTTTGCCGATACCCATTCCAAGTTTGATCTGGTGCCGGTGTGGGGTATGACCCAGCGCTTGCCGCGCCGCGTGGGTATGGCCAAAGCCAAGGAAATGACCTTCAGTGCGCGCACTTACAGTGGCAAGCAGGCCGAGACGATGGGGTTGGCCAACTTCAGCGTGCCGGAGGCAGATCTTGATGCCGAGGTGGCTGCTTTCTGTAGCGACATTATTCGCAATAGCGCACGCAGTAACCGTGCGGTGAAAAAATTGCTGCGAGATACCGATGGTCTCAACCTTGCAGCTGGCAATGCCTGGGAGCTTCATCACAGCCCCGGGCACGGCCCAGGCTTCGACGAGGTAATTCGCTCGTTTACCACTCAGAAAAAGTCATAACGAAAAAAGGAAAGTGCGATGAAGCGCCTGATAAAAATACTCTCCTGTGTGTTGCTGGCCGTAGTGGCATTGGCGGGCATTGGGGTTTGGCTGTTGAATCAGGCGATCAACGACCACCTTACGCCTCCGCCCAATCCGCAAGGTCAACCGAGTATTGCCAGCTATGCGACGCCGCTGGAAAACTCTGGTGCCACCGTCGATTTGCGCGACCAGTTTTCCTGGGAGTCGATATTGAATCCCCCTGCCAGTGCCCGCCCGTGGACACGCTGGTGGTGGCCGGGCGGTGATGTGGACGCGGCTACAGCCATTGAGCAGCTGGAAACATTGGATGCTGCGGGGTTTGGCGGTTTCGAAATTCAGCCATTTCTCGGCGGCGCAATGGCTCTCGCTGAAAACGACAAGGTGATGGCGCGTATTTACAGCTTTGACTCACCGGCCTACTACAACACCCTCAAACAGGTCATTGCAGCCGCACATGAAAAGCAGCTCGCGGTCGACCTGACACATTTTAGCGGCTGGCCGCCGGGCGGGCCGGAAGTCAATCTGGAAGACAGTCTGACCATTCTCGCTTACGGCGAAACCACGGTTAAAGGCGGCAAAAGGGTTGATATTGAACTGCCGAAACCGGATTACGGTCCCAGTGAAATGATCTTTTCCATGATGGAATTTGCCGGTGCGGATTTCATCAATTTTCCGGTTGCTCATGCACACCCGGTAAGCGTAGTGGCGGCGCGTAAAGTCACCGGAAAACATGATTGGAATCCGTACCACATGGATGACACGGTGATTCTGGATCAAAACTCTGTACAGGTGCTTACCGGTCAAATTGACGGCAACCGACTACGCTGGGAGGCTCCAGAAGGCGAATGGACGATTGTTGCCAGTTACCTGATGCCGTCGGGTGAAGTTCCAATGGGTGCTGCCCAGAAACCGCAGGGTTTTGTGGTGGATCATCTGCGGGTACCACAGGTAATCGGGCACTACGAATACGCCTACGGCGAACGCACCGGTTTGCCTGAGTTCTATGGCAAGGGTTTGCGAGGCTTTTTCAATGACAGTCTCGAATTTCGGCTCAAGCGCATGGCGGCGCACGACATTCTCAGCGAATTCAAACGTCGGCGCGGCTACAACCTGGAGCCTTACTTGCCCGCTATTTATATCGAAGGCGTCGACAACGTGTATTTTCGGGAAATTCTCGGGGTTCATGCCGCACCAGAATTCAAAGTCACCGAGATGGACGAGCGCATTCGTCACGACTATCAGCAGACGCTGTCGGATCTGGTGATAGAACGTTTTATCGAAACCTCTGCCCGGTGGGCGGAAAATCGCGGGCTGATCTCACGCGCGCAAAGTTACGGCATGGATATCGATATTCTGCGGGCTCTGGGCAGCAATACCGTTCCGGAAACCGAACAGCTCTGGGCCGGTGGTGCAGATGTTGGCCTCAAGTTTGCCACATCGGCCGCAGCGCTCTACGGCAAACCGCTGGTCAGCGCCGAATCGTTTGTCTGGATCAACCGCGATTACATGCCCACTGCTCGAAGGATCAAGGCCGCCGCAGACAAGATGTTTCTGGCGGGTGTGAACCATATTATCTACCACGGCACGCCTTATCCTTGGTGGGGGGTTGAGCATAGTCCCTTTGGTGAGGAGGGTTGGCAGCCGTTTTCGAGTGTGGGCAATCCGGCGCATTTTTCGTCGCATGTAAATGAAAATAACAGTGCTCTGTGGCCGGATATTGCTGACCTGAACCGCTACATCGGCCGCGTACAATATCTGTTGCGCCAGGGTGCACCCGAAATTGATGTGTTGATCTACTACCCCTTCCTGGGCTTTCACGGACCGAATCCGGCGGAGAGTAACGAGGCCCTAGTGGGTGGTGCCCTACCCGACGCCGACCCCAAGCACGTCGCCACCGAAGATCCAATGTTGACCAGCGGCAAAAAAATGATGGATAACATCATGACTGTGCCCCATCACCAAAAAGACCCACGCAGCGAGTGGGTGGAGGGCATGCAACCGCTGTTGCGTGAACTGGATAGGAAAGGCATCAGTTGGGGTTGGGTTAACGAACATGCACTGAGCAGTGGCAGCCTCGCCAAAGGTGAATTGAAAGCCTCCGGTGGCAAGTATAAAGCGGTATTGGTTTATGACACTCTGGCAATGGAAAGCCGCGCTGTTGATGCCCTGCGAATGCAGGCAGAGCAGGGCGTTCCTGTGGTGTTTGTAGGTAAACTGCCGCGCCAGCAGGCCAGCTTCCTCAATGCTGAAGCTGGCGATAAAGCCGTCCAAGCCTCCATCGAGGCACTCATAGAAAGTGGCAGAGCAAGTCACTACAAGACCTGGTCGGATGATGTAGAGCAATTGATTGCGAACTACAGTCAATCGGTGATCGACTACCGTAAACCCAGTGAAATCAAACGACATCGCCGTGTCCTGCCTGAAGGGCAAGAGATTCATTTCTATGCCAATCAGTCCCCACAATCCGCAACTCTGACGTTAAATGTTAGCGACATCAATGAAGGCTGGTGGTTTGATGCGCTAACCGGAGAAAGCGCGCCTTTTAATCCAAGTAAAGCGAGCATTACTCTGGCGGGGTTTGAAAGCAAAATTCTTGTTTTGGGGAAACCCTTGCCCGCAGCACAGCAGTCTGCCCCTGCAATCCCAACAGACACTACAGAAGTACGAACCCTACGCGGCTGGGAATTTAACTCTGGAGACTATAAAACCCTGTGGAGCACCCTGCCAGACTGGCGCACAATAGAGCCCATTCGTTACGCCGCTGAAGGTCGCTACCAACACCGCATTACCCTGAGCAAGCCGGAAAGCGGCAAACGCTACCAGCTGGAATTGGGGTTGGTACAGGGCTCAGCCCATGTGCGGGTAAACGGTGTAGCCATCGGCCAGGCCAGTTTGCCGCCCTTTCGAGTGGACATCGGACACGCACTGAAGGCCGGAGAGAATCTCATCGAGATTGACGTGCGTGCGCCACTGAGAAACGTGTTTGTTGGCAAAGCGCTCGCTGGAGATCCTCAATATAGCCATATGCTGCGTTATGAAAACCAGCTGGTGGCGGCTGGAGTAATAGGGGATATCAGTCTGCGTGTTGTAGAGTGACTGCATACGATGGACTTCAGGCTGCGTTAACTTTCGTCTGCGAAAGCGGGCGAGAGAAATATCGCCTCTCGTCCGCAAGGGTTTGTCATTAGAAATCGCAAAAGTTTTCTTAATATATCCAACTATTGTTAATGAGTGTTAACGGTAGTCATAATCATCGCCATTTGAACGCTTTAGTTTTTTTGTCATGCATTGGAGCCGCCTGACGCAGGGGTCATATTCTTCTATTTTCGGGGCTTGTTGTTTTGGCTGTGGCCACAGTTTGGCCACAAATTGGCCACAAATAGGATTCTGGTTGAAATAGCAGGGTGAGCTAGAATTCTGAGGGTGGGTCTAAAAGTCAGATATGACGGGCCTTTGCAAACCTTTATAGCTGGTCGGAGTGAGAGGATTTGAACCTCCGACCCCTGCGTCCCGAACGCAGTGCTCTACCAAGCTGAGCTACACTCCGACAATTCGCGAGAACCTCGCTATGTGGCGAGGCGCTGTACTATATCAAACGCCGGTTAGAGCCTCAATAATCCGGGCGCTTTTGATCCCGAGTTGCAGTCGGGGTGTGTGTTTGGCG
>JBFKDP010000069.1:0-14702 GCA_041619575.1 Litorivivens sp.
CATAGCCCTCGACACCGGCTGCGTCTGGGGCCGAAAACTGACTCTGCTAAATATGGATACGAGAGAACTCCACCAATGCGATTGCGTTTCATCATCGTGGGCCTAAATCTATCCCCATCGCCTCGAGGTTCGCGCCCATGAATTGCTATCGCGTCGGTGGTGCGGTGCGCGATCAGCTACTGGGGTTTCCCTATTCTGAAACCGACTGGGTAGTCGTTGGCAGTACAGCCCAGCAAATGCTCGACGCCGGCTTTAAGCAGGTGGGCAAGGATTTTCCGGTGTTTCTCCATCCGGAGACCAACGAGGAGTACGCGCTTGCGCGCACCGAACGCAAAAGCGGTCGCGGCTACCACGGTTTTGAAATTGACGCCCATCCGGATGTAACTCTCGAAGAAGACCTGGAGCGGCGCGACCTGACTATCAACGCCATGGCCATGCTGGAAGACGGCACGCTCGTTGACCCTTATAACGGCAAGGGCGACCTGGATGCACGTATATTGCGTCACGTCTCACCCGCTTTCGCCGAGGACCCCCTGCGCGTGCTTCGCGTAGCCCGCTTTGCCGCACGCTACTACCACCTCGGCTTTCGGGTCGCCGATGAAACACTGACCCTGATGAGGCAACTGAGCACCAGCGATGAATTGCATGCACTGGCCCGTGAACGGGTCTGGCAGGAAATGGCCAAGGGCTTTTCAGAAACGTCGCCGCAGGTATTACTGCAGGTGCTGCAGACTTGCGGCGCCCTCGGCACCTTAGCGCCAGAGTGGGCCTCGACCCTCGACGACGAGGTATATGCCGCGCTGCAGAGAGCTGCCAGCCTCGGACTGGACATTGAACAACGTTTTGCGATCAGTTGCGTGCACTTGCCCGAAAACGCCTTATCGTCACTGTGCCAGGCTATAGCAACGCCGAAAGCACACTGTCAGTTGGCGGCTCTCTACCTGAAACTCTACCCGCTGCCTACGAAACCCGACGATGCCCAGTCGGTGCTGCTAGTGCTGGAGAGTTGCGATGTTTTGCGCCGCCCCGAGTTACTGAAGCACATTATCGGTATTGAGCGAGCGCGAACCGGTGCTAACTTCCAGTTCTATGAAGATGCGGTCGAGGCCATTAAAAGCGTCACCAGTGCTGCCTTGCAGGCGCAGGGCTACAGCGGAAAAGCCCTCGGACAGGCTATGCGCGAAGCGCGGCTGCAGCAGATTGAGCAATTATTGGGAAGCAAGGAGCACTAATGGCAAACGCAAAACATCACGAGGCGGTTGCCGTTATTACCGGTGCCGCACAACGCATCGGCCGCCAGGTAGCACAAAGACTACACGAACGCGGCTTTACCATTGTGGTCCACTACCGAAAGTCGTCCGAGGCAGCCGCGTCTTTGTGCGAGGAGCTAAACGCAAAGCGTGCAGATTCAGCGTTGGCAATGGCTGCAGATTTTAGTGAGGCAGATAGCCTTTCACGCTTTGCCGAGGACGTATTGCAGCACTTTCAGCGTGTCGATGCTCTGGTTAACAATGCTTCGGACTTCTACCCGACTCCTGTTGGGAGAATTACCATTCAAGACTGGGATCGCCTGATGGCCAGTAATGTAAAAGCCCCCCTGTTTCTGTCTCAGGCTTTTGCCGATGCGCTGCGCGCGGCCAATGGCTGCATTATCAATATGGCCGACATCTATGCCGAGCGACCACTAGCCGAACACACCGTCTATTGCAGCGCTAAAGCAGCGCTGGTAATGCTGAGTAAATCACTGGCGATGGAGCTAGCTCCGGATGTGCGCGTAAACGCCATTGCACCAGGCGCCATTCTCTGGCCTGAGGCGGACTCCGATTTTAGCGTCCAGGAACGAAACAATCTTAAAGACAAAGTGCCACTCAAACGTATTGGTAGCCCTAGCGATATTGCGAACACCATTGCCTTTCTAATCTGCGATGCGCCTTACGTTACCGGCCAGATCATCGCCGTCGACGGCGGCAGATCCCTGTCCCAATAATCGACGCTACAGGCTGAAAGGCTCCAGACGCTGCTCGGTCCGCACAGACAGCTCAGCCCACAAGGCCGCATAAGTTTTACCCAATCTCGGATGTTTCAGATTCGGGGCCAGATCAGCCAGTGGACGCAAGACAAAAGCGTTGTAGACAACTTCTTGTCGTGGCAATACCACACCATCAATGTCACCATTGGCATCACCGTAGAGCAGAATATCCAGATCCAGCGTTCGCGAACTGAATTTGCTGACATCGTCTCGACGACCATGCTGTTTTTCTATGGCGCGTAAACACTGACTGAGCTCGGCAACGGAAAGCTCACTGGAAAACCTCACCACCAGATTCAGAAAACTGTCACCACGAAAACCCACCGCTTCACTGCAGTAGACAGGTGACAGTTCCAGCTCCCCGAACTCGGTGGCCAGTGCCCCCAGACCGCTGCGAATATTACTTTCCCGGTCAATATTGCTGCCGACGCCGATAAATACCTCAGGCATTGCGCCGCCTGACAATTTCCACACATACAGCATCTGCCGTCGGAATTGCCTCGGGCTTGCTCACCCTCAGCGTCAGCTCTGCCACCGCAAACTCCTGCAGAATAATATCGGCACATTGCTCCGCGAGCGTTTCAATCAGGCGAAACGGGTTGGTCTCAATAAAATCGGACAGGCGCTCGCAGACAGCCTTGTAGTCAACAGTCGCCGAAATATCGTCGCTGGCAGCCGCCGCCGCAATATCGGTGACCATATCGAGATCCAGCAAGATCTGCTGGGGCACTTGCTGCTCCCAGTCAAAAATGCCAACCAAGGTACTAACCTTGAGACCACGTACCAGTATCTTGTCCATCACTTCCCTTCCCTAATCACAGCCGCAAAGGCCTGGGCATGCATCATCCAACCTGCAGTAGCCCGACCTAATTCAGGCCAGCGAGCTCAACCATCGGCCAGCGGGGTTTCACCGCGACGGCCAGATCTTCACTGAAACCAGCTTGCAGGCGGCAGAATCCGGCGTAGGCAATCATTGCCCCGTTGTCCGTGCAAAACTGTGGACGCGGGTAATACACGCGTCCACGCAAGGCCTTCATTTCCGCTGCCAACGCTGCACGCAGTTGTGTATTGGCGCTCACCCCACCCGCGATAACCAGCTGCTTCAAGCCTTCTTGCTTTAGCGCGCGGCGACACTTGATCAACAGAGTACTCACCACCGCATCCTGAAAGGCTGCCGCAATATCAGCGCAGTCCTGTTCCGACAGCTGGCCACCAGCCGCTGCCTTGCAGTCAGCCACTGTATTGAGAGTATAGGTTTTTAAACCGCTAAAGCTAAAGTCTAGACCGGGCCTGTTAACCATGGGCCGGGGGAAATCAAAGCGCTTTGCATTACCAGAGGCGGCCAGCGCAGCCAGCTTTGGCCCCCCGGGATAACCCAGCCCCAGCATCTTGGCTGCCTTGTCAAAGGCCTCCCCAGCTGCGTCGTCCAGCGACTCACCCAGCATTTTGTACTCACCCACGCCGCCAACCCTCACCAACTGGGTGTGACCGCCGGATACCAGCAGGGCAATAAAGGGAAACTCGGGGCGCTCTTCTTCCAGCATCGGGGCCAGCAGGTGCCCTTCCATATGGTGTACGCCCAGCGCCGGCACACCCCAGCCGTAGGCCAGGGCTCTTCCAAAGCAAGCGCCAACCATCAGCGCTCCAACCAACCCCGGCCCTTGGGTATAGGCCACCGCATCAATATCGCCCTGCTCAAGCCCGGCATCTGCCAGCACTTGTGTAATCAACGGCGCCAGTTTGCGAATATGGTCACGCGATGCCAGCTCTGGTACCACACCACCAAACTCTTCATGTAGAGCAATCTGACTGAAGAGGCGATGCGCCAGCAGGCCCCGCTGAGCGTCATAAATCGCCACACCGGTTTCGTCGCAGGAGGTTTCAATACCCAAAACCCGTCCTATTGAGCTCATTATCACCCTCAATTTCCTGAAAGTTCCGGTATTTGCAGACAATATCTACCGGAAAGCGCGCATCTTACTGACTCAGGTCAAACAGCACCAGCCAAGTATGCGAATCTGCTTTGCTTTTTGGACTCACTGCGTTTAGAATTGCCCGCCCTTGAAGACTCGTCAAATCAATTCGCGTCGCAATTAGCTTTTGCGGCACAGCGAACACTGTAAAAAGACGGGTTACAGTACAGATTGAACCAGACAGGTAATGTGAATGCCTTTTGTTAAAGTCAAAGAGAACGAACCGTTTGATATCGCCCTGCGCCGTTTCAAGCGCTCCTGCGAAAAAGCTGGCGTACTTGCCGAAGTACGTCGCCGTGAGTTTTACGAGAAGCCCACGTCTGTTCGCAAGCGCAAGGCTGCGGCTGCGGTAAAACGTCACGCGAAAAAAGTATCGCGTGAAATGAAAAAGCAGCAACGTCTCTACTAAGCCTCCCGCCATGGCAGAGCAACCCTTGAAAGCCACCATCACCGCGGCCATGAAAGCTGCGATGAAGGCCAGGGACAAGGAGCGCCTGTCTGCTATTCGGCTGATTCTTGCCGAATTCAAGCGAATCGAAGTCGACGAGCGCATCGAGATTGATGATGCGCGCTGTCTCGCTGTGCTCGACAAAATGTGCAAGCAGCGGCGCGACTCGATCAAGCAGTACGAGAATGCCGGTCGCGACGAGCTTGCGGCGGTAGAATACGCCGAGATCAAAGTCATCCAGGACTTTCTGCCTCAAGCTCTCAGCGAACAAGAGCTCGACACGCTGGTCCAGCAGGCAATTGCAGATAGCGGAGCAGACTCGATCAAAGGCATGGGCCAGGTGATGGCCATACTCAAACCCCAAATTCAAGGCCGGGCCGATGTTGGCCAGGTCAGCCAGCTCGTCAAGGCAAGATTACAATAACCCCTTTGGTGCCCCGCCCCCAATGCGAACCATGCTTAATGGAAGACGGGAGACGCAAAAGCAGGCACAATAATCTTGGCATTTTTAGCCTCGCCCCGAGCGCACTGCACATATGAAAGGCCTGATCCCCCAACATTTCATTGATGAATTGCTGGCCCGCGTCGACATTGTCGAAGTGGTGGATCGCCGCGTACCACTAAAAAAGACCGGCCAGAACTATACTGCACGCTGCCCGTTTCACGACGAAAAGACGCCATCATTCAGCGTTAATCCCGACAAGCAGTTCTACTACTGTTTCGGCTGTGGTGCCGGCGGCAACGCCATTGGCTTTCTCATGGAGTACGAGCGACTCGAATTCCCTCAGGCGGTCGACAGCCTTGCCACCGTTGCCGGCCTTGAAGTACCCCGCGAGCGCTCAGAAAACCCCGAGAAAGCCAGCAAACGCAAAAATCTGCATACACTGATGACCCAGTGTGCCGAATTCTACCAGCGCCACCTGAAGGGCCATAGCGACAGCGAACGCGCCAAGCAATACTTAAAAAGCCGCGGGCTGACAGGCGAAATTGCCAAGGCATTTCAGATCGGCTTCGCTCCGCCCGGCTGGGATAATCTACTGCAATCCCTGGGTAGCGACGAGCAATCCCGCCAACTTCTGATTGACGCCGGCATGCTGATTAGCGGCGATAACAAGCTTTACGACCGCTTTCGCGATCGCATTATGTTCCCCATTCTCGACAACCGAGGCCAGGTTATCGCCTTTGGCGGCCGCGTATTGGGCGACGACAAACCCAAATATCTCAATTCACCGGAAACCGAGATCTTCCACAAGGGCCGCGAGCTTTACGGCTTGTATCAGGCGCGCAAGGCCGTTCGGCACCTCGAACGCCTCGTCATTGTCGAAGGCTACATGGATGTCGTTGCCCTGGCCCAACACGGCATTTCCTATGCCGTAGCCACTCTGGGTACCGCCACCAGCGAAGACCACCTGCGCAAAGTGTTTCGTTACTGCCCCGAAGTCGTATTCTGCTTCGATGGGGATGAAGCAGGCCGCAAGGCCGCCCGGCGGGCCATGGAAACCGTTCTGCCGCTCATGGAAGACGGACGACAGGCCCGGTTTCTGTTTATGCCCGAGGGCGAAGACCCAGACACACAGGTACGAGCCATTGGTACCAGCCGCTTTGAACATCAGATTCTGAACGCCAAGCCACTGGAGGATTACTTTTTTGAGGCCCTAAGCGAAGGCACCAACACTGAGTCACTAGAGGGCAAGGCCCGCATCAGCAAACGTGCTGCGCCACTGATTCAGCTGCTGCCAGCCGGCGTTTACCGCGAGCTTATGATGGACGCGCTCTCGCGACGCACGGGCCTGAGCAGCACCGCACTGCAGAATATTCTGGAGCACGCGCCACCACCACAAGCGCCCCCCCAGGAAAATACTGCGCCACCACAGCCGAAAAAGGCCCCGACGCCACCACCTGTCAGCGCCAAGCGTGACACCCTTCTGTATATGATCAGCCTACTGCTGCTACATCCGAGCGCAGCCGCCGCACTGCAGGATGAGAGCCTGCCCGAGTTGGATAACCCCTATCTGGACACCCTGAAGGCCCTGCTGGCACTCCTGGCAAAACGCCCGGAAAGCAGCACGGCCATGCTGCTCGGCCACTGGCAGGGACAAGCTGAAAGCGAAGTGCTCACGCTGGCCCTCAGCCTGGAAAAGCCAAACTACGACAATGAAAAAGCCGCTAGCGCCCTACTGGAGTGCCTCGACCACCTGCACCGCCGCGAGCACTCCCACCAGCTCAACACCACAGTCGACAAACTCCGCAATGCAAACTACGCTGACCTTAGCGACGCCGACAAACAAAAACTCCGGGAGCTTTTGAGCCGCAAAGCCCAGTAGGCCTAGGTTTGCATCTACGGAGAAAGTAACACTTCGCACTGGTGGCACCCGCTGTCGATCAGGTATAATGCGCGGCTATTTGCCCAGCGTGCCGTAATCGGCTACGTCCAGGCAGCGCGGTTTGGGTATTTGTCCAGCCACACTGAATACCGGGGCTACCGACAGGCACGAGTTGACGATCATCGAGGACTAATGAGCAATTCTCAGCAACAATCCAGATTGAAACACCTGATTGCCAAAGGCAAGGAACAGGGCTACCTCACTTATGCCGAGGTAAACGACCACTTGCCGGAAGATATTTCCGATCCGGATCAGGTTGAAGAAATCATTCAAATGATCAACGACATGGGCATTCAGGTTTTTGAAAACGCACCTGATGCTGACACGTTGTTGATGGCTGGCAGCGACTCGCCCGACGACATCGCAGCGGCCGAAGCCGCCGCCGCTCTCGCGGCGGTAGAATCCGAAGCTGGCCGCACGACAGACCCCGTGCGCATGTACATGCGCGAAATGGGCACCGTCGAGCTCCTGACTCGCGAAGGCGAAATCGTGATTGCCAAGCGGATCGAAGAAGGCATTCGTGAAGTCATGTCAGCTCTTGCTTACTTCCCCGGCGCCGTCGAGTCGGTCATGGCCGAGTACGACAAGGTTGCCTTGGAAGAGCGCCGCCTGGCCGATATCATCAGCGGCTATCTGGATCCCTCCGACACCGTACCGACGCCTGCTGAAATTGCTGCCGCCAACGCCGCCAGCAGTGATGACGATGACGACGATAATACTGACTCAGGACCAGACCCCGAAGAAGCCGCCCGTCGCTTTGGCGAAATTCGCAAAGCAATGAACGGCGTACAGAAATCTGTTCAAAAGCACGGCCGTTACAGCAAGCAGACTGCCAAAGAACTGCACAAGCTGGCAGAAGCCTTCAAGTTCCTGAAGCTGACCCCCGGCATATTCGACCCGCTGACTGAATCCGTTCGCGTTACGCTTAAAGATATTCGCGTACTTGAGCGTGAAATCATGCGCCTGTGCGTGGTCACCGGCAAAATGGATCGCAAAACTTTTATCCGTGATTTCCAAGGCAACGAAACCAACCTCAAATGGCTCGAGAATCATCTCAAGGCCTTCCCGCAGCTAGAACATGTACGTGAAGACGTAGAGCGGCTGCAGAAAAAAGTTTCTCTGGTTGAAGCCGGTTACGATCTGACTATTGCCGACATCAAGGAAATCAATCGCCGTATGTCCATCGGCGAAGCCAGAGCACGGCGCGCCAAGAAAGAAATGGTTGAGGCCAACCTGCGACTGGTTATCTCAATCGCGAAAAAATACACCAACCGTGGTCTGCAATTCCTCGATCTGATTCAGGAAGGCAACATTGGCTTGATGAAAGCTGTCGATAAATTTGAATATCGCCGTGGCTACAAGTTTTCAACCTACGCCACATGGTGGATTCGTCAGGCCATCACTCGCTCTATTGCGGACCAGGCCCGCACCATCCGCATCCCAGTGCATATGATCGAAACTATCAATAAGCTCAACCGCATCTCTCGCCAGATGCTTCAGGAAATGGGTCGCGAACCCACACCAGAAGAGCTCGGTGAGCGCATGGACATGCCGGAAGACAAGGTTCGCAAGGTACTGAAAATCGCAAAAGAACCTATCTCTATGGAAACTCCCATTGGCGATGACGAAGATTCGCATTTGGGTGATTTCATTGAAGACAACACCATCTCGTCACCTGTGGATTCAGCAACCGGCGAAGGCTTGCGCGAATCAACTCGTGATGTACTGGCAGGTCTGACCGCGCGTGAAGCCAAGGTACTGCGTATGCGTTTCGGTATCGATATGAATACCGATCACACCCTGGAAGAAGTCGGCAAACAGTTTGACGTAACACGTGAGCGTATTCGGCAGATCGAAGCCAAAGCCTTGCGCAAACTTCGTCACCCCACCCGCTCCGACCACCTGCGCAGCTTCCTCGACGAGTAATCCGCGCTTCTACTGCGGCGGCGGGAGGCCCAGCGCCCATTCCGTCACCGCGGTATAACTAAAACGTGTACTCAAACGCTGTGCAGGCTAGACTATTCGCTGGCACCACCCTATAAGATCCGGATTGCCCACATGACGCGAATAGTCCTTATAAAGCTATGCATTAAGCCTGCTGTTCTCGCACTGACGCTGGCCATTTCAGCCTGCGGCCTGCAACAGGGCAAAGCTTTTGCGCCGTCCCCATCATCTGAACTGGTCCACGCATTGGCGCTTTATCAATCAGGGGAGGTGGAACGCGCCGATGCGATGCTAACCGGCGTTTACAACAGCCCACAGGCGTCACGCGCCGATCAGAAAAGAGCCCTTGCGGCGCTAATTCTAATCCGCCTGGAAGAAAGTTCATCGACAGCGCTGACGGAGGCCGAGACGCTATTGGAGCGCTACGCGCAACTGAGTGATGGCCCAATTGCGCCGGAGTTCTACTTACTGCGAGAAAGTCTCGAACAAGCCATTGCCGCAACGAATAGTGCTCACAGCCAGCAAGGAGAGCTAAAGGCTGTACGCCGCCAGCTGGAAAGAGCACAGTATGAGCGCCGCCAATTAGAAGAAACCTTGAGAAAACTGCGCAAACTCAGCCTCGAGTAGTCTCAGGCCGGCTCGGCTACCCGCTCGCGCCTGGAGGCAAGCACAACCTCGCTGAGGGTAGTCAGCAGTTGCTCGCGCTCCACCGGTTTCACCATGTAGGCATCAACCTTCATTATTTCCCCCATTTCACGCTCTTGCATCATCGACTGGATAATGACCGGAATGTCGCGGGTCGCCTCATTTGCACGCAGGGATTCCAGCACCTGCCAACCATCCATCTCTGGCATCATCACATCAAGAATGATGACATCGGGAGTGTGCTGGGCAGCTAGGCGAATCGCTTCGCTGCCTGAAGCAGTCTCAGTCGCCCTGAAACCCGCCTGCCGCAAAATCCGCAGACTAATCTCGCGCGCCGCGGCATTGTCATCCACCACAAGTACATGGGTATCCTGAGGTTGCAACGCACTGGCAACCACGACCGAAGGTGAACGTGCCGAGGAAGGTGCAAGCCTCGGCAGGCGGAAAGTAAAACAGGAACCCTTGCCAAGTTCACTGACGACGCTGATATCGCCACCGAGCAACTGCGCAAATTTTTTCGAAATGGTCAGGCCAAGACCGGTGCCGCCATACTCTTTTGTCGTCGACAAATCGGCCTGAATAAAGGCCTCAAATACTTGCCCGATCTGCTCGCGCGACATGCCTATACCGGTATCGCGCACTGCCATCTCAATACAATCACGCTCTTCATGGACAACATCGCGCAAGACTACGCTAATCTCACCATCGCGGGTAAATTTTGCGGCATTACTTAACAGGTTCAAACTGACCTGGCGAAAACGCGTTACATCAGTAGCCGTGCGCTGATCAACGAGCTGATTATCATAAATCAGCTTGCTGTTATTTTTGTCGACCATGGGCTGCACGGTCACCAGAATCTCATTCATCAGGCGGTCAAGGTTGGTGTCTTCGTTATACACCGTCATTTTTCCGCTCTCGATTTTGGAAATGTCGAGCACATCATTGATCAGAGCCAACAAATGCTGGCCTGCGGACAGGACTTTTTCCAAATCCGGTACCAGCTCTGCAATCGTGAGCGACTCATCGTCAGCCGCTTCTTCAATCATCATTTCGCTGTAGCCAATAATCGCATTCATCGGCGTACGCAGCTCGTGACTCATATTGGCCAGAAAGCTGCTCTTTGCGCGACTGGCCGCATCGGCCCGGGCGCTGGCTGCCTTAACCTCATTCATTGCGGTACGTAGATTACGCGCCATATGGTTAAAGGATTCAGCGAGTTGACCCAACTCACCATCGAGTGGTGGCACTTGATATTCGAGATTTCCACTACCCCACCGTTCGGTACCCCGGTGGAGAATGGAAATGGACCGCCGGGTAAAGCCGACAATGTGCAGGGCCAATGCAACCGTCACGACCAAAGACAGGAAAAAAGTGCCCAAGGCAATGCGATTTGTCGTTGTCACAGCCTGCGTTAACGCGCTGTTCAACTCTGCAGCGCGACGCACCAGTGTCAATTCGCGCTCAACTAACGACTGCATCACTACGGCGTAATCTGGCGCTACGGCAAGGGCCGGCCCCAGCTCACGCTCCTCAGTAACAACAAATTGCTGCAGATAGCGCTGCCAATAATGCAGTAGCTCGTCCACACCCGAAAGGTTTGCGCGCCCCAAGGTCGTATTCAGCCGCTGCTGCAGGAGCTCGTATCGGGTGCGCATGCCACGAATAACAATGATCTGCTCCCGTGCCTCTCTGGCACTCACAGGAATTTCTTCGCCAGATTGACTCAGAGTCTGAATAACACGCATTTTCTTGTGCATGACATCCAGCGATTGCCCAAATTCGCGAACCCCGTTGCGATCAAGCATCACTGCCTGCAGCTCATCAAACTTTTCCGAGCGCACCTGATTGCCCCATACATGGGTAATGATACTCAGCAAGGCAAACAGCAATATAACCCCGAAAGACAGCACCAAACGGCGGGTTAAACTCATATCAGTCAGCCCCGCCAATGCGCGCATCAATCTTCAGGAGCAGGCGCTTCAGGTCGACCGGCTTGGTATCGTAGTCGTCGCAGCCGGCAGCAATGGCCCGCTGTCGATCGCCGTCCATTGCGTGTGCCGTCAGGGCGATAATGGGTATGTCGCGAGTGCTTTTATCGGCTTTTAATTCTGCTGCCGTGGTCCAGCCATCTTTAACCGGCAAACTCATATCCAGCAATATCAGATCGGGTTTCAATTCCCGGGCGCTATCGAGCCCCTCCTGCCCGTCTTCAGCCGTAGTGACCGAGAAACCTTTTTTGATCAGGCGACGCGACAACATATCGCGGTTCATTTCATTGTCTTCAACCAGCAGGATAGTCGCCAACACACTCGCTCCGTTGTGAGGAAGGCCTATTATGAGGGTTTTCTGGGCCGCTGATCCAACAGACTGCACATTTTGCCAACACCGGAGGTCAAGGTCATATGATAGCGCTTGTCACCGTCGATGCCGGTTACACGGGCGTAGGCGATAGACTCATCCCCGACCTCCGGCTGAGTCAGCTGCACTTCTTCCAGCGCAGACAGGGCAAACTCGACGTCCACCAGCATCTGCCGACCGTTGCAGGCGACCACGCGGCCAACACCCGCGCTCTGTGATAATCGCTCCCCCTGCATCAGGCGGACATCCAACGTCATCGCCTCCGCCAAGGGTTCCAACTCAGCTTCGGTTTCCGGTATCGCGATATTATAGGGCTCACCGATACCTTTCAGGTCGTATAGTTTGAGAGGATCAGTACAGCCTTTTACGTCAACGTCCAACTCTGCCCGAAAACGGGTCACAGCTTCCATACTGCCCAGCGTTTGCGCCGATGCCAGCACCTGACCACCCACCGTACAGGATTCAATCCGCGAAGCGATATTGACGTGATGACCCACCACACCGTACTTGGTGCGTAGTTCAGAGCCCACATTACCCACCACCACCGGCCCGGTATTGATGCCAATACCAATATCAATTTCAGGCAAGCCATTATCGCGATTGAACTGATTGACTTCGGGCATCGCTTTTTGCATCGCCAGTGCACAGGCAACAGCATGGTCACTGTGCAGAGGGTCCGTGAGAGGGGCGCCAAAAATGGCCAGAATGCCATCACCAATAAACTCGTCCACCGTGCCCTGATAGGACATGATGATATTGGTCATAACGCCAAAATAGTTGTTCAGCAGGCGGACGCTGTCTTCCGGCGTCAGTTGCTGGCTAATAATCGAGAAACTGCGGATATCAGCGAGCAAAATAGTGACTTCCCTGCGTTCACCGCCCAGGGTCAGCCCATCACCGTCGTAGAGCAAACGCTGCATGACATCGTTTGAGAGGTATCGACCGAAGACCTTGCGAATAAAGTCATAGCTCGCCTCTAGATTACCCAAATAGGCAGACTCTTTGTCTTCCCAGAGCTTGCGCTCCAACAAGGCACTTACCCGGGCGCGTAACAGGGTCGCATTGACGGGCTTGACGATGTAGTCAGATGCGCCCGCCTCAATACAGCGAATCGCGCTCTGCTCGTCCTTGACCCCACTGATAATAATAATGGAAAGATTGCGCCGGCCTTTTTCCTGCTTGATCTGCTTCAGCAAGTCGTAGCCGTTAATATCCGGTAGCATTAAATCCAACAACACGAGATCGATCGCTTTGGTTGCCAAAGCCGCCAGCGCCTCAGCACCCGTGCGGGCTTCAACCACCTCAATGCCCAGACGGTTCAGCTGAATCCCCACCAGTTCCCGATTATCGCGGTTGTCGTCGACCAGCAGCACCTTGCGCCCCAATGTGGATTCGCTACGCGTAGAAGCTTTGGTTTCGAGCGTATGAATAAGCTCATCGACAGCAGTCAATTCACCCGCCAGATCGGAGGCGAGTGCAGACAGGGCATCAAGGTTGCTCAAAAAACGAGCAGCGCTACTCTGAATTCGTTTGAGCTCCCGCAGGGCATCGCCGCGCGAAGCAACCTCGTCTTCAAGAATTTCCGCGTATCCGCTGACGAGGCCCACCGTATTACGCACATCGTGGCGAAGTGACGCAAATGATTCACCGTTGGCAATCAGTGCGGAAAGTGAGTCAACGGCACTCAGCAGGTCGCGTCCGGCCTCAAGTATGCGCTCTGCATCCTCTAGGTGCTCCTGCTGCTGGCGACTCGCAAACAGCGCTATCAGGTTCTCGGCGTGCTCCACAACAGTAGCCGCTGCATCGTGTAAAGCATGGCACAGGTCTTCCTGATTGGCGCTTATGCGAACCTCCCCGACCACCGGGCACCTTCCTTAAATTCTGGCAAAACATCAACTTAGGCTACGGGAGTATAACCACTTATCACATTGGCATACATCAAAAATTGCCCGCCCGAGATCCCGGCAAGACGAGGGCTTAAAGCTAGCAGATTGAGGGAACTAGGCATAGACGCTAGCGCCCAAGGCCTATAAAATGCTGCCCCTTCTGGCGAAGCCCCTCACTGGCGTTTCGCTACGGAGGAGCCCCGTCACCTGGTTGGTTAGAGCATCCACTCATGACCAATAGGGCTAGGGGAAGAAAAGTTAAAGTGGGCCTTTAGCTCAGTTGGTTAGAGCATCCGACTCATAATCGGCAGGTCCCCAGTTCAAGTCTGGGAAGGCCCACCATTTTAAGCCTAAAATCAATACGTTACAGATCACTCCGAATCCAGCGCCGCGAATTTTCAGCTTACGTCTAGGTAAGCCCGACAAACTCAATGCGACAATGGTCCCCGTTACAAGCCAAGTGAGCCTTCATCAAAAATGGTCTGGCGTTAGATTGAATGCACTTTAACACTCCCTCTCAGACTTCAAGGCTGTAATTCGGCGAAAACCGCTGAACGGAGAAAATAATATGGGGAAAGACCAAATTAAATGCGGGCGATTATCCAAAACCCTCCAGCGCCTGACCGCTGCTTATTGTATGAAATTCAGCACTTTTGGGGAGGTAGAAGAGTGGTTCTACTCAACTAAACTGTGTTATTAACCTACGCAATCGTTTCTCTCGTTTTTACTCTAGCCTTAATTCACGCTTAAATTGCTCTAACATTCGCGTATATCGGCACAGGCCATTAGCAAAATAATTTTCCCACCGCCGCCGTGCATGCCAACAATTTCCCAATCAGCACTTTGGCACCCTTTTTTAGCGATTCACTCTATCGACCCAGCCATCTAGCTTGTCTTGATTGCGTCTTTCTTCAATATAAAACCTGGAGATATAAAAGTTATATCCACAAATCTATCAGCCAAGCGTGGTCAGAATTGAAGGCCCTCAGCACAAAAACCAGCCTGACGAGGAAGCACAAATGAAGGCGGGAGAAG
>JBFKDP010000070.1:0-14618 GCA_041619575.1 Litorivivens sp.
GAGCCTGATCAAAGGTCTGCATGCCCTGTTCGGTTGAACGGGTCATCAGCCCCTTCAGCTCGTGTACTTCGCCCTTGCGAATCAGGTCCGAAGCCAGCGGCGTATTGATCAGAACCTCGACACAGGCACGGCGCCCTTCGCCGTCCGGGGTGGGAATCAGCTGCTGGGCTATCATGGCCTTCAGGTTGAGAGAAAGGTCCATCCACAGCTGCCCCTGCCGCTCGGCCGGGAAAAAGTGCTGAATGCGGTCCAACGCCTGGTTGGCATTGTTCGCGTGCAGGGTGCACAGACACAGGTGTCCGGTTTCCGCAAACGCAATCGCGTGATCCATGGTTTCACGGGTACGGACCTCGCCAATAAGAATGACGTCTGGCGCCTGGCGCAGGGTATTTTTGAGCGCAACCTCGAACGATTCGGTATCAATACCGACCTCGCGCTGGGTCACGATACAACCCTGATGCTTGTGAATAAACTCTATGGGGTCTTCGATGGAAATGATGTGGCCGCGCGAGTTTTTATTGCGATGGCCAATCATCGCCGCCAGGGAGGTCGACTTGCCGGTGCCGGTTGCGCCCACAAAAATAATCAGTCCGCGCTTGGTCATCGCCAGATCTTTAATGATTTCAGGCAGACCTAACTCGTCAATTTCAGGAATATGGGTTTCTATGCGGCGCAGCACCATGCCCGCAAAATTGCGCTGCTGGAAGGCGCTGACACGAAAGCGCCCAATCCCACGCGCGCTGATTGCAAAATTGCATTCTTTCTTTTCGCCAAACTCGATGCGCTGCTTTTCCGTCATCACACCCAGCACCATTTCCCGAGTCTGATCCGGCGTCATCGATTGAGTAGTCAGCGGCGTCATTTTACCGTGGAGTTTCATCGAGGGCGGCACGCCCGCGGTAATAAACAGGTCGGAGGCGCCGCGCTCGACCATCGCCTTCAGCATTTTCTCTATTGCCACTTATCTTTACCTCAAACAGCCAGAAGCGCTGGGCTAGAAATTTTCCGGGAATCGCGCTTTGGATTTGGCAGCGTCGCGGCTAATTACTTTACGCTGCACCAGCAACTCCAGACACTGGTCGAGGGTCTGCATGCCCAGGTCGCCACCGGTCTGGATCGAAGAGTACATCTGCGCCACTTTATCTTCGCGAATCAGGTTACGTATGGCGGGCGTGCCCAGCATGATCTCGTGGGCTGCCACCCGGCCCCCGCCCTGCTTTTTCAAGAGCGTCTGCGAGATAACCGCCTGCAGCGATTCCGACAACATGGAGCGCACAATGGATTTTTCTTCTGCGGGAAATACGTCTACCACCCGGTCAATGGTCTTGGCCGCCGAGGTGGTGTGCAGGGTACCAAAAACCAGATGCCCGGTTTCAGCAGCCGTCAGCGCCAGACGAATTGTTTCGAGGTCACGCATCTCGCCGACCAGAATAATATCCGGGTCTTCACGCAGGGCCGAGCGCAGGGCTTCGTTAAAACCGTGAGTGTCGCGGTGTACTTCGCGCTGGTTGACCAGACATTTCTTTGACTCGTGGACAAATTCGATGGGGTCTTCAATGGTCAAAATATGTTCAAAGCGGGTGTCGTTGATGTAATCCATCATCGCCGCCAGCGTGGTGGACTTACCCGAGCCGGTGGGCCCCGTTACCAGCACGATACCGCGCGAAAAATTGGATATTTTCTTGAACACATCCCCCATTCCCAACTCGTCCATGCTGAGCACCTTTGAGGGAATGGTTCGGAACACCGCACCGGCGCCACGGTTTTGATTGAAGGCGTTTACCCGGAAGCGGGCGACACCGGGAACCTCAAAGGAAAAGTCGGTTTCCAGGAATTCTTCAAAATCACGGCGCTGTTTATCGCTCATAATTTCATAGATCAGCCCGTGGACATCCTTGTGCTCCAGCGGCGGCAGATTGATGCGGCGGACATCACCATCCACCCTGATCATTGGCGGCAACCCCGCCGACAGGTGCAAATCCGAGGCATTTTGCTTGGCGCTGAAGGCCAATAATTCTGTAATATCCATGAGGTTCCTTATTATTTACGGCCTTGTTGATGGCCCGCTAGCCTCAACCACCAGGGCCAGGCTGGCACCGCAATATTCTAAACCAATCTTGCCATAGACGTTTGACATGGCACAGGGAGACAGAGCAGGTCCATGACCGACACAGCACTCATCATCAGCAATATAGCAGAGCTGAGCCGGCGTATCCGCCTCGCCGAGCAAGAAAACGGGCGCGAAGCCGATTCTGTGACTCTCATGGCAGTCAGCAAGACACGCCCTGCGGCCGCTATTAAGGCAACGGTGGAAGCCGGTGTTGGTGATATTGGCGAAAATTATATTCAGGAAGCACTGGCTAAACAGCGCGCACTCATCGACATCGACGCCACCTGGCACTGTATTGGCCCTATTCAGTCCAACAAAAGCCGCAGCGTTGCCGAAAACTTTGACTGGGTGCACACCATCGACCGGGAAAAAATCGCCCGCCGCTTGAGTGAGCAACGACCGAAACACCTGTCCCCGCTCAATGTCTGCCTGCAGGTCAACATTGATGAAGAGCCGCAAAAAGCCGGTGTTTTCGCCCGGGATATCTCCGCGCTGGCTGAC
Organism: Litorivivens sp.; assembly: GCA_041619575.1. Lineage (GTDB taxonomy): Bacteria > Pseudomonadota > Gammaproteobacteria > Pseudomonadales > Spongiibacteraceae > Litorivivens. Next base: position 2,612 of record JBFKDP010000070.1, read on the forward strand.
ACTGTCGCGAAGCTTCCCGGCCTGCGTCTGCGAGGCTTAATGGCCATCCCCGCCGCTCGGGACAAGCAGAGCGAACAGCGCCAGGTCTTTGCCCGCTTGCGACAGTGCTTCGAGTCTCTGCAGGCCCAACATTCCGGCCTCGATACCTTGTCGATGGGCATGTCGCGCGACTATGTCGCCGCCATTGCCGAGGGCGCCACACTGATTCGTATCGGCACGGAAATCTATGGCCCCCGGCCTGGCGCAAGCGCCTAAGCCAGCCCGGATGTTCTGTCACCGGCAGCCTGCTATACTGCGCGGCGACTGCGGCCAGCCCGCAGCTGTCCGGTGCACACGCAAAAGGGTTTTCCATGTCTTACACAATCGCCTTTATCGGCGGCGGCAATATGGCCTCCAGCATTATTGGCGGCCTTGTCGCAAGCGGCTTTGATGCTAGCCAGCTCTGGGCCAGCGACCCCCTCGCCGAAAGCCTCGACCGGCTCAAGCACGTCGCACCGGTCAATACCACGTCAGATAATGCTACTGCCATAGCCGCTGCCGATGTGCTGGTGCTCGCCGTCAAGCCACAAATCATGAAGCCGGTTTGTGAATCCATCGCCACCAACGTTCAACAACGCAGCCCACTGATCATCTCTATTGCTGCTGGCATCGAGTCCGCCAGCCTCGATCGTTGGCTGGGCGGCGGACTGGCCATTGTGCGCTGCATGCCCAACACGCCGGCACTGGTTCGCTGTGGCGCAACCGGCCTGCACGCCAATTCCAGCGTAAGCGTCGAGCAGCGCGAGCGTGCACAGGCAGTGCTGTCCGCAGTAGGCAGCACGCAGTGGTTCAGCGAGGAATCGGCACTGGATGCGGTAACCGCTGTTTCAGGCAGTGGCCCCGCTTACTTCTTCCTGGTAATGGAGGCCATGCAGAACGCCGCTCAGGAACTGGGGCTAACCGCCGAAGACGCCAAAGGCTTGGTACTGCAAACCGCATTGGGCGCTGCCACAATGGCGCTGGAAAGCGATGTGGATACCGCTGAATTGCGCCGCCGGGTGACCTCACCCAAGGGCACGACCGAAGCGGCTATCGCCGCGTTGGAAGCCGGCGGACTTAGAAACCTTTTTCAATCGGCCTTGACCGCCGCCCGCGACCGCTCGATTGAGCTCGCGCGAGAACTGGACGACTGAGGAGAACCCTTCGCCAATGAATCCCCTGATGGAAATTGCCTACCTGCTGACGCAGACTTTTTTCAGCCTGCTATTAATGGTTGTGATACTCCGTCTGCTACTGCAGATGTCACGCGCCGATTTCTACAACCCGATCTCACAAGCTCTGGTCAAAGTGACCAACCCCCTGCTGCTGCCCCTGCGCCGGTTTATCCCACCACTGGGCAAAATTGATTCAGCATCCGTAGTTCTGGCCCTGCTCGTGCAAATGCTGGCCATCGTGACACTGCTGCTGATTTTCGGTGCGCGCATCCCGAACATCGTGACCCTGCTGGGCTGGTCCGTTATCGGCTGCCTCGCGCTGGTTGCCAACCTGTATTTCTTTGGCATTCTGATCAATATCATTTTGAGCTGGGTCGCTCCCGGCACTCACCACCCCGCTGCCGCCTTGCTGTATCAGCTGACCGAGCCTGTTATGCAGCCCTTTCGCAAACTGATTCCACCCATGGGCGGCATCGATCTGTCGCCCATTCTGGTTTTTCTCAGCATCAACGTGATTCAGATTCTGATTAAATCCATGGCCCAGAGCTCTGGCCTTAATCCTGTGCTGGTGTTCGGGCTATAGCGCGCAGACACTGAACGGAAAATGGGAGACGCAGCGGCACCCTGCGGCAAAGCTGGGCGGGGCTGGTGTCTTCCGCCCAGCATTGAGACACCTAAACACAACCTTAACAACGGCTACTGCGTCTTTTACACTGCACGCTATAACACGCCGGGAAGTTACTGAATGAAAAAGGGTTTGCCCGCCGACTCGGTAGGTATTGTCGAAGCAAAGACGCAGCACTTCAATGAAGCGCTGACGCTTGCCTGTGGCCGCACGCTGGACGCTTACGACATCGTGTACGAAACCTACGGCGAGCTGAATGCAGACAAAAGCAACGCCATCCTGATTTGCCACGCGCTGTCCGGTCATCATCACGCTGCGGGTTATCACAGTCCAGACGATAAAAAGCCGGGCTGGTGGGAAGTCTGCATTGGACCGGGAAAGCCCATCGATACCAATCATTTTTTTGTCGTCAGCATCAACAATTTAGGTGGCTGCCACGGCAGCACCGGCCCGGTGAGTATCAACCCGGACACAGGCAAGCCCTGGGGACCAGACTTTCCGTCCCTGCGCTGCCGGGACTGGGTCGCCTCCCAGCGCCGGATGATGCCGCTGTTTGGCATCCGCCAATGGGCCGCTGTCATCGGTGGCAGTCTGGGTGGAATGCAGGCCATGCGCTGGGCTCTTGAACACCCTGACGAGCTGCGCCACTGTGTCGTGATCGCTTCGGCATTGCGCCTCACGGCGCAAAATATCGCCTTCAATGAAATTGCGCGGCAGGCCATTACCTCCGATCTGGATTTTCACGAGGGGCGCTATCTCGAACACAACACCCTGCCCAAATCCGGTCTCGCCCTGGCACGCATGGTCGGTCATGTGACCTACCTGTCCGCCGATGGCATGGGCGAAAAGTTTGGCCGCGATCTGAAATCCGGCAACTTCCAGCTGGGTCAGGATGAAAAAGTCGAATTTCAGGTCGAAAGCTACCTGCGCTACCAAGGCGATGTTTTTTCGCGCAGTTTCGATGCCAACACCTATCTGTTGATGACCAAGGCTCTGGATTATTTTGACCTGGCCCGGGAATACGGTGACGATCCAGTGGCTGCCTTTAGTCACGCTCAGTGCAGTTTTATGGTGATGTCCTTTACCAGTGACTGGCGTTTCGCACCGCAGCGCTCCCGCGAAATCGTCAATGCCTTGATTGCTGCGAGAAAGCCCGTCTCCTATGCGGAAATAGAGGCTAATTTCGGTCACGATGCTTTTCTGCTGCCCATTGAGCGTTACCTGAAAACCTTCAGTGCTTACATGGAACGCGTTAAAAGGGAGCTAGGCCATGCGCTTTGACCTCAACCTGGCCACAGAGTGGATTTCCGACGGCAGCCGGGTGCTTGATCTGGGGTGCGGTGACGGCAGTCTGCTGGAATTTCTGCGCGATCACCGCAATGTTGACGGCCTCGGTGTTGAAATTGACGATCTGCCGATTCGGCAGTGTCTGGAAAAGGGTCTGAACGTCGTCGAACAGGATCTTGACAGCGGCCTGGCCAATTTCCGCGACAACAGCTTTGATGTAGTCGTCATGGCGCAGGCCCTGCAAACCTTGCGCTCACCACACCTCGTCATCGATGAAATGCTACGTGTTGGCCGCGAGTGCATTGTGACCTTTCCCAATTTCGGCTATTGGCGGGGCCGCGTTTACCTCGGTGCCCGAGGCCGCATGCCGGTGTCAAAATTTTTACCCTATACTTGGTACGACACGCCCAACATCCACTTTTGCACCGTGCGTGATTTCGAAGCCCTGTGCCAGGAAAAGAATATCCGCATTTTGCATCGCAGTGTCGTCAACGCCGATGACAGGGAAAGCCTGATCGCCTCGCACCTTCCCAACCTCTTTGGCGTCACTGCGGTCTACCACATCAGCAAGTGATGCCTGATAGGAGTCGAATATGAGCAAAAAAATTCTGGCGCTAATAGCTATCGTCGCCCTGGGATTGCCATTTGCCGGATTGACCCAGGCAGAACAAAAACAGCGTTTTGATCACTACGAAGTCCATTACGTGGTCGTCAATTCCACCTTCCTGACCCCTCAGGTTGCCAAATCCTACGGTATCGTTCGCGGCGAAGACCGCTTTATCATGAACATCGCCGTGCGAGAGATTTTGGACGACGGCAGTTCCGTTGCACGCAAAGCCGATATCAGTGGCACACGCTTTGACCTGATCCATCGCTCCGAACTGGAATTCAAGGAAATTGACGAGCGCAGCGCTGTCTACTACATCGCCCAGTTTGAGGCCAATAACAAGGAGAAGCTCGACTTCACCTTGAAAATACAACCTGACACCAGCAAGCGCTCTTACAAAATGCAGTTCAACAAAGTCATGTATACCGAAAAATGATGCAGAAAGTTGTCCTGGCCAGCGGGAATCGCGGCAAGCTGAAAGAAATGCAGGAAGTCCTGGCTAATACGGGCTTTGAACTCCTGCTGCAGACAGATTTCGATATCATCGAAGCAGAGGAAACCGGAAAGAGCTTTGTCGAGAATGCCATTCTCAAAGCTCGCCACGCCAGCGCCGCAACCGGCCTGCCCGCACTGGCGGACGATTCCGGTCTTTGCGTGAACGCCCTACAGGGCCGACCCGGTATCTACTCGGCGCGCTACAGTGGTGCCGAGGCTACAGATGCTTCCAATAACGCCAAACTGCTCGCCGAACTTGCCCACCATGACGATCGCAGCGCCAGCTTTATTTGCGCACTTGCATTGGTACAACATGCCGACGACCCGCGTCCGCTGATTTGCGAAGGCCAGTGGCAGGGTGAAATTCTCCACCAGCCGCGTGGCAGCAATGGCTTCGGCTACGACCCTCTTTTCTATATCCCCGCTCTGGACTGCAGCTCGGCCGAATTGGCACCTGAGCTGAAAAACAAGCACAGTCACCGCGGCCTCGCCTTGCAGCAATTACTGCAGCGTTTGTGAGTCGTCCATTTCGCCTGACCGTCAGCGCCCCCGGCGCTGCCACTCGGGAATTAGCCGTAGACCCGACACTCCCGCTTTTGACCCAAGTCCACGCCGCCGGTTTCGCCGTGCCCAGTGCTTGCCGCAATGGCAATTGCGGGCGCTGCGATGCAACCCTGCTGAAGGGCCAAGCCAGCCACCTACGCAGTACCCGCCGGCTGCCGCTGTGTATCAGTCAGGCACAAGGGAACCTGCACGTGGAACTAGCTGTCGCCAGCACACACACTGTATACGCCTGCCAGCTAATCGGCATCAGCGCAGGGCATGTCGAGCTGCGCCTACCCGCCGGGCATATTGACCTCAAAGGCAATAGCTTCGTCCTGCTCACACAGCAATGCGCTGCCAGCGTCGAGTTGACGCACCGACATGGGCGCTCGCTGGGGTTATCAGTTTCCCTCCATGGTCTGGAGGCATTGAAGAGTGAAACACTGGTTTATCTGCTCAACGCCAGCCGCGGCGAGCAGAAACCTTATGCACTTTGGTGCCACGGAGTCAGTATCCTGAGCGGACTGGGTTTGGCCGCAGCGCGAGATATCCGGCAAAGCTTGTTACACTTGGGCATTAAGTCCCAGATGATCAAAACGGCGCAACAATACTGAAAATGCGCGGGTGATCGCAGAATAAAGACGGGCTTTTTGGGTACCGTTGTCCCGCCAGGCTCGCCGCTAACAATACAACCACTCCGAGGAAAACTATCGTGCTCAGCGCCATCGCAAAATTGCTGAAAGTGCTTAACTCCGACGACAATCCGGCACAAGTTGCACTGGCCGTGGTGTTTGCCCTGATCATGGGCGTCACACCCCTCATGTCACCACACAATATCCTGATACTGTTGCTGGTACTCTTTATTCGCGTCAACCTCAGCTTTTTCCTGCTGTCCTTTGCCCTGTTTTCCGGGCTGGCCTATTTACTGGACCCGCTCAGCAACCAGCTAGGCGCAGCGGTACTGCAAAGTCAGGGCCTGCAATCACTCTGGACCGCACTCTACCAGTCGTCGTTCTGGCGCTTTATGGCCTACAACAACACTCTGGTCATGGGCAGTATCTGCCTTAGCCTGATACTCGCAGCGCCCATCTATTGGACGGTGATTTGGGCGATTACCCGCTACCGCGACAAGGTCCGCGCGCGAATGGCGCAAACGCGATTGATGCTCTTTGTCAAAAGCACTCGTCTGTTCCAACTTTATGACGCGCTGAGCTAGGCCATTCGATCACATCATTCACGCATGCAACCAATTGTAATTCCACGCACAAGGACAAGATCATGACTCAATGGATTCGCTGGTGGGGACTCGGGGCTTTTGCCGCCATTGCCGCACTGTGGCTACTGTGTCTCGACTGGATTGTCGAAAACAGCATCGAGTTTGCCGGTACGCAGGCCGTGGGCGCCAAGGTAGAACTGGACAGCGCCGAGCTGTCATTTGCAAAGGGCCAACTTACCCTCAGCGGCCTGCAGGTCACCAATCCCGACCAGCCCATGCAAAACCTGTTTGAGTCCTCCCGCATTCACATGAACCTCGACACCTTCGCGTTGCTGAGGCGCCAGTTTATTTCCGATGAAGCCACCATTGACGGCCTGAAGCTCTACACTGAGCGCAAGCGTAGCGGCGCCATCGACGGTCGTTTCTTCAATTTTGCCGGTGAAGGAGGTAAGGGCCGTGAAGCGGCCTTGGATCTCGCGTCGAAACTGAACATTCCCGATGTCAGCGAAATCGCCGATGCCGAGGAAGCCCGCCTGAAGGCCGAAATTGAAGCGATGCAAAACGAAATTGCCGATATTCAACAAGGCTGGGAAGCGCGCATCGAACAAATGCCCAGCAAGGACAAGTTGGCGGAATATCAGCGTCGCTGGGATAAGCTCGAAGACCAGAATGCCCTCGTCAAACTGAAGGGCGCCAAAGAGTTGCGCGATGATATTGACGACGATCTCGACAGTATTAAAACGCTGAATCAACAGCTGAAAACCGATCGTGAACGCATCGCAAAATTGACCGAGCAGGCAAAAAGCCTGCCTGCCCGCGAAGCCGACCGCCTGCTGGCCAGCGTTGGCCTGGATCAAGGCTTTGACGGCATGATTCGCCATATCATTGGCGACGATGCCTTCACCATGATTAATCAAGGGCTGTCGCTCTACCAGACTGCGGCCGGCCAGCTCAGTCAAAACGACCCCGTCGCAGAAGAGCAAAAGCCCCAGCGCGGCAGCGGTGAGTTCATCCGCTTTGCAGAAGCAGAGCCCCTGCCACGCTTTCTGATCAAACAGGCCCGCATCAACGGCATGGCCCCCATCGCCGGTCAGAACATCAGCTTTGAGGGAATGATTAAAGACATCACCACCGAGCAGAAGATCTGGGGTAAGCCTCTTACCTTGAAAGCAGGCGGCAACAGTGACAGCGGTGCCAGTCTAAAACTGGACGGTCTATTTGATCACCGCGGCGCAGAACCTGCGGACGCCTTCAGTTTCGATCTGCGCCAGTTGGCATTGAAGGCGCTAACGCTGTCCGACAGCCCGGAACTTCCATTGGCACTGCAAGAAGGCATCGCCACGATCACCAGTAGCTTTCAGCTCAATCAGGACGGCATGAGTGCAAATGTCGACAGCCTGGTGAAGCAAGCTCAGTTTTTGGTAGCCGAAAACGCCCAGAGCAAAACCGCGCAACTCTTGCGCAGCGCCTTGGCTTCGGCGGAACAATTTGATCTCAAGGCCTTTGTGAGCGGCAATCCGGACGAGCCCAGTATTAAACTCAAGTCCAGTCTCGATCAGTTGATCGGCAAAGCACTCGGCGCTGAGGTGCAAGCAAAAATCGCCGAACAAAAAGCGTTGCTGCAGGAAAAGCTGAGCGCCAGTCTTGCGCAGCAAACGGGCAAACTGGGCGATAGCAGCAATGATCTGGATACGTACCAGAACCAACTGGATGCACGCAACGGTGAGCTCAAGGCCCTGCTCGCACAACTGCGGTGATACCGGTAGAAATCGGTAGGTTGCTTAGCTTGTGTTAGACACGGGGTGTAGCCTCAAGCTGGAAACCCCGCAGGCTGCCACCCCAAAGTGCACTGCAAAGCGCGAGGAATATGACAAGTTCGGCGCTGATGCTCTCGGTCGCGTCGATGGTAGTTCTATAACGGTGCAGGGAAACAGCGCAAGCGCCAAATATCAGGCAACCTGCGAATCGCTTTTGCCCGGTCCGATTTTGCTGGGAAGCTTCAGGGGCAGTGCCCGCGCTGACTTTTGAAGCCCTTCCTGAAAGAAGGCATTGCTTCGCTCGTACTCGCCCAAATAGGCCAGCAGGCGGCCGAGTTCAGCGCAAACGTCCGCACCGGGTTCGATGCGGTAACTATTTTCAAAGTATTCCCGCGCCTTGCCCCACAGCTCATTGCGCAAACTGAGTCGCCCCAGAGTCAGCAGCAAGGCCGGGTCGTTATTGCGTTCCTGCAACCAGCCCTCAGCGACAAGCAGCTGCTTGTCAGCATGCGCACCAGCAATCATGCCGTAGCACTCGACCCACTCACGGCGCCACTCACGACGCAGTTGTTTACGCAGCAATTCTTCCGCTGCAGCTTCTTCACCCAACGCCACTAACTGCCGCAGGTAGTGATCCAGTACAACCACATCCTGCTGCAACTCGCGCGACAGCTTTTTCCACCACGCGCTCAAGTCGGCAGATGCAGACTCCGAATCCCGGATGCGGGACAGTTTGCCCAACGCAATCCGCCGGCGCAGCGTCATAAGGTCTTCAGCGTCGTAGTGTTTAATTTTTTTCAGATCGGGCAGCAGGTCCTGAAGTTTGTCCCAGTCTTCAAGTCCCTCGTAAACCTCTTTGAGCAACCGCAGTACTGAGGGGTGCTTCGCAATGTTACGCTGCGCCCGCGTCAGACTGGCAAGACTCTCTTCAAGGCGGCCATTCTTGAGCAGCAATTCTGCCTGCACCAGTTCAATGGCAACGCCAGCCCCCTGCGTATTGCGCTCGGCTTTTGCCAGGTAAATGCGGGCCTCATCGGTTTCGCCCAGGGCATTACAGGCCTGAGCGGCACCAAGGTAATTTAACAGCGGCTGTTCTGCATCCTCCATAGAACGTGTCAGCAGGCGTCGTGCACGGCTGTAATTACCCTCTATCAGTGCAATAAGCCCCTGATTGGTGTCCTGTTGCGAACGCAGTTGACGGCGATTGGACAGGTAATCTGCCAGACGGGCGGTGCCTCTAAAGCCCACTTGGTATGCGCGCAGCACCCAGTTACCCACCAACAGCAGGGCAGCGAAAAACAAAAGGCCAAGCCAGAAATTAGTCTCGATGGCAACATCACCAATGGCCAGCAGGATATAGCCCGGATCGCGCTCGATCAGAATGCCTAGCCCTGCCGCCAATACCAGTACGACCAGGGTAATCAAAAAATAGCGAATCACTGCGTCGCCTCCGCTGCTCCGTGGCGACTGTCAATAAAGTCCTGCAAGGCAGCTATACTGCCTGAAATGGGTGGCAAGGGCGCTCGTACAGGCTGCTGCTGCAGCGCCGTCAGCTCCTCCACAACCGCAAGCTCGGCTTCCCCCATCACGTAATACTGTCGCAGCCATTGCTCCGCCCGCGCCAGGGACTGGCGGTAAAGATCGCCATTGCCACTGAGCAGTGCCCAACGCGCCTGTTCAAAGAGCAACTGCAAATTCTGACGAAACAGTTCACGCTGCCCTCCGGCGATGACTGTTTTCTGGTACTCGCTATCGCGGTCACTGATGCGAATATAGGACTGGAGTTTGTCGGCTGTTCGGGCAAAGCCATATTTGATCAGTGGCCACACATTTTCCAGCGCAAACTCCGGCGCTGCCGGTGCATCCGCCAACGGTTGTGCCTTCAGTGTGCGATCACCCAGCGGCATCAGTTCCTGTGCCTGCGCGGCCACCGCCTCCAAACGCCGGTTCAGTCCGCTCAAATCAAACTGCAACGCCTCCTTCAAGGCTGCTGCATCCGCCGCCAGCACATCTTTTACGCGCTTGATGCCGCTGCTGTGAACCAGTTGCAGATTACGCTGTGCGGCCATCATCAAAGGCTCGGCGTCGCGACCGCTGCCACCCAGCTGCAGACGCTGCTGGGCCAGACGCAATAGATAGTCCGCCTCCGCCAGTATCCAGTCCTCGCGACTGACCTTAACCAGATCCTGCAGCCTTTCATCCAGCGCTTGTTGGCGCTGCTTGACCCAAGTCAGTGATTGCAGTTGCTGCGCCAGCGCAGCCTCTGTTTCCGCCTGAATAGTCTGAATCTGGTCCTGAAGCCCCTGCTGACTGGCCGCAACATTCTTGCTCAATGCCTGCTGCTGACTGCGCTGCGCGCCCAGCTGAGCCTCGACGCGCGTTTCCAACCCTTCAATATCCGAAAGCCAGGTCCGCTCAACCGGCGCAAAGTGCCCCAGCCAGTACTGATACCCCTGCCAGCCGGCAGCTGCGCCACCCAGCAAAAACGCCAGAAAGGCCAGAATCAGCGTGAAGGCACCGCTGGAGCCGCTTGTCTGGGGGGGCTCCTGAGCTGAAACCGGGGCTTCGTTGGGCTCTGTCTTGGTCAATTCGGTACCTGTTGAATCGGCGGTATTATCAGATGGCGCCATTCGCTCCCCCTGGTGCTTCAATGCGGTTGACCACTACGAATCAGTGGCCGTCATTATTGTCTGCAAGGCTGCCAGTGTCGCGGCAGTACCGGCATTGTCCGCCGGTATCGTCTTAGCATAGCCCAGATTTGCGGCAAGAGCAGCGACTCGAGCCCCGGGCACGACGAGATAGCGTTGAAACAAGTCGTGGCCCGGGGCTAAAAGCTTGCTCAGGTGCTGCAGGGTTTCACCGCTATTCACCACCACCACCTGGGGCGCAAAGGCATCCAGCCGCCTGAGCGTTTCGTCAACATCCAAACGGGGCGCGCTGCGCCGATAGCATTCGATATAATCGACCCGCGCACCGCGTTCGGTCAGTACCGATGCCAGAGTCTCACGCCCTCCGAGCCCCCGAAATATGGCGACGCGCTGTCCGGCAACCTGCCGCAAATCCGCATGCGCGAGCAAACTCTCGCTGTCCATGCTTCCCTCAGCGGCAACCGCATGCAATCCCTTCGCAGCCAAGGCCCCGGCCGTAGCGCGACCAATGGCATAGATAGTCTGAGCAATGGGCCACTGAGGCCAAAACTGTTCGACCAGGTCAACTCCGTAGTCCACCGCATTGGCGCTGATGAAAATAAGCTTTTGATAACGGTCCAGTTCAAGCACGCACTGGCGACTGGCCTGAAGCGTCACCGCGTCTTCTTCAGGATTGAGGGCAGCAATATCGAGAAAGGGAATATGTAGCGTGTCAGCGCCCTGCTCATGAAGGCGCGTCAGCAGCTCGTCAGCGCGTCCGGCAGGACGGGTAACCAGCACACGCAATCCTCGCAGCGTCATATTATTTGTTAGTGCCGCCATAGACTGCGGCCAGAATCTCGCCGGCGCCCTGCTCTAACAAAGCGTCCGCAACCGCCTGGCCCAGGGCCTCGGGGTCATTCGCGGACGCTCGTGCCTCCGCGTTCAATACCTGACTTCCATCAGGCTTACCTACCAAGCCCCGCAGCCAAAGCTGCTCGCCCTCAAGCAGGGCATAACCGGCAATCGGTACCTGACAGCCCCCCTGTAGGCGCAGGTTCATGGCCCGCTCTGCCCGAACCCGGAGCGTCGTGTCTGCGTCTGCGAGGGGGGCCAGCAAGTCTTTCAGGGCAGTATCGTCACTGCGAACCTCGACACCGACCGCACCCTGACCCACGGCGGGCAGGGATTGTTCGGGCGGCAAAAAGCCGGCAATGCGCTCATCCAGTTTTAAGCGTAACAGACCGGCCGCTGCCAGCACGATCGCGTCAAACTCGCCTTCGTCGAGCTTGCGCAAGCGGGTCTGCACATTGCCGCGCAGACTGCGAACAACCAGATCGGGGCGCAGTGCGCGTAACTGACATTCACGGCGCAGGCTGGACGTGCCGACAACCGCACCTTGGGGTAGCTGCTCAACCGAGCTATAGTGGTTGCTGACAAACGCATCGCGCGGATCCTCGCGCTCGCAAATAATAGCCAGTTCCAGACCGGGTGGAAATTCCATCGGCACGTCTTTCATGGAGTGCACGGCGATATCGGCCTCGCCCTCCAGCAACGCGGTCTCCAGTTCCTTGACGAACAGGCCCTTGCCACCGACCTTGTTCAGGGGCAGGTCCAGAATCTGGTCGCCCCGCGAGGTCATTCCCAGCAACTGCAC
>JBFKDP010000071.1:0-14600 GCA_041619575.1 Litorivivens sp.
CGGCGGCACCAATTGCACATGCTGCTGGCGCAAGCACTCAGCGATCAGGCGTTGGATGTTTACTACCAGCCCATTGTTGACACTCAAAATTTTGAGGTCGTCAAGTGTGAGGCCTTGTTGCGCTGGACCGATGCTACACTGGGGGTGGTCAATCCTGCTGAATTTGTTGCGCTGGCTGAAGATACGGGAATGATCTCCGAGCTTGGGCAGTACGTAATGCTCAAGTCCTGTGCGGAAATTGCCGCACTGAATACCGAGCTAGGCTGCGAAATGGCGCTGGCCTTTAATAAGTCGACACGAGAATTTGTCGAAGAATGCCGCCTGCATCAGTCTGTGTTAGACAAGCTGCGCGAGCAGGCGCTGTTTCCCAATATCACTGTGGAGATTACTGAAAATCTCTTGATGGAAGAGCATGCCGATGCGGTTAAGCAGTTGCAGACATTGAGCGACGCAGGTATTGATATAGCCATTGATGACTTTGGCACTGGGTATTCTTCTTTGGCTTACTTGCGCAAGTTCCCGGTAGATATCCTGAAGATCGATAAGTCCTTTATTCAGGAGATTGAGCACGACAAAGAATCCAGAGAACTGGTCGGTGCCATTGTATCGATGGCACACGGTATGAAGATTGATGTCGTCGCCGAAGGCGTAGAAACGGCGGGGCAGTATCAAATTTTAAGTGAAATGAAATGTCGCTACGTCCAAGGCTTCTACTTCAGCCCCGCATTGCCCTTGGATGATTTGAAAACCTACCTGACAAATTTTCGCCGCGATTATGATCGGGCGGTATCGCAAAGCTGCTGAGCGACACACTGCCGCAGCCAGGCAATAGCCGGGTCGTGGTCGACGCTGCGGTGCCAAAAGGCGTGCAATTCCATGTCTGAAGTGTCGAACGGCAAAGATTTCCAATGCAGTCCCCAATAACGCGCGAGCTTGCGGGGAATTGAGGCTAGCAAGTCCGAGTTTTTCAGCAGGCCTGGCAGTGCGGCGTAGTGCTGCAAGCGCAGAGCAATGGAGCGCTTTTTCCCTATGGATCTCAGGGCGAGGTCAACGTGACCGCTGCCTTTTACCCGGCTGGACACATAGACGTGCGACGCTGACAGATAGTGATCCAGTGTCAGTTTTTGGTGCCGAAGCGGATGCTTGTCGCGCAGCGCACAGACATAGTCGTCACGGCTCAGCGGTGTGCTTAAAAGCTCAGGGTGATTCAGTAGGGGGGCATCCAGTGACAAGTGCAGTTCACCGCTGGCTAGCGCCAGAGGTACATCTTTCCGGCTCATAAAAACCATTTCCAGGCGAATACCTGGCGCCTGGCTTGCCAGTGTCTGTAGCAGTGTTGGCAGCAGGCTGATCTCTGCATGCTCGGTGGCGTGTAATCTGAATGTGCGCTGCGCTGTTTGTGGTTCAAAACCAATTCGCGACTGAACGCATTTTTCCAGTGCTTTTAAAGACTCCCGTACTGGACCGATGAGCTGTCGGGCGAGTGGGGTCGGACTCATTCCCTGGTAGCTGCGAACAAACAGGGGATCCTCAAAAATTTCTCTAAGCCGGGCCAGTGAATTGCTCACCGCCGGTTGGGTCACGTGCAGGACCTCGGCAGCCCGGGTCAAATTCTGCTGCGCAAAGATGGCGTCAAAGACCAGAAAAAGGTTGAGATCGACTTTCGAGAGGTTCACGGTGTCAGCTCCATTATCACTGCTATTGATGATATAGAATAACAAAAATCAATTTAACTAATTCTCGGGAATACCCTAAGGTATCTCTTGGTTTTCAGGTGAGTGTAGGTAATGACGGAAATTCTGGTGGTCCGCCACGGGCAGGCATCCTTTGGCACGGACGATTATGATCGGCTGTCGGACATTGGCTGGGAGCAATCCCGCTTGCTCGGCGAATATTTCTCGCAACGCGACATACGATTTGACGCGATTTATACGGGCACCTTGCGGCGCCAGCGCGAAACGCTGGCGGGTATTACCCAGGCGCTAACTGCCCAGCCTGCCGCGGAAGAGTTGCCGGGCTTGAACGAGTTCGATTTTCACGCCTTGGTCAGCGCCTACAGAGAATTGCACCCGGACGAAAGCATCGATGTCGCCAATGCCCGCGAATTTTATGGTTGTCTGCGCGATGCGTTGCTTGCCTGGAGTAGGGGGGAGCTGAAAGGGGTGGCAGAAAACTGGGTGGGCTTTGAGAATAGGGTAGCGAGCACACTGGAGCATATCTCCCTTCCTTCCGGGCGCATTCTGGTCGTGACGTCCGGTGGCCCGATCAGTGCCCTGGTGCGGGAGATTCTGGGGCTGAGCGTAGAGGGGATGGTCAACTTGAATCTGCAGGCGATTAATACCGGTATTACGCGCTACTACGGCAAGCCGGGGCGCTTGCGCTTGAATATGTTCAATGCTGTGCCTCACCTGGAGAGGCCCCAGGACAGTCACCTTGTAACGTATACATAGAGTCAGCGTCTGTCAGCATTGGGCATATCGCAGTGCTCATAGGAGTCCCCTGAATCGACAAGCAAGACCTCAAAAAGAGAATAAACAAGGAATCAAATAATGGCTTTTTGCCCCTCGGCTCAATCGCAAGACTTCCTCGGCAGGCTTGAGACATTTTTTTGTGAGCACATTTATCCCAATGAGGCGGAGTACGCGGCCCAACTGCGGCAGGCGGAAAATCGCTTTGCGGCGTTGCCACTCATGGATGAACTCAAGGCCCGGGCCAGAAAAGCAGGCTTGTGGAATCTCTTTGTGCCACCCTCTCATGCAGAGTACGTGGAGCACGGAGGCCTGAACTTCAGTGACTATGCACCGCTGGCAGAACTGATGGGGCGCGTGATCTGGAGTCCGGAGGTGTTCAACTGTAACGCGCCGGATACTGGCAATATGGAAGTGCTGATGAACTTCGGCACGGAAGCGCAAAAAATACAGTGGTTGGCACCCTTGCTGGCCGGCGAAATCAGTTCATCCTACGCTATGACTGAGCCGCAGGTGGCGTCCAGTGATGCCACCAATATTGAACTGCGTATCGAACGGAGCGGTGACGAGTGGGTGCTCAATGGGCGCAAGTGGTTTATTACCGGCGCTTTGTACGAGCGCACTAAAATATTTATTGTTATGGGGAAGTCCGATCCTGACAACCCGAATCGTCACCTGCAGCAAACTCAGGTTCTAGTGCCCAAGGACACGGCTGGACTGACATTTGTGCGTCCTCTGACGACTCTGGGGTACGATGACGCGCCGCTCGGTCATGCCGAGCTTCGTTTTGACAACGTTCGCGTGCCCGCCGAAAACGTCTTGCTGGGTGAGGGACGTGGCTTTGAAATAGCGCAAAGCCGGCTAGGCCCGGGTCGCATGCACCATTGCATGCGGCTGATTGGTGCAGCGCAGCGCTCGTTGGAGCTGGCCTGTCAGCGCGCTGCAACCCGTACAACATTCGGTCGCCCTCTGAGCAAGCATCAGTCTGTACGTGAAGACATATCCAAAAGTTTCTCGGAAATTGAAATGGCGCGGCTGTTGGTGCTGAAGACCTGTGAAACAATTGATCGCGCCGGCGTTCCTGAGTCCGTTGATATGATCGCGGCGACGAAAACGACTGTTCCGCTGCTTGTGCAAACAGTGATCGATCGCTGCATGCAGTTGCACGGCGCGGGTGGATTGACCGACGATTATTTTATGGCCGAAGCCTTTAACTATGCGCGCTGGTGTCGTCAGGCTGATGGGCCGGATCAGGTTCATCAGATGGCTCTGGGTAAGAAAATTATTGAGCGTTACGCCAGTTAGGGACGTGTTATGAGCGATGCATTTGAATTGAATGTCAGCAGACTTGCCAGCTATCTCGAGGCGCATATTGAGGGCTTCAAGGGGCCTTTGCAGACAGAAAAATTTGCAGGCGGGCAATCCAATCCGACTTACCTGCTGAAGGCTCAGGATGCGCGCTATGTGCTACGCCGAAAGCCGCCGGGTAAACTGCTCAAATCGGCTCATGCCGTTGACCGGGAATTCCGGGTTATGAAGGCCTTGGCGGCTACCTCTGTGCCTGTGCCGAGGATGCGGGTACTGTGTGAGGACGAGTCCATCATCGGTTCTATGTTTTACGTCATGGACTATGTTGAAGGTCGTATATTCTGGAACGCAGCCTTGCCTGGGCAAACGCCTGCAGAGCGCGCAGCCATATATGACGCCATGAACCGTGTGCTCGTTGCTTTGCACAGCGTCGATCCGGCCAGTGTTGGTCTTGCGGATTACGGCAAACCCGGCAACTATTTCGAACGTCAGCTAAGTCGCTGGACCAAGCAATATCGTGCCAGCGAAACAGAAACCATTCCTGCGATGGAGTCGTTGATGCAGTGGCTCGCACAGGCACTGCCTGAAGATGATGGTCTGGTGTGTATCAATCACGGCGACTTCCGGCTCGATAATATGATGTTCAGTAATGACAGCCCCGAAGTGGTCGCCTTGCTGGATTGGGAGTTGTCAACGCTGGGGCATCCCTACGCAGATCTCGCCTATCAATGTATGCAGTGGCGCCTGCCTGAAGACGCAGCAATCGCCGGTCTTGGTGGACTTGATCGAGCTGCTCTAGGTATTCCAACGGAAGACGAATATGTTGAGCTTTACTGTAGGCGCTCGGGTATTCGCTATATTGAAAACTGGACTTTCTACATTGCTTTTGCTTTTTTCCGCCTCAGCGCAATTTTGCAGGGAATTCAAAAGCGAGCCCTCGATGGCAACGCGTCCAGTGATAAGGCTACGGCCTATGGCGCGCTTGCAAAACCCTTGGCAGAGCACGGGATGGCGGTAGTGGAACAGCGCAGCTAGTCGGGGATGACTGCGATAGTCATGGTACGCAAGTGCGCGGCTGTCACGTTTTCCACGACAGGCGAGTGTTGTATTCTCGGACTAACACACTTAGACAAGACGGAATCCGGTATATGTCCACGCCGCAGCGCATGGCAGGCTTCACCCTGATGGAAATGCTGGTGGTGCTGGCAGTGTTGGCGATTCTGGCCACGCTGGTATTACCGACGAGTGGCAATCGTCACATTCAGGAGCAGGTGGTGGAGAGCCTGGAGTTGGTCGAGCGCTACAAAGCTAATCTTGAAGCGCACTATCTGGCGACGGGTGCCTTTCCTGCGGACAATGAGGCGGCAGGTATGCCCGCACCGAAAAAACTGATCGGCAGTTACCTGCAACGGGTGGATGTCGTTGAGGGCGCCATGCACTTACGCTTTGGCCGCAAGTTTCCGGAATCCCTGGCGGGCAAAAAGTTGAGTATCCGCCCGGTGGTGGTAGAGGATTCGCCCGCCAGCCCTATTTCCTGGGTGTGTGGCTACGATTCTATTCCCGAAGGAATGCACGCGGCGACGGATAACCTTACCGATTTGGAGTTACGCTACCTGCCGCTGCGCTGTCGCTAGCGCCTCAAGCCCCTTTTTCTCCTGGTTAGAAAGGGTCTGTTGACTAGGGCAGAGTCGCCCCGATTTTTTGTGAAACGCTGTGCAGCTGGCGTGACACCTCGCGCAAATCCCGCTGGTACTGTTGACTGCATTCGGACCATTGATCCCGCCGCATTCTGGCACCCTCGTTGCTGGGGTCGAGTGGTGGCTCGCTGCCGCAGGCGCGCTGCATCTGGGCGAGCAGTGTTCTCTGAACATTTTCGAGTCGTAGTAGTTCCGCGTGATTTTGCTCGCGGTATTGCACCATGTCGGCGTCGCGCTGGTCGGCCCAGTGGATAGCGCAGCGCAAGTCCCTGATCTGTTTGAGTTGCCTTTCCTGGCGTTCAAAGTGCGCAAGATCCTGCTGCGAACGATAACTTTTATTGCGGTAATAGGTGTTGTTACTGCTGTTTGCAACCTTGTTGCGCGTTGCCTTATTCACCTGTTTTTCGGTGCGTTCGAGCTGCTGTTGCCAGCGCTTTCGCTTTTTGCCGACTGCGCTTAGAAATCGATCGGAGGGGTGGTCGTAAGACCGGTAGTAGTCTTTGGCAGGGAGTTCGATTTCGCCGCAGTACTCGATATTGCCGCTCTTGGACAGGCTCGTCATGGCGTCGCTGGTGCCTGCCACCTTAACATTTTCGACGGCGTCCCCGGATACGCTGGGGGGGAACTGGCTGAAGGTGACGTTGCCGTCTTCGTCGACAATTTTGTATAGCTCAGCCGTCTGCGCAAGGGGCGTAATACACAGGGCCAGCAGGGCAAGGCCCACACTGCGCAGCCGAGCTGTGTTGGGGGCGTGCCTTGGGGCGGCTTGGTCTGTGGCTTGCTCGCTCAGTCCAGTCACTTCGTTACCTTCTGGGGGCTGGCAGCGCCTGCCGGCGTGAAGATTCACAATTCAGGGGAAAGGTGAATAGTACAAGAATCCAGCCGCCACACAAACTGCTGGTTAGCGAGCGGCCATTTTCTGAACTACGCTGAGTGTTGTGACGCTCCTTAATATACAGCAATTGATGGCAGGCGTTTCTGGAGGAAGACTATGAAGCGGTATTTTTATATCAGCGATGATTTGGATGATCTCGAAATTCTGGAAAAAGAGCTCAGCGCTCAAGGGCTTAGCTCGCCACAGATTCACGTGCTTAGCGGCAATTCCGCGGAGGTGGAGCGCCACCACCTCAATGAAGTGCATGACTTTATGAAAAAGGACGTAGTGCATTCCACACTGCGCGCCGCACTGCTCGGGCTGGGGGTCGCGGTGTTGACGGTTCTGCTGGCCTATATCAGTGGCTTGCCCGAGGTGGTTGGCTGGATTCCTTTCGCCTTCCTGTCGGTTGTGATGCTGGGTTTCTGTACTTGGGAAGGGGGGATGTGGGGTATCCAGCACCCCAATTCGCGCTTCCGGCAATTTCAGGAAGCGCTGCAGCAAGGTCGGCATGTGCTCGTCATCGATGGTGAGCCCGGCCAGGACCAGACCATCAAGCTCCTGACTCAGGCTCACCCCAAGCTGCAATTTGCAGGCACCGGCTCGGCCGCACCGCGCTGGATTGTTCGCTCTCAGAAACACTGGAAAGAGTTTCTACGCTGGGCGCCCTAGTCTGACTCTGGCAGTCAACCGGGCTGGCTGAGAGCCAGCCCGATCTAATCTATCCATCGGCTTTTACTGCAACTCGAATCTGTCCGCATCGAGCATAGCGGGAAACTTTTCGCGAAAACTCTGCAAGGCCTCCAATGAGAACTCGGCTTGGAGGATGGCAGGCGTTTCCGGCCCGGTGTGCGCCAGAGGCTGCCCGAGGTAATCGAGCACTACACTGTCTCCGCTGTAGGCAATGCCGTTGCCATCTTCGCCAACACGGTTGACGCCAACGAGATAGCACTGGTTTTCAATGGCTCGAGCCGTCAGCAGGGAGGACCAGGCATGGCGGCGACTTGCGGGCCAGTTTGCAACAAATATCAGTATGTCATAGTCATTGCGGTTTCGGCAGAAGACCGGGAACCGCAGGTCGTAGCAGACCTGCAGGCAGATGCGAAAGCCCTTGAATTCGACGATTTTGCGACTATCGCCAGCACGGTAATGGAGGTGTTCGTCGGCCATGCGAAAGAGATGCCGTTTGTCGTAGTACGCCTCGCCATCTGGGCTGACCCAATACATGCGGTTGTAATAATGTCCACCGTCTTCTACGGCTACTGATCCGGTGATGGCGAGTTGGCATGCCTGTGCGGTTTCACGAAGCCAGCTCAGGGTCGGGCCGTCGGCCGGCTCGGCAATCTGCTCTGATGCCATCGAGAATCCCGTTGTGAACATTTCAGGCAGCACCACCAGATCGACGTCTGCAAGGCTTTTAATAAGCCCTTCGAAATGCGCCAGGTTGGCGTCCCTGTCTTGCCAATACAGCGGTGATTGTAGTGCGGCAATTTTCATGAGGTCTCTTCTGAGTGCATGATGTGTTTAGAGTTGGATCAATCTCTTTGCGGCGTCCTGCAGTGTCTGTTCTCTTTTGGCAAAACAGAAACGAATGATGCGGCTGTCCGGCGCAGCTTCGTAGAATACCGATAAGGGTATGGCTGCCACACCATGTTCGCGGGTGAGCCGGATGCAAAATTCGGTATCGGTTTCGTCGCTGATATCACTGTAATCTGCCAAGGCAAAATAGGTGCCGGCACTGGGGAGAAGCTCGAAGCGTGATGGCTGCATGGCGGAGACAAAACAGTCTCGTTTCTGCCGGTAAAAATCCGCCAGTGCATGCACTTCATCACTGTGCTCTGTCAACATGTCTGCCACGGCATATTGAGCCGGGGTAAAGCTTGTGAAAGTGACAAACTGGTGAACCTTGCGAAACTCTTCGCTCAGGGCTGGTGGCGCGATGCAGTACCCCAGTTTCCAGCCTGTGGCGTGGAAAGTTTTCCCGAAGGACGACACGACAAAGCAGCGCTCGGCCAGAGCCGGATAGCGGTGAGCGCTGTTGCGCTCCCTGTCGAAGACAATGTGTTCGTAAACTTCGTCACTGATAACGAGCAGGTTGTGTTCGACGGCGAGGTTAGAGAGTTGCTGCCAGTCATTCTGGTTAAATACTGTGGCGGTAGGGTTGTGTGGGCTGTTGACAATGATCAAGCGTGTTTTGCGCGTGATGGCATCGGCAACCTGCTGCCAATCGGGCTTGTAGCCTGGCGGCAGCAAGCCGATGCGCTTGCAGCTGCCGCCCGCGAGTGTGACCGCTGGCCCGTAACTGTCATAGGCAGGGTCAAGTAAGATCACCTCGTCCCCGGTGCGCACCACGCTTTGAATGGCAACAAACAGAGCCTCAGTGGCACCCGAGGCCAATGTGATTTCAGTTTCCGGGTCGACCTTGCGGCCGTAGCACTGCGCGGTCAGATCAGCGATAGCCTGACGCAATTCGGGAATCCCGTTCATTGGGGCGTACTGATTGCGCCCGGCATGGGCGTGGTGGGACAGCTGCTCCAGAAGATAGGCACTCGGTGAGAAATCGGGAAAGCCCTGCGACAAATTAATGGCCTTGCACTGGGTAGCCAGTGCCGACATGCTTGCGAAAATGGTTGTGCCTACGTGCGGCAGTTTGCTCTTGATACTCAATACTCCAGTAGCGCCTTTTTGCGCATTCTGCTGGACAGTTAGATGCGCGTCCAGTGATGGATGCTCGAACATTAAGGAAAGTCGGTGCCACCTCTTCGTTTGTTATTGACGGCCCTGCTTGCCGTTATTGTCATGTCCTCGGTTCCCGTTCTGGTCAAGGCAACGGCCGCCAATGAAGTGACCATTGGTATCGCCCGCCTGCTTATCGCAGCAATAGTGATCAGTGCACTGCTGGTGATTTCAGGGCAGTCCTTGCGTCGCTTAAGTTCGCAGCAGTGGCGGCAGTTAGTCGTGATTGGGGCTGTTTTTGCCGTTCATTGGCTGGGCTATTTTGCCAGTATCAAACTCGCCACCGCCGCGATTGCCTCGGCGGCGATGGCAACATTCGGGGTTCAGTATCTTCTGCTGGCCTGGTGGTTTAATGGCGAGCGTCTTGGTCGCGTTGAGGTGCTGGCCATGGTCGCTTGTCTCGCTGGCTGTGCCGCAATGGTTCCGGCGTTTACCCTGTCGGATTCTGTGAGTCTGGGCATTGTCATTGGCCTGTCCAGTGCCTTCCTGTACGCCTGCCTGCCGCTGTTGCACCAGCGCGCACGTGAGCTGACAACCCTGCAGCGCACCTGGGGGCAGTTCTCATTTGCCTTGTTGTGTTTTCTGCCCTTATGGTCGTTCAGTGACTGGCAGCTGCGGGCGATTGACGGCTGGATCTTGCTTGCTCTAGGTCTGCTGTGCACCGTCGTAGCCCACGGTTTGTGGGTAAAGGCCAGTACTGAGCTGCCCGCAGTTTTTACCGGGGTCATCTACTATGTTTATGTGCCACTGGCGATGCTCTCAAGTGCCGTATTTCTCGATGAGCAGATGACAGTGGCGAAGTTACTTGGCGCTTGTCTGATTATCGGCTCCAGCACTGCCGTTACCCTGTGGCGCTGGC
Organism: Litorivivens sp.; assembly: GCA_041619575.1. Taxonomy (GTDB): domain Bacteria; phylum Pseudomonadota; class Gammaproteobacteria; order Pseudomonadales; family Spongiibacteraceae; genus Litorivivens. Next base: position 9,943 of record JBFKDP010000071.1, read on the forward strand.
GCCAGCAACGATTGGCTGTCGGCAAAAGAGCCCAAGATATGCCATAGTTGAAGTTTGGTTGCGCTCGCGAGCGACTACCAAGGTTCTCAATCAAAATAAGTAAGAGGAAGAGTTCGATGCCAGCACCGATGATGCAAAGTCCCCTGTTGATTTCCAGCCTGCTGGAGTTTGGTGTGGTCAGCCACCCGCAGGCCGAGATTGTCAGTCGCAAGGTTGAGGATGGCAGCATACACCGCACAACGCAGGGTGAGGCGGCAAAGCGTACCAAGCAGCTGGCCAATGCGCTGCTAAACTGGGGGGTCAAGCCGGGAGATCGCATCGCCACATTGGCCTGGAATACCTGGCGTCACTACGAGGTCTACTACGGTACCACCGGCATCGGCACGGTTTGTCATACCATCAACCCTCGGCTTTTTCCCGAGCAGCTGGAATACATATTCAATCATGCGGAAGACCGCATGGTTTTTGTTGATCTGAACCTGCTGCCCCTGCTGGAGAATCTCGGCGGCAAACTGCCTCACCTGCAGGCCATCGTGGTCATGACCGATGCGGAGCACATGCCCGAGAGTAAGCTGCAGAATTTGATCTGCTACGAAGATTTTATCGGCGTGCACCAGGACGAATTTGAATGGCCGGAACTCGATGAGGAAACGGAGTGTTCGCTCTGCTATACCTCAGGGACCACGGGTAACCCCAAGGGGGTGATGTATACCCATCGCTCAACGGTATTGCACGCGATGGCAAGTCTGCATCAGCAGGTGCTCAATATCAGTCAGGACTCGGTCATCCTGCCAGTCGTTCCCATGTTTCACGTCAACTGCTGGGGTATTCCCTATGCAGTAACCATTACGGGGGCGAAGCTGGTATTTCCTGGTGCCGCCATGGATGGCGCCAGCCTCTGGGAACTGATCGACAGCGAAAAGCCTACTTGCCTGGCTGGCGTGCCAACAGTCTGGTTGGGCCTACTGAATCACCTGGATAGCATCAATAAGACGATGGATAGTGTGAAATCAGTGGTTGTCGGCGGTTCAGCCGCACCCCTGTCGATGATTCGCGCCTTCGATGAAAAGCATGGCGCCTTTCTCCTCCACGCCTGGGGCATGACCGAAATGTCGCCCATCGGCACCGTCAATTCGCCCAATAAACGCTTGCTCGCATTGCCTGCCGAGGAACGCTACAACATTCAGCGCAAACAGGGTAAGCCTGTGTTTGGGGTGGAGATGAAGATCATTGACGATGAGGGGCGCGAATTGCCGCGCGACGGCAAAGCCTACGGTCGCTTGATGGTGCGCGGCCCCTGGATTGTTAATAGCTATTACAAGAGCGATGAGTTGGCGACCGAGGATGGCTGGTTTGATACGGGTGATGTCGCGAATATCGATCCTGACAATTACATGCAGATCGTGGATCGCTCCAAGGACGTTATCAAATCTGGCGGTGAGTGGATCAGCTCCATTGATCTCGAAAATGTGGCGGTGGGCCACCCCGCTGTCGCCGAGGCTTGCGTCATTGGTATTCCGCACGAGAAATGGCAAGAGCGGCCGCTATTACTGGTGGTGTTGAAAGAGGGCGCAAGTGCGACACGCGAGGAGATTCTGGCGTTTCTCGAGCCCCAGCTGGCTAAGTTCTGGTTGCCGGACGACGTGGTGTTTCGTGACGATCTGCCGCATACCGCAACGGGTAAACTGCTCAAAGTGCCACTTCGCGAAGAATATGCATCGCACTATGTAAGCGCGTAAGCGGTGGTTGACTTGCGCTCGAATGTTGTACTGATCGGCATGCCTGGCGCGGGTAAAAGCACCATTGGGGTGTTGCTGGCCAAGGCGCTCGCCAAGGACTTTGTCGATACGGATGTATTGATACAGCGCCGGGCCAGCTGCAGCCTGCAGCAGATCATTGATCGCGAGGGCTACGAAACCCTGCAGGTCATCGAGCGTGAGGTGTTGCAGGATCTGGCCTGTGAGCACACGGTAATAGCTACAGGGGGTAGTGCTGTCTATGCCCGCGATGCGATGCTACAGCTCAAGCATAGCAGTCGCCTTGTTTTTATCGATGTGCCCCTGACGATCTTGCGCGAACGTATTCACAATATGGACAGCCGGGGTATCGTGATGAAACCCGGCCAGGATTTCGATGCGCTGTTTCAGGAGCGGTGGACGCTGTATCACGAGCTGGCAGATATCAGCGTTGTGGCAGGCGGACACTCCCAGGAGTCAGCGCTGGCCCTTATCATTGATGCGCTGCAAATGAATCACACAAATGCAATAAATCCGGATAAGTAGCCTTAAATGACAGAACAGACCTATGGCACCTATGTGCTGACGTACAAGTGCCCCGATCAATTGGGCATACTTGCGCGGGTGGCAAACCTGCTTTATGCGCGCGGGGCCTTTATTACCGAAGTCGCTCAGTATTCCGATCCCTATACGCGCAGTTTTTTCTCGCGCATGGTTTTTGATGATCGCAGTCTTGCGTGCGCTATGGATGATTTCACAGCAGAGCTGGATGCACTCGCGCAGACCTTGGATATGGCTTATCGCCTGCGCCCACTGTCGCAAAAACAGCGAGTACTGCTGGCGGTATCCAGAGAGGACCATTGCCTGAACGTGCTGCTGACAAAGTGGCGCTCTGGCGCGCTGCCGGCCGAAATTATTGGCGTTATCTCTAACCACAACGACTGTCGCGGTCTGGTGGAATGGTACGGTATTCCCTACCATCACCTGCCGGTGTCGGCGGAAACCAAGCCACAGCAAGAAGCTCAGATATTGGCGCTGATGCGTGAGGAAGCTGTCGACCTGTTGGTGTTGGCCCGCTATATGCAGATTCTCTCGGATGATCTTTGCGGGCAACTGGAGGGTCGGGCAATTAATATTCATCACTCCTTTTTACCCAGCTTTAAGGGGGCGCGGCCCTATCATCAGGCCCACAGCCGCGGCGTAAAAGTGGTGGGCGCAACGGCCCACTATGTTACCGCCGATCTCGACGAAGGGCCGATTATCGTGCAGGAGGTCAAGCCGGTTAATCACACCTATACTATTGAACAGTTGGTGCACCTGGGTCATGACATTGAAGCGACGGCGCTGTCTCATGCCGTCCGTCTGCATTGCGAAGATCGAGTGGTGTTGAATGGCGACAAGACGGTTATTCTTCAATAACAGCAGATCAGGGCGCAGACAGCGCCAGAGGTATACTCTGTGCCGAGTATTTCGACTTTTATCGAACACTACTGCGCCACATTCAGGCCCGGAAACGCGGCGGCTGCAGTGAGTTATTTTCACTTTCCGGTGATTATAGTGGCGGGTGGAAGCAAACTGCATTTTTCCAAGGTCGATGAGTTGAAGGCGATGTTCGACAATGGGTTGGGGGCACTCCAGGAAAGTGGGTTTTCGCACAGTACCGTGGGCGAGATGCATATTCATCGGCTGACGGACACTGTCGCCATCGTGAGCGCAGCGTTTACTCGCTGGCACGAGGATGGCAGTGTGTTGGAGAACATAGCAGCCACGTACACCTTGCTTGCTGAAAGCGGAGAGGATTGGAAGATCACTGCACTTATTGCCCACGATTCCAGTGGGTTGATTGGTCGTTAATCCGGTAGTTGGCGGTAAGCGCTTTTTATCGAAGGAGATGGGGTGAAAACACTCGCACTGCTAGTTGGACTTGCCATGCTGCTGGCGGGCTGTGCAGCGGATCGCTACCAGCCTGATAGCAAACCGCTGGACCGTTCCTTGCTGCCAGCTCCGGATACCGATGTGACGATTGAAGGGCTCAGGCCCTGCACGGACGCACAAGACAGTGCCTTGCAATTGGATTCCGGCTCGCCGGTTACGGTGCTGGTTCACGGTTGCAACGGTTCCGCGGGGCGCTTCCGGTCACTGGCTCAGGTTTATGCCTTCCACGGCCAGCAGGCGGTCTGCTTCGGCTACGATGATCGCGACAGCCTTGTGGACAGCGCCGAGCGTCTGATTGACTCCCTGGCAGCATTGGCCGCGGCCACTGACAATCAGTCGATATCGGTGCTGGGGCATAGCATGGGTGGATTGGTGGCCCGCAAAGCGCTTGAATCGACCGGCACACACCAGGCTTTGCAGCACAGCGAGTTGGAGCTGGTCACGGTATCTGCTCCCTTTGCCGGCATCGGTGCAGCTGAGCATTGTGGCATCAAGGCCCTGCACTGGCTTACGCTCGGCATCGTACCCGGTATCTGTTGGGCGGTAACGGGTGATAACTGGTTTGAAATTACCTGGGCGTCTGACTTTATTCGGCGACCTGAAGCGCTGGCCTCATCGGTACAGCGTTATCTGAAAATCGATACCAATGAGAAAGATACCTGCCGGCTGTACGCGGACAATGGCCGTTGCCTCGAAAGTGATGATGTTTTTGAATTAGCAGAGCAATATCATCCGGTGATTGATCAGTACCGTATCGTCGAGCGGGTGCAAGTTGACGCCGGTCATGTGGAGATTGTCGGTAACAAGGACATTGAGCCCAGAAAATTGCTGACGGTTTTACAAAGCTACGGCTTGATTGCGCCAACACCGCCACACAGACGCTCGGCGTTGGATCAATTACTGGCAGAACTTTACTGAGACAGGGGTTATATGATGCGTGTTAGTGCTTTCAATAAAATCGGAGTCGCCTGCTTTTTGCTGTTGTCC
>JBFKDP010000072.1:0-14495 GCA_041619575.1 Litorivivens sp.
AACTGCTCGAAGGCTACTGCCAGTGGGCTGGTTCCGCATTGGCTGGCCTGGTCATCGGTAACGTGAGGCACAACCGTCACGTCGCCGTAGTAGGCATTTTTGCCAGGGCCTGTCGCCGCCGTATTGACCCAGGGCACACCGAGCACGCTGCCATGCAACTCGATAAACTCTTCCAGGCTCTGAGCGCTGTTCCACTCAAAAAACTGATTAATTAAGCGCGAGTTTTCAGCATTCACATCCCGCAATGTGTAGGCCTTGGCATAGCTCCATTCAAAAATGGTCACGCCAGACACGGCAAATTCCAGCATCGGGCCGTAGTGAGAGCGATAAAGTGTTCGCGATTCTTCGGTCAAACTGCCGTCATCCTCTTTCACCATAATGGTGATCGGTACGGCTTCCATCGGCACAAATTCACCGTCATAGAGATACTGCGTCGGATCAGCAGGGTTCAGTGTCAGTTCGTAAAAGCCAAAGCGGTAGGCGGTGGATACGGTATGACTCCAGGCAAACTTGTCGTTGAAGCCAATCAGCACTGCCGGCACACCGTAGAGAGATGCACCCATAATTTCTGTATTACCGACATTCAGGTGGCTCAGATACAAGCGCTCAGTCCCGGTCCAGGGGAAGTGAGGATTGCCAAACAGCATCGAGCGACCGGTAGCAGTTGCCTTGGGACCCAGCGCATACATATTACTGCCGATATCCAACTCCCCACCCAGCGGAAACGGCAGCGTATCTTTGGGAATATCGGCAATAGCAGGAGCGATTACCGGAACCGGTACATTAGTCGCGCTGGGAGGCTCCGCGCCCGCGATTTCGTTGACGAAGACTGACGAGCTGGCCAACAGGCCCAGGCGGTAATAGCGACGATACATATCGTCTTCAGTAATTTCCTGCAACCACGCTTCGTTGCGGCAGTCCGCATGACGGCCCGGGTGTTCACCGGCCTTGATCTCGTTCAGATAGCGATTAAAGCCCGCAGCAAAACCCTTGGTGGCTGCCGCCGCCTCCGGCACGATGTCAGCCTTCAACTTCGCCACAGCCTCGTCGGTTGCCATCAGCTTCCAAAAGAAATCCGAATCGACAGGCGCCGCATTGGAACCATTGGCCACAATGAGGTATTTCGGTCCATTGCGCCCGAGATACCGAGCGCGTTCGCCGCGAATGGTGATCAGGTCGTCGAGCAAGACGCATAGGTTGTCTTCGGCGTGAACGTAGCCATAGCCAAAGCCCATGCTGGCATAGTCTCTGGCATTGATATGAGGAATACCAAAGGAGGTACGGTGCACGGTTACATCGTAGGTGAGTTCAGGTTCGCCCCCGGAATGACTACCGGTTGGCGTTGGAGTCGTGCTGCTACTGCTGCTTGAGTTACACCCCGAAAGAGTAAGCGTCAGAAAGGAAAAAACGGTCAACCACTTCCAGTACTGCATTCAACAGTCCCTTATTCACAATTATTATTCACTTGCAAACAAACCCCAATCAGCTTCCAAAGCCCATTGATGTTTCCAGCGAAAACATGGATTGTGAGGGTGGGGCGATGCTACTGCAACGTTTGTCATCGTTTCGTAACAAATAAAAAACCCGGCAGCGCCGGGTTTTTTTAAAGTCCTTCTGCCAGACTTATTTCGCGTCCAGTGCCTGATAGTAGTCCATTAGGATCTTGGCGACTTCCGGGCGGGAGAACTCAGGCGGCGGTGCAATACCCTGCCCCAGCATTTCACGCACCTTGGTGCCTGACAGCAATACGAAGTCCTCTTTGTCGTGATCTGGCGCATCGCGCATCATTACGACCTTGTTGAGTTTCTTCGAGTAAGCAGTGTGATCCGCCTTGTAGATTTCGATACCCAATGCATCAGCGGGCACATCATCGAAGATTGTCTGTGCGTCAAAGGCACCGTAGTAGTCGCCTACACCCGCGTGGTCACGGCCAACGATCAGGTGGGTACAGCCACAGTTCTGACGGAAGACAGCGTGCAATACCGCCTCGCGCGGACCGGCATAGAGCATATCAAAACCGTAGCCGGTAACCATGGCACTGTTCGGTGGGAAATACACTTCCACCATCTTACGGATGGCAGCATCGCGGACGTCGGCAGGGATATCGCCGGGCTTGAGCTGTCCCAGCAGCATGTGGATCAAAACACCGTCGGCATTCAGTTGTTCGCGAGCCATATGGCACAGCTCTTCGTGCGCACGGTGCATCGGGTTACGCGTCTGGAATGCGACGACAGTCTCCCAGCCACGCTCAGCGATTTCATTGCGAATTTCAACCGCTGTACGGAAGGTGTCGGGGAAGTCCGTCTGGAAGTAGGAGAAGTTCAAGACCTCAATGGCGCCGGACAGCATAATATTGCCCAGGCTCTTGAAGGTCTTAACGCCAGGGTGATCCGCATCCAGTGTGCCGAAGATATGCTCGGCCATAAACTCGATCTGCTCACTGCTGACCGATTCCACAGCATCGACATCCATAACTGCCAGAATTGGATGGCCATCGACATTAGGGTCACGCAGGGCAATGCGGCTGCCGGCTTCAATGCCGTCGGCTGAAGATGTCAGATTGACCACTGGCACGGGCCAGAACAGGCCATCAGCCGTTTTCATATGCTCGGCAACGCTCAGAGAGTCCGCCAGATTCATGTAACCGCTCAGGGGCGTAAAGTAGCCAGCACCAAGCATAACCGCGTTGGCAGCAGCAGCAGAGTTGAGCAAGAGCGAAGGCAGCGTCTCTGCCTCGGCCTGCAGGGCGTGGTGTTTTTCGGTGTTGTAGACAAACAGCGGCTTGAGCTCATTGGCGCCGTGGGGTTTGATCATGTGGTTGCTCCGTAGTCTGGATTGCTTGCTAAGTTCGCTTTCAATAATTTTACCGCCCGGCTGCACGCTGGACGGGAAACGGAAGACGCAAAAGACTTAGCCGTACTGGCGGCTCCCATCTTCCGTTTAGCCTCTTCCTCAAATAATGCCGCGCTTGCCCATCTCTTCGAGTAGCACTTCAACTTCCTTCTCCAGGCTCATTTCATGGCTGTTCAGCACAATTTCTGGAGATTCAGGCGCTTCATAGGGATCATCAATACCGGTAAAGTTTTTGATTTCACCCGCGCGAGCTTTCTTGTACAGACCTTTCGGGTCACGCTCTTCGGCCACCGACAGAGGCACATCGACGTAGACTTCAATAAAATCCATATCGCCTTCAGCATGCAGCTTGCGCACATTGTCGCGGTCTTCGCGATAGGGGCTCACAAAGCTGGACAACACGATAACGCCCGTGTCGACAAAGAGTTTGGAAATTTCACCAATACGGCGAATATTTTCTGCGCGATCTTCTGCGCTGAACCCGAGGTTTTTATTGATGCCCAGACGTATGTTGTCGCCATCGAGACGATAGCAGATATGACCCCGCTCGATCAGTGCCTTTTCCAAGGCCACGGCTACGGTGCTTTTGCCTGAACCGGACAAGCCCGTAAACCAGAGGGTCGCGCCTTTTTGTTTCAGCAATTTCTGGCGGTCGTCGCGGCTGACTTCACCGTCGTGCCAGTGCACATTGGTCGCTTTCTGCTCGGTCATTGTGTTCTCCATAGTCCGTATTCACGTGTTCAGACAAAGGTTCAGCGCAGGCTGAGCCTTGATAAGGCGGCCATGATACGGCTGGCTTATCCATAAGTAAAACGGGTTATTGAGATACTTAGTATCGATTTTATCGATAGTGATTTCTGTCTTGCTGACGTAGAATCCCTCCATGAACTATACCCTGCGGCAACTCACCATCTTTCTCGCAGTGGCGCGGCACGAGAACGTCTCCCGTGCAGCCACTGACCTGAATCTCTCTCAATCTGCAGCCAGTGCCGCCCTGCAGGCCCTGGAAAAGAACTACGGTGTTTCCCTATTCGAGCGCCAAGGCAACAAGCTGCAGCTCAGCCCTGTGGGTCACAGCTTGCGTAAGGAAGCTGAAATGCTCTACACCCACTGTCTGCAGTTTGAGCAGACCCTGCATCAGCACGGTGATCTGGGACACCTGCGGGTAGGCGCGAGCTTTACCATTGGCAACCACCTAGTGGTTCGCTACCTCGCGGACTACCTGACGCACTACCCTGACGCCGATGTTGATCTCGATACCGCCAATACGCCGGAGATCGTTAGCAAAGTACTGAACTACGAGGTGGATGTCGGAATGATTGAGCGGGAGGTCCAACACCGCGACCTGGAACTCATTCCCTGGATGGAAGACGAGCTCGTGGTATTCTGCAGCGCAGACCACCCACTGGCCCAACGAAAAACCCTGAACAATCGCGACATCAAAAGCGCCCGCTGGATACTTCGCGAGCCGGATTCCGGGGCGCGCCACACCTTCGATCGTGCCCTTGCCGAGTTGCTACCTGAGATCAATATTTACCGAGAATTTCGCCACAATGAAGCCATCAAAAGCGCGGTTGAATCCGGCCTGGGAATTGGTTGTCTGTCTCAGGTGGTTCTGCAGAACGATTTTCGCAGTGGCAATCTGGTGCCGCTCAAGCTGGCGAGCCGGAACATGCGTCGCCGTTTTTACTTCGCACTACCTCGCAAGCGGCATAACAAGGCATCGGTAGACTACTGGATTGAGCTTTGCCGGCAGCAGCAATAAGGATTGCGCGGGTATAGACAATGGACAACGCCCAACGTGACACTAGAGCCCGCCTGAAAGGCGAGCCCCACTACTTGCGGGCGGCTAAAGGTACTGCGCCCGGTACTCGGCAAACTGCTTTTTCAAGCCCTCTTCGCTAAAGCCGAACTGCTCCAAAGTGTACTCGTGGCTCGGCCGGTCTTCGCGTTTGTTGTCCTCGCGCCACTTTTCCATAGCGGCGTGAGCTTCATCGGTAAACTCCATACCAATAAAATCATATACCGCCTGCGCCGGTTTGAACGGGTCGGTGACTGTATCCTTATACCAGACATCGATAAAGGCGTCGGGCTTGGCGTTGCGCGTATGCAAGGTGTGCAGCATGCCTCTTGCGTATTTTGCCGCCCATTGCTCACCCACCACTTTAGGGTCAGGGTTTTCGGCGCACATGACCCAGAGGTTGTAGTTCATACTCGCCGCGGAGGGGATAGTCTGCAAGGGGTCGCGGTGAGTCTGAATTATTTTTGCATCAGGGAAAACACGCAGTAGCGTCGCCACATGATGAAGGTGGTGCGGCGTTTTCAATATCCAGCGTTCGGCCTTCTGCCCCTGCTGCTTTTTCTGCCACTGCATAAACTGGAGCAGGCGCTTCAGGTATTCATAACCGGGCGTGTTGTCGTGGCTGTCATTCCATTCGCCATAACTCGGTACATTGCAAAAGGCATCGGGCACGGTGCTATAGAAACTGTGCTCAAGTAGCATAATGTCTTCGTCGGCGGCCATCGGGTCCATCGGGTGAATCGACGCCAGTTCGGGATTAGCCTCCAGCATGGCGGCTACTTCTGCCTTGGCTTCCACCACCCGCTGATCCTCACCTTTAAAGTCCCAGTCCATATAGGGCGCAGGGTTTCGCACTTCGTACCACAGTGGCGCATAAAAGCGGGAATCGCTCGCGAGAATTCGGTGAAACATGGTCGAACCGGTACGCTGCAAGCCGATAATCACCACCGGCGCACTGACTTGCTCGTCAAGAATTTCCGGATGCCGGGCAATCCAGGCTTCGGTGCGAAGGCGGTTACACAGCAAATTCAGAATACGTTGATATTGGGTAAAGCGGCCCACCGCATTCAGGTTAGCTTCTTCATTGAGCGATTTGATCAGGACTTCGTAGGGCTCGCGAAAAGACTCATCGCCAAAATCGCTCAACCCGGTTGCCTCTCTTGCGGCATCCAGCAGGCCATCAACACTGATTTCTACATCCGGAATTTGTTGTTCTGTCACTACGACTTCTCCAATGCTGTCTACATCAATTACTGCGTTTCAGGACTTGAGGCTGCTGGTTTTAACGACCCGGGTATTCGGGTGCACAATGTCATCCGCGCCAATCCAGCGAAAAGCCAGGGTGCCCTGGCGATGCCCTGCCGTGGTCAACCAATTGGGGTGACCCGGGTCCGTTGCGCAAATAACAATCTGCACACTGCCGTCATCGTTATAGATTGCCGTGTGTTTGTTGACGTGAATTTTGAGGTATCGGTAGTCGAGGGATTCCATCCAGTAATTGTCGACCTGCAGGTTCCAGTTATCACATTCAGGAATGCGGGGCACGTCAACAACCAGCGCTTCATCCTCTGCCAGGTCGTAGTAACTGTGGTAGTAAAAAATATTGGGGTCGCCACCAATTTTCTGGCAATAGGCCTGATCCGCAGGCGGCAACTCATTGGGCTTGTCGAGAAAGGACTCCGCCCAATCCGCAAACAGCTTGGCCGTACCCTGTACAAAACCTGCTGTCTTTTGCAGGTTAAGCGCTAATTGTTCGGGGTCGAGCGGCGCCGGAATAACTCCGTCCTCAGCAATACGCTCGATTTTCAGGTCCGCGGTTATTTCAGATTTGCGATCAAGAAAGGTCTGCCGCACCAGAACCGCAATGGTATCTTCGGTTATTTTTAGCCAATTGCCTGGCTTGGGTTCGCGGCTGAGAATGATTTCAATCCGGCCATCGGCATCGACTTCCAAGCCACCGTGAGTATCGAGCGAGCCGACTGAGCGCATATTGCTGTCTTCGTCTTCGTATCCGCCGGCAATGGCAATCAAGCCCAGGTAGGCAACCGAACCACGAGTGCCGGTAATGCGGTAATCGTACTGTCCATTGATCTCGGCACGTTGATAGTAATTATCGGGATTATCGGCACCAATCTTGGCCGTTTCATGGGAAGGACGGTAAAAGGTGGGGAAATCACGGTCGCTGCACTCCATAAACATGTCGAGTGCTATACGAGTCAGGCGCGTCAGGTAGCGCCAGCCCTCGGCGCGAGTAAAAGCGTCTGCAGGTGCCTCGGGGCGCAGTATCTGCTGTCCGGTTTCTTTGAGGGAGTCGCAGAACGCTGCCCAAGCGGTGCCGTCAACGACAGATTGCACAGTATCTTTTTCACTCATTTGCAGCTCTCCAGAGGCTTCTTATCATGCGTGAGGATTCTGGCAAATGTCATCGCGATGAGCATCACCCAGACAGGTGAAACAGTAGAGGCGGGGCGCCAGGCTGCTGACTAAAGCACGGGGTAGCGAATGAGAATGAAGACAACCTGCGCCAGAGCAACTAGTGAAACGCCGCCCCAGACATAGGGCAGGGTCTTGTCTGGCGTGAAAAGTCCTTGGGTTACCTGGCCCTTATTGGTGATTGCGTGAGCAACCGTCCACGCAGTATGCAGGAGCAACAGCATGGCGATTACTATCCAGGTCATGCTCATAATGGTTTCCGGCGTGGTTTGGCTGATACAGCATATTGTAGTTGATAGGCCTTCCACCAGGCCACCACCATCACGGCCACCGCAACCAGGTGAAGGAATTGCGCCAGGCCGACGCAATTATCCAGTAGGCCCCATCGGCTCAGCAGCCAATTCCAGTCATGAATACCGCCCCCAACCAGCGGAAGCTTCATTGCCTTGGCATCCCCCAGGTACTCGGCAGTATACATAAGACTTTCGGCCAGCCAGATCGTACACATCGCGCTTTCAAAATACTGCTGCTGTCGGCGGAAGTGAACAATAAAGGCAAGCGGAAAGGCCAGCTGCCCCAGCGTGCCACCGAGGAAGTGCAGGGTTTGGCCGCCAAAGCTAAAGAATATATGGCCCGCCTCGTGCAAGGCCAGATTCACACTGTCAATAAAATGATAGCTATAGAAAAACGTCAGCCACAGTATATAGGGCAGCAGCAGCCACAGGGCCAATTTGCGTCCGGTCATCCATTAACCTCACTGAAATCCAGTTCTCGGCCCCCCAGTTTTTCACGCACACTGGCATACCACAGAGAGGGCTCATGCAAATCGCCCTCTTCATTTAAGGGGGGGTAGGGTAAATCGTAGTGAGCGCAAAAATGCCGGAGCTTAGGATAGCCCCATTCAAAAAACAGTCGCTGATAGGTTTCTTCGTCAATCCGCCTTCGATCATAGAGCCCGGCCAGCTGCCGCTGGCGCTGGACTTCGCTGAGAATGATGCCCGCTGCCACCGATACATTAAAGGACTGCACCATACCCACCATCGGTATGGTGACCTCAACGTCGGCCAGCTCAGCACCGAGGGCGCTCAAGCCTTCTTTTTCTGCTCCCATCAATAAAGCCGTAGGCTTCGTATAATCAACGTCTCGGAAGTCTACGGAATCCACCGAGAGATTCGCCGCCACAACCTGGTAACCCGAATTTTTCAAGGGCACCAAAGCATCATTAAGATCAGTATAACGATTGACCTTGAGCCAACCGTGGCTGCCCTTGGCCGTGCCGCGAAAAGCTTTGTACTCTTTATCACCAATGACACAATGCATTTCCAGAGCACCAACCGCATCCGCTGTTCTTACAATCGCTGAAAGATTGCGGCCCTTGTGTACATAGTCGGTAACAATGGTGAAATCCGGTTGCCGGCAGCACAGTACACGGTCGAGCCGGGCTTTGCGTTCTGGCGTCATCGCAGTTCGGCGCCCTTTTCTAGAACCCAGCAGCGTTCACTGGGGCTAAAACCTATCTTAGGGTAATACGCTTGAGCATCAGGAGCCGCCAACAATACCAGTTTGGTTTTTGCCCCCAGCTGCTTGCGGGTGCGCTCGATCAACTCCCGTCCGATGCCATTACGCTGATAGGCCTGGTCAACCGCCAGATCAGACAGGTAACACGCATAGTGAAAATCCGTCAGCGAACGCGACAGACCAACCAGCTTCGTCCCGTCCCAGGCGGTCACCAACAGGTTGGCACCACTGAGCATACCCTGCAGACATTCTTTATCCGCCACAGGGCGACGCTCGGCCAGACCGGATCGCTCCAGTAGATCGATAAATTTGACTACCGGAATGGGCTGATTGACCCGGTAGCTGATGGCGGATTCAGTCATCCTTCCCCACTGTTAACCTGCACTCAGCGGCCATCATAATGCCTGAACCGGGCGCTGTGAACGATCCCACCCAAAAGCCTAGTTGTGTCATATGCCTTTCCTAAGTGAATATTGGCTATTCACCTAGGTGATCTCCCGCGCTAGAGTCTACGTAGTAAGCTAGCAACCATCAAAAAACAAGCTAAATGAGGACCGAGTGATGATCCCAAGAACCGTCTACGAACCCGAACACGAAATGTTTCGTGAGTCTGTCCGCAAGTTTCTGGAAACGGAGGCAGCCCCCTACCACGAACAGTGGGAGAAAGATGGACAGGTTGATCGCGCCCTGTGGAACAAAGCCGGAGAGCAAGGCTTTCTGAGCCCAACGGTCCCTGAAGAATACGGCGGTGTTGGCGTGGATTTTCGCTACAACGCTATTGTTGACGAAGAGTGTGCTCGCTCAGGCTTGACGGGTATTGGCTGGGGGCTGCATTCGGATATCGCTGTACCCTACATCGTTCGCTACGGCAGCGAAGAGCAAAAACAGAAATACCTCCCCGGCTGCGTATCCGGCGAAATTGTAACGGCAATCGCAATGACTGAACCTGCAGCGGGTTCCGACCTTCAGGGCATTAAAACAACCGCGATAAAGGATGGTGACGAGTACGTCATCAATGGCTCCAAAACCTTTATCACCAACGGTCAGCACGCTGATCTGGTAGTTGTAGTTGCCAAAACCGACCCCTCTGCCGGCGCCAAGGGCACCAGCCTGTTTCTAGTGGAAGCGGGCACGCCCGGTTTTGAGAAAGGTAAAAACCTGCACAAGATCGGCCTGAAAGCCCAGGACACTTCCGAGCTGTTCTTTCAAGACGTGCGCGTACCCTCTTCAGCGCTGCTGGGCGAAGAAGGCATGGGCTTTGTTTATTTAATGCAGGATCTGCCACAGGAACGCCTGAACATTGCTATTCTGGCCGTACACAGCGCACAGGCTATTCTTGATAAAACCGTTGAGTACGTCACCGAGCGCAAGGCATTTGGCAAATCCATTGCTACCTTCCAGAACACCCAATTCAAACTGGCAGAACTCGATACTGAGCTGACTTCAGCCACCGTGTTTCTCGACCGCTGCCTGGAGCTGCACATCGAGGAAAAACTGGATGCGGTAACTGCTGCCAAGGCGAAAATGCTAACCACCGACCTGCAGGGCAAGGTCATGGATGAGTGCCTACAGTTGCATGGCGGCTACGGCTTTATGTGGGAATACCCAGTAGCGCGCGCTTGGGCCGATGCCCGCGTACAGCGCATCTACGGTGGTACCAATGAGATCATGAAACTGATAATTGGCCGCGAACTGGTCAAGTAAGATCACTCACGCACACTGGGCCTGCTTCGATTCGAAGCGGGCCTTTTCGTTGTTGCACAAGGACCTGCAGCATTAATCTCTAAAAGGAGCACAACCACAAGTATGCATTGACGCAGTTTGTCATACATCACCCAAGGCTCTCGAGCCTATATAAAAAAAGATATAACGGGAGAATCTGTATGAAACACCATCACCCGCTGGTGACAGCTTTACTGCTATCACTGAGCCTAATCGCAACACCTACCTTGGCACGCGATGCCAACAAAACCACATACCCAATCGTCTTCGCACACGGCATGGCCGGCTTTGACGACATTCTCGGCTACGACTACTGGGGAGACGACTATGGCGTCTACGTCCTCGATACCTGTCAGTGGGGCGAGTATTACTGCAATCACGACATAAACTCTTCGCAAGAGTCCTTTGTCGCCTCGGTGACGCCCTTTGCCAGTTCGGAACAGCGTGGCTACGAGCTGTATCAGGATATCCAGAACTACCTGGCAAGCTCAGGACACTCCTACGTCAATATCATTGGTCACTCCCAGGGCGGGCTCGATCTGCGCAAGGCCGCCAAACTATTAAAAGATGCACACGGCCATCGGGTCGTAAAATACGGCATCAGTATTTCTTCGCCGCACCGCGGATCACCGATTGCCCAATACGTACTCAACCTCCAGCCTGGCGTAACTTCTATACTGGAAACTCTCGCCGAGTATTTTGGCAATGTCATATACGGTGGCGGCAACGATGCCATTGCAGCGCTCAAGCAGCTCGTCAATCACGACTTCGACCCCAATGACGGCGTGACCACCGGCACCTATGCCTTTAACCAGAACTACCCGGCAGGTACCGACAACATTGAACGCTCCCGCAGCTTTCTTACCGGGCAGGACAACGGCAATATGAACCCCGCTCTGTATCTGCTGAAAGAACTGTGGACTGAAATCGACGGAGACGGATACGCCTCCTACGACGCCAATGGCGATGGCGCGCTGGGCACCGGCGACGGCAATGCCAGCGACAATGACGACGATGGTCTGGTGGGTATCAACTCGCAGCAGATGGGCTACCGAATGGAATACTGGGAGTGCTATGGCTGTCTCGACTACGCCTGGACCCAAACCAATACGGGCTATGTTGCTGACCTGAATGCGCCGACCTCTACCCAAATGACCTCTCACGCTTGGAAGATCAATCAGGATCATCTCGATATCATCGGGGTACCGCCGGATACCTTTGACGAAATGGAGTTCTACGCGGCCATCACCGACTTCATCGCCGACAACGGCTTCTAGGAGGTGAACTGATGCTAAAACCCAAGCCTTTATGGCTTGTAAGCGGCGCCGCTATTGCGGCGCTGGCTTTCAGCCTGTTGGGACAAAACAAGACCGCCAAGACAGACATAGCCACCACAAAAGCTGGTAGCGAATTTGCCCCAAAAACTGCACCAGCAGCGCCCGAATCGGCGGACAAAGCCGGCATCAATGTACAGTCAGACGCCGAACGCGAAGCCCTTTTTCTAGCCGACGTTACAACTCGTTTTGCGCCCCATATCACGATCAAGCACGCACAAATACGATTTCTCGAGCAGGTTATTTCATACCTGAAAGCACACTACCCTGACGATTGGCAGTCACGAGTCTACGCTATTTTACAAGCAAGCTTTCCAGAGCTGAGTGACGAGCTGATGGGGAAATTTGAAAGCCTGCAGTCTTACAACAGCTGGCTCGTCGCAGACAGGGAAATGCTCCAGAAAATGTCGGCGTCTGAGCGTCGCAAGCTACTATGGGATAAGCGCTACGCTGCCTTTGGCATGGAGGCGGAGGAAATCTGGGCCGCAGAGATCAGAAACCAGAAAATTCAGGACGCATTGGAATCTGTTGAACAAAACCCGGACGGAGACTTGCTGAGCAGAGCCGAATCCGTCGTTACCGCGATTGAAAAAACCTACGGTGACAACAGTCAGCACTTTATACGCTCAAGACAAACGGAGTTACTCAACAAATTTCTGGATCTGCCGAGCATACAATCAGAGCTCCGCGACCTGCCTGCCACTCAGCGCAGGGCCTCGCTGCGCGAGGTCCGAGCTACGCTCGGCATGGACAATGAAGCACTCGATCGCTGGGAGGCACTGGACCAGCAGCGCGACGACAGTTGGGAGAACGGAAGCGCCTATATGCAGGAGCGTCAGCGGCTGCTAGGCAATGATAATGACGCCCCGCAGACGCGTGAACTTTACGCTTTGCAGGAGCGGTATTTTGGCCGTGATGCCGAACAGATACGTCGAGAGGAAGCTAGCGGCTTTTTTCGCTACGACCGGGAACGACGCATAGGCCGCGAGTAAGCGGCCTGGAACCGCGTATAGGTCAGGATTGGGTTTTGTTGAAATCCCAGTAAGCTTTCAGCGAAACCAGCTTGCCGTCGTCATCGGACGTATAAACAACCACCATGCGCATTTCAACGACATGCTCCCCCATCACATTGCGAATATCCACGACGTTGGCGCACTCGTCGCCAGCGGGGTGTGAAGATGTTATTTCAAACTTCTCCATCACACCGGGGCCTATCACCATATCGTAGAATGCGCCAATTGCCTCCTTGCCGCGATGGCCCTTGCCTGTCGGATCAAGCGGTGATTCCCCAACCGGGTCTTGCACCACCGCATCATCTGCAAACAAGCTTAACCAACCTTCCCGGTCACCGGCCAGCACATATTGGCCTGACTGAAAACTCGCTTCCTGCGCCTTGTAACAATTGCCCATATTCTGTCGCCTTGTTATTTGAATAGCTTCTCAACATAACAAGGCCCCCAGAGGCTGGCAATGGCACATATGGACGAAGCCCATGCCCACCAATTAGTTGGGCATGGCATACCAGAAGTCGTAGCTGCCTGTACCACTATAGCTGCTGACGCGCCAACGGTATTCACCTGCAGAGCCATTGTAATCAATAGTTTCAATGCTGCTCGCGGTTTCTGCACGGGCGACACTGCTCCAGCTACAGAAGAATATTGAGCAGCTGTAGCGCTCAAGACGGATATCGAAGTCGGCATTGGCCGGACCCTCAAGCCAGCCCTGGAATCGACCCGCACCCACCGAGACGCCCTGCGCAGGCACATAGACCACCTCGCCATTGGCCAGGTTACCTCCGCTATGACTGCAATCGCTGCAAGGGGCCGCACCGGCTTCAGCAACAACAATGGTTTGCGTCTGTGTATCATTCTGGCTGGCTGTATCAACAACGGTCAGGCTGACGGTATAGCTGCCAGCGCTGGAGTAAGCATGGCTTGTTTGCGCAGCCGTACTTGCCGCTCCATCACCAAAGTCCCAGACATAACTCACAATCGCGCTGTCGTCACTGCTCGCCGAGCCATCAAAAGTGCACTGCAATTCAACACAATCAACTGTCACGCGAGCAACCGGAGGAAGGTCAACACCTTCGCCAGCAATATCACTCTGCGCCAGCAAATTGGGGGAGCCTGTGCCGATACTGCTCAGGCGATTGCCACTCGCTGCTGCGATAATAGCCGAAAAAACTTCACCCGGCTGCGCGTGGGTATTCACAGACAGATACTGAGCTGCAATCCCAGCTACATGGGGCGCCGCCATAGAAGTGCCACTCATGGTTGCGGTGCTGCTGTCATTGCTGATACCCGCCGAGCGGATGCTGGAACCAGGCGCAAAAATATCCACACAGTTGCCCTTGTTCGAGAAGGACGATCGCGCATCAGACGACGTCGTTGACCCCACGGTCAAAGCTTCAGCTACCCGGTTAGGCGACCCGCTACAGGCATCAGTGTTGTCGTTACCGGCAGCAACCACAAAAGTAACCCCCGCATTAATCGCAGCGCGCACAGCATCGTCCAGAGCGGTGCTGTTGCCACCACCTAGGCTCATATTGGCCACGGCCGGCTTCTGGTGGTTTGCCATAACCCAATCGACGCCGGCAATAACGCCCGAGTTCAAACCACTGCCATTGCAATCGAGTACGCGTACCGCGTGCAGGGTGCTACCCTTGGCGACACCAAATTCCGTACCGCCCACCGTGCCGGCTACATGGGTACCGTGGCCGTTACAGTCCTCGGTATCATTGGGATCAGCCGAACCTCCGCCAAATAAAAACCCACCTGCACTTACGGTGTTATAGCCATTGCCTATACGGCCGGCAAACTCCGTATGGCTTGAGC
>JBFKDP010000073.1:0-14363 GCA_041619575.1 Litorivivens sp.
AGCCCACTTGTTGTCTGATGATTAGCCTGAATATAGCGGTGGCTGCGTTCCAGTCTGCGGGCCGCCAAAGAAAAGGAAGATAAATGAAAGCGCTTTTGTACGCCTTAGTCTTGGTTTCCGGTGCGGTGCAGGCGCTGGAATTGCGCGGTGAGCTGGCTCAGGGGGGCTTGTTGATAGGCCAGCTCGCTGAGGGAGAGCAGGCCTACCTGGATGGCAAATTGCTGCGGGCGACTGAAACGGGGTTGGTGGTTTTCGGCTTTGGTCGCGATGCAAAGCCGGTCGCCACGCTGAAGGTGTGCCGGCAAGAGAGCTGTAAAGAAGAGACTCTGGCGATCAGGCAGCGCCAGTACGATATCCAGCGAATTGAAGGTGTGCCGCAAAACACGGTAACGCCGCCGCCGGAGGTCTTGGACCGGATTCGTGAGGAAAACGTGATGGTCGCGCGGGCCCGGGCGAAAGCCAGTGACAGCTTGGCTTTCAGCCAACCTTTTATTTGGCCGCTGGAAGGCCCGATTACGGGTGTATTCGGCAGTCAGCGTGTTTATAATGGCGAGCCGCGACGCCCCCACTTTGGTGTCGACGTGGCCGCCGCGACGGGAACCCCGGTGGTGGCGCCCGCTGATGCCACTGTGCGCCTAGCTCATCCGGATATGTATTTCTCCGGCGGTACGCTGGTGATGGATCATGGCTACGGTGTCACGTCGACCTTTATCCATCTCAGTGAGGTGTTGGTTAAAGAAGGCGAAGAGGTTCGTCAGGGGCAGGTGGTCGGGAAAGTAGGGGCCACTGGCCGCGCGACAGGTCCGCACTTGGACTGGCGCATGAACTGGAATAGGGTCCGTCTGGACCCGGTGTTGCACGTGGGCCCGATGCCGACGCGGCCATAGAGAGAATGGGATGATTGACAAGAAGTTACTGGAAATACTGGTTTGCCCTGTGAGCAAAGCGCCGCTGGAATACGATCAGGAGAAAGACGAACTGATTTGTAAGGCCAGCGGTTTGGCCTACCCGGTGCGCGACGGGATACCGGTGATGCTGGAATCAGAAGCACGGCAACTGAGCAGCGACGAGAAACTGGGCTAAGCACTCTAGCTTGCGCTGGAACCCGCCAGACAATACAAGTGGCGCGGGTTTCGCTATAATTTCGGACTTTTAATTTGGCACCTGCCGGAGCTTGGCGACTAGCCTGGGCGCTGGCAGGTGTTTTGTATCCAGAACAGGAATTTGCATGAAGAGCGCTGAAATTCGCGACGCTTTTATCCGCTACTTTGAGAGCAAGGGGCATACCCCGGTTGCCAGCAGCTCGCTGGTGCCTGGCAATGATCCCACCCTGCTGTTTACTAATGCGGGAATGGTGCAGTTTAAAGACGTTTTTCTGGGGGATGAGCAGCGCAACTATAGTCGCGCCACCAGCTCCCAGCGATGTGTGCGTGCCGGTGGTAAGCACAATGACCTGGAAAATGTGGGTTACACCGCGCGCCACCACACCTTTTTCGAGATGTTGGGCAATTTCAGCTTTGGGGACTACTTCAAGCGTGAGGCCATTCAATTTGCCTGGGAGCTGCTGACTGAAGTCTTCAAGCTACCCCCGGAAAAGCTCTGGGTAACGGTACACGTCTCTGACGATGAAGCCGCTGATATTTGGCTGAAGGACATGGGGGTTAGCGCTGAGCGATTCTCGCGTCTGGATGAAGATAACTTCTGGCAGATGGGCGACACCGGCCCCTGCGGGCCCAGTTCTGAAATCTTCTATGATCACGGCGCCGATGTGCCCGGTGGTCCCCCCGGTAGTCCCGATGACGACGGTGATCGCTATATCGAAATCTGGAATCTGGTCTTTATGCAGTTCAATCGCGATGCCAGTGGTGAACTGACGCCTTTGCCCAACCCGTCGATTGATACCGGTATGGGGCTCGAACGTGTAGCGGCCGTTCTGCAAGGTGTGCACAGCAACTATGAAATCGATCTGTTTCAAAACCTGATTCGCGCCACAGCTACGGTGGTAGGCGAAGCGGATCTGGAGCATACCTCTCTGCGAGTAATTGCTGACCATATCCGTTCCTGTGCGTTTTTGATTGCCGACGGTGTGATGCCCTCTAATGAAGGGCGTGGCTATGTACTACGGCGCATTATTCGTCGGGCCGCGCGTCACGGTAACAAACTTGGTGCAACTGAGCCCTTCTTCCACCGACTGGTAGGACCGTTGGCAGAAGAGATGGGGGAAGCCTATCCGGAGCTGCGCAAACTGCAAACGCGTATCGAAAAAGCGCTGCTGAATGAGGAAGAGCAGTTTGCCAAGACCCTGGATCAGGGTATGCGAATTCTCGAGCAGGATCTGGCTGGTCTAACAGGAAGTGTGATTCCCGGCGATACCGTTTTTCGCCTTTACGACACCTACGGTTTTCCTGTCGACCTGACTGCTGACATTGCTCGCGAGAAAGACTTGAGCCTGGATATGGACGGCTTTGAAGTGGCGATGGAGGCGCAGCGCCAGCGTGCCCGCGCAGCAAGCTCGTTTAAAATGGCGTCGGGCGAGAAGCTGGATATTGATGGAGTAACGCAGTTTTGTGGCTACGATTCTCTGGCCGTAAACGCGCGCGTTATTGCGCTTTTCAAAGACGGCGAAGCAGTCACCACATTGGGCGCCGATGACAGTGGCATCATTGTGTTGGATCAGACACCCTTTTATGCGGAGTCCGGCGGCCAGGTGGGCGATGCCGGCCTGATTGAGAGCGAGTCCTCCCGGTTTGAAGTGCTCGATACCCAGAAAAACGGTGAGCATCACCTGCATCACGGATCGATTAGTAGCGGCAGTCTGAGCGTCGGCGATGAGGTTACAGCTGAAGTTAAAGCGGATATCCGGCGCGCGACAGCACTGAACCACTCGGCAACACATTTGCTGCATGCCGCATTGCGTCAAGTGCTGGGTGATCATGTTGCCCAGAAGGGCTCGCTGGTGAATGCAGAGCGTTTGCGCTTCGACTTTTCTCACCCGGAAGCCGTTACTCAGGACCAGCTTGCGCAAATTGAAGTCATGGTGAATCGGGAGATTCGCGCCAATACCGCGGTGAAAACTCGGGAAATGGATATCGAAAGCGCCAAGAAAGCCGGTGCAATGATGCTGTTTGGCGAGAAATACGGCGATGAAGTCCGTGTGCTGAGCATGGGCGGAGACTTCTCTGTCGAGCTTTGTGGCGGGACCCATGTTGCGCGAACCGGCGATATCGGGCTGCTAAGAATCAGTGCTGAGTATGGCGTAGCGTCTGGTGTTCGACGTATTGAAGCGCTTACAGGTGCCAATGCCTTGGCGGATATTAATGCAGAGCGTCAGCAACTCGCCGCTGCGATGGCTGCGCTGAAGGCCACCCCTGATAATTTTGACAGCAAGCTTGGTCAGCTGGTGGCCAGTAATCGCGAGCTGCAAAAAGAGCTGGATCGGCTGAAAGCAAAATTGGCCACAGCCGGCAGCAAAGATCTGACAGCAGACGCTGTCGAGGTCAATGGTGTTAAAGTGCTGGCGGTAAAAATTGAAGGTGCTGATGCGAAATCCCTGCGCGGCAGTCTCGATCAGTTAAAAGACAAGCTCCAATCCGGTGTTTTGCTCTTGGCAGCGGTGGACGGCGACAAAGTTGCGCTGGCTGCCGGTGTCACCAAGGATTTGACCGACCGTTTCAAGGCTGGTGAGATCATCCGGGAAGCTGCCCCGATTGTTGGCGGTAAAGGCGGTGGGCGACCAGATATGGCCCAAGGGGGCGGGGATAATCCCGCTGAATTGGATAAAGCCCTGGCCGTGGCAGTGGACTATGTCAAAGGTCGTTAGTTAGTCGGGTTTGCTGCAAGCGAGATTTACCGTTATCTGCAGAGCGGGAGTCTGGTTTGTGAGTGAAGAGCAACGTTCTGGAATCGTTCAATGAGTCTGATAGTTCAAAAATTTGGCGGCACGTCGGTCGGAACTGCGGAGCGCATAGCTGCCGTAGCGGAAAAAGTCGGCAAGTTCCGCGATGAGGGGCACGAAGTCGTTGTGGTGGTTTCGGCCATGAGTGGTGAAACCAACCGTTTGGTCGCGCTGGCCAGCGAGATGAGTGAGCGCCCAAACCCCCGTGAAATGGATGTGCTGCTCTCCACCGGCGAGCAGGTGACCATTGCGCTGTTGAGCATGGCCCTGGAGGCGCGAGGCTACGGTGCTCGCTCATACACCGGGGCGCAGGTGCGCATTTTGACCGATAATGCTCACACAAAAGCACGTATTCGGGAAATTGATCACCAGGCCATTCGCAAAGACCTGAACGAGGGGCGAATCGTCGTTGTTGCCGGTTTTCAGGGGGTCGATGAAGACGGCAATATTACCACTTTGGGGCGCGGGGGATCCGATACGACAGCGGTTGCGATTGCGGCTGCGCTAAAGGCGGATGAGTGCCAGATTTACACAGATGTCGACGGTGTGTATACCACAGACCCGCGAGTCGTGGAAAATGCGCGCCGTTTGGACCGCATAACCTTTGAAGAAATGCTGGAAATGGCCAGTCTGGGCTCAAAAGTGCTGTAGATCCGGGCTGTAGAATTTGCCGGTAAATTCAATGTGCCGCTGCGTGTACTGCACAGTTTCCAGGATGGTCCTGGAACACTGATTAGCTTAGAGGAACAATCGGAAATGGAAACACCGTCTATCGCAGGCATCGCCTTTAATCGGGACGAGGCCAAGCTGACCGTTGTGGGTGTGCCAGACAGCCCTGGCGTGGCTTCGCAGATATTGGCGCCAATTGGCGACAACAACATCGAAGTGGATGTTATTGTGCAAAACGTTGGCGACGACGGCAAAACTGATCTAACATTTACGGTACATCGCAATGATCTGAAACGTGCTGAATCCGTACTAAAGGACATCGCGAATTCGATTGGCGCTGAGCAGGTGAAAACCGATGCGAGGATTGTCAAGGTTTCGTTGGTGGGTGTTGGTATGCGTTCCCACGCCGGCATTGCCAGCAAGATGTTCAAGATTCTTGCTGCGGAAGGTATAAATATTCAGATGATTACCACGTCGGAAATCAAAATATCCGTGGTTGTTGATGAGAAGTATTTGGAATTGGCGGTCAGAGCCCTGCACGACGGATTTGAGCTTGAGAAAGCTCCCGTCGAGGATTGACCAAAGGAAGTTGAACAGGCTCACGGAAGATTTTAGACATTCAGGGACGTTGAATTTGGAGATGTTGAATGTTAATTCTCACCCGACGTATCGGTGAAACCCTGATGGTAGGCGACGAAGTGACGGTAACCGTGCTTGGTGTAAAAGGTAACCAGGTGCGTATCGGTGTCACTGCACCGAAGGATGTGTCCGTCCATCGTCAGGAAGTCTACGAGAAAATCCAGAAAGAGAGCGGCCAGAGCACCACCGAAAACGATTGAGTCGCTCTCAATCCGCGCTTCCCCCCTTTGCATATTCTCTCAGTGTGTTATCATGCCGCGCGTTTTTGAAGTACGGAGTTGATTGCTTTTTGGTCAGCTCCGGGCGGCGTGACAACAGCTGTCGTTAGCACACAGATACCTGTTGTTCTGCATTATTGGTGGCCCAATAAGGTCGCTTCATAATTTTGGGGCGGGCTGACGCTGCGGGCAGTTGCAGAAGCAACACCTAGAATAAGAACAGACAATTAGACGATTTTGGAGAGGTGGCCGAGTGGCTGAAGGCGTGCCCCTGCTAAGGGTATATCTGGGAAACTGGATCGAGGGTTCGAATCCCTCCCTCTCCGCCACTACATGAAAAGCCCGGCTATTGAGCCGGGCTTTTTCGTTCTGCAAGGTCGCTTTTGTCGTCGTATTTCTGACCTCATTAAGCCGAACACTGCCGCATTTGTGTTGGGGCGGTGCGTCGTCCGTCCTAGAGGGATATTCGGCTTAATACGGCTTTCAGGTAACGGGTCTCGGGGATGGCGGGATGCACTGGGTGGTCTGTACCCTGCATGCCCTCGCAGAGCACCTGCGCATTGCGATTAACTTGCCTGGATGCGGCGCGGATAATATCCAGCAGTTCTTCTCGCGGCATATGCATGGAGCAGGACGCGGATAAAAGGTAACCGCCGGGTTTGAGCAGACGCATGGCGAGCTCGTTGATACGGCGGTAGGCCTGGATACCTTGCTTTTGGTCTTTTTTGCGTTTGATGAAGGCGGGAGGATCGACAATGACTACGTCAAACATCTGCTTGTCTGCCTGGAGTTGTTTCAGGGCATCAAAGGCATCGCCGTGGAGGGTGTTGAGCTTATCCCCCACCTTGTTCAGTGCGGCATTGTCGTGGGCTTTTTCCAGAGCCAGTTCTGAAGCGTCATTGCACCAGACCTCGCTGGCGCCAAATACCGCAGCCTGTACCCCGAAGCTCCCTACGTAGCTGAATACATCCAGTACCCGCTTGTCCTGTACGATATCACGTAGCCAAGCGCGGTTGGGGCGCTGATCGTAGAACCAGCCGGTTTTTTGGCCGCTGGCCAGCGGTGCCATGAAGCGCACACCGTTTTCTTCGAGCTCGACATCTGCTGGTGACGTCCCGTAGATGCAGAATACTTCTTCTGGCAAGCCCTCCAATACTCTCATGGCTGAGTCGTTGCGCAGCAAAATAGATTTCGGCGACAGTACGTTTATCAGGGCCTTGATGACGCTATCCCGCATGGCTTCCATGCCTGCAGTATTGAATTGCACGCAGAGGTGGTCGCCAAAGCGGTCTACAACCAGCCCGGGCAGCCAGTCGCTCTCGCCGTAGACAAGCCGGTAGCAGGGTGCGTTGAAAAATTGTTCGCGCAGAGTCAGTGCCTGTTTGATTCTCGCCTCAATCTGCTGTTGACCGAAGGCTTGGTTGCTACTGTGAAGCAGGCGGGCGCAGATCAGCGATTGCGGGTTGATATAGGCAACGCCGAGCACGGCGCCTTGCTGCGATTCAACCACTACCTGCTGGCCGGGTGTAAACGCTTTTAGGGGGCTGCGCTTGGCGTCGATCTCATTACTGTAGATCCAGAGGTGGCCACCGCGCAGTCGACGCTCTTCGTTTTTGCCCAGACGCAGTGTCGCAAGCGGTGTGGAGGTGGTTGTATTGAGGGATGACATAGGGGCTCACGGTGGCACTGGGGTGGACTATTGTCGCTGTTTGAACGCTGAGGCGCCAGACATTGCCGGATGTACAGGTTACGCGCTTTTACTCTCTATCAGCGCGGTCTCGGCGTCTCGGGTCTTTTCTGCGTGGCCAAGACCCCTGCGCAGTGACTTTCGGCAGGCTGTGTTGGTAATAATTGGGCGCTTATCACGCAAAGGTTGGCTTTCGGCGCCATATAAGGTTATGGTGTCAGGCAGTTGAAGGTAGAATAAGTCGAGTTCGTTACATCATAAGTTTAATAATTGCTTCTGAAACACCCCCGATAGATCCGTCGATTCGTCCACGCCTCCGTCATTCTATTTCCCAGACATTACTGCTGCGTCCCGTTTTATTGAATCTTGGGCCGGGTCGGTGTCTGTGATTTGTGCAAACCCATTTCCCCAATTTAACTTCGAACTGGTGAATTCGAGGATAAATTTTTTAAAACTTCACCATTTATTAAGGTAATTACGATGAGCAAAGGTACAGTTAAGTGGTTTAACGCCGATAAAGGCTTCGGTTTCATTACTCCTGAAGATGGCAGCAAGGACTTGTTTGTGCATTTTTCTGAAATTCAGAGCGGCGGCGGTTTTGCCACACTGAACGATGGTCAGGAAGTTGAATTTGAAGTTGGCCAGGGCCAGAAAGGTCCGTGCGCGAACAAGGTTATTCCGCTGTAAATAGCGTATGCCAGTGCTTGGTCGCTGGCTCTACCGTGCAGCAAGAGCACTACCGTGTTGCCGGTAATTTTTTAGTGGTTGGTCAGCACAAATAGGTTGGCCAGCCACAGCAAAAAACACACTGTGACTGGCCGGGGGGAGTCGTTGCGGCTCAGGCCGCAGCCTGATCGGCAATACCTACCATCACAGTGTCGCCGTCAAGTCTCACGCTGTAGGCTGTGATGGATACCGTGTCGTCTTCCAGGCATTGGCCTGTTGCAAGGGCGAAGTGCTGTTTGTAAATGGGCGAGGCAACAACGATTTGGTCGCCCAGACTGCCCACGATGCCACGCGACAACACGTTGGCCTTGCTGAACGGATCGTGATTGTCCACGGCGAAGACTTCACCTGCCACTTTAAAAATCGCAATCTGCTTTCCTTCAAGTAAGGCTGCTACGCCGGCGTTGTTTGGAATATCTGAGAGTGCGCACACCGCTGTCCAACTCATGTCTTTGTCCCTTTCTGTTTCCGTTGTCATAGCTGATCAGGCTACCGCTATCAGATCTTCGCCTAGGGCGCGCTCTTCTTCAGTTGCCGGTCTGATTTGTCCGCGCTCCTGGACAAACACAACGTTGTCGTCGCTCTTGTCACTGTTGACAAAGCTTCGGAACATTTTCACCCGGTCTTCGTTTTCGATGGTGGTTTTCCACTCGCACTGATAGGTGCCAACCACGTGTGCCATTTCGGCTTCCAGTTCATCGGCGATTCCCAGAGAGTCGTTGATGATGACGTTCTGCAGGTATTCCAAGCCTCCTTCCAGATTATCCATCCAGACGCTAGTGCGTTGCAGGCGATCGGCAGTTCGTACATAAAACATCAGGAAGCGGTCGATATATCGCACGAGTGTTTCGGTATCGATATCTGAGGCGAATAGGTCGGCGTGGCGGGGTTTCATGCCGCCGTTTCCACACACGTACAGGTTCCAGCCTTTTTCCGTCGCGATTATGCCAACATCTTTACTCTGGGCTTCGGCGCATTCACGGGTACATCCGGATACTGCCATTTTCAGTTTGTGGGGAGAGCGCAGGCCCTTGTAGCGATTTTCGATATCGATGGCAGCCCCGACGCTGTCTTGCACACCGTAGCGACACCAGGTGGAACCGACGCAGGATTTTACGGTACGCAATGATTTTCCGTAGGCGTGACCGGACTCAAAGCCGGCGTCTACCAATTCTTTCCAGATTAATGGCAGCTGGTCTACGGTAGCGCCAAAGAGGTCGATACGCTGGCCGCCGGTGATTTTGGTGTAGAGCTTGTACTTTTTGCCAACTTCGCCCAATACAATCAACTTATCAGGCGTGATTTCGCCACCGGCAACACGGGGCACAATGGAGTAGGTGCCATTTTTCTGCATATTGGCCAGCATGCGATCGTTGGTGTCCTGTAGGCCGGTGTGTTCCGGTTTAAGCACATAGTCTTTCCAGCAGCTCGCCAGAATAGAGGCGGCTGTGGGTTTGCAGATGTCGCAGCCGAGGCCTTTGCCATGCTTTTCGAGGAGTTCGTCAAAGCTTCTGATCTGGCCCACGCGCACGAGGTGGTAAATTTCCTGGCGGGTATAGGGGAAATGCTCGCACAGGTCGGTGTTGACGTCCACGCCAAGCTTTGCCAATTCGGCATTCAGCACCTGGCCGACCAGAGCGGTACACCCACCACAGGTGCTTGCAGCCTTGGTACAGGCTTTGAGGTCGCCTACAGTATGGTTGCCTTCGGCAACTGCGGTACACAGGTCGCCCTTGGATACGTTATTACAGGAGCAGATTTGCGCGCTGTCTGGCAGAGCGTCGACGCCGAGGCCGGCTGCTGCTGCGCCGTCCAGTGATGGCAGGATCATTGCCTCGGGATGTTCAGGCAATTCAATACCGTTCAGGGCAAATTGCAGCAGGTTGCCGTAATCGTCGGCATCACCGATCAGCACAGCACCGAGCACCTTGCTGCCGTCGTCACTGACAACCAGTTTTTTGTACACTTCAGTCTGTTCGTCAATAAAGGTATAGCACTTGGCGCCGGGTGTGTTGGCGTGCGCATCCCCTATCGAGGCGACATCGACGCCCATCAGTTTGAGTTTGGTGCTCATGTCGGCGCCGAGAAATTCCTTGCCGTCTGGGCCACCGAGGACGTGATCGGCGGCTACTCTCGCCATTTCCCAGCCCGGTGCAATCAGACCGAAAATGCGCCCACCCCAGAGTGCGCATTCGCCGATGGCATATATGGCCGGGTCGGAGGTCTGGCAGTGGTTGTTCACAACGATGCCACCACGCTCGCCGATCTCCAGCTCGCTTTGCCGCGCTAATTCATCTTGAGGGCGAATACCTGCCGAAAAGACGATCAAGTCGGTTTCGAGATCCTCGCCGTCGGCAAAGCACATTTTGTGGGTGTGCTCTTCACCATCAATAATCTGCTGCGTGTTTTTGCCGGTATGGACGCAGACGCCGAGATCTTCAATCTTCTTGCGCAGCAGCTTGCCGCCGCCATCGTCAACCTGGACGGCCATCAATCGCGGGGCAAATTCCACAACATGAGTCTTAAGGCCAAGGTCGTGCAGGGCCTTCGCGGCTTCCAGGCCCAGCAGGCCGCCGCCAACCACAGTGCCGATTTTGCCACCGGCGCTGGCGGCGGTTATGGCTTCAAGATCTTCGATAGTGCGGTAAACAAAGGTGTTAACGCGGTCGTGACCCGGTACCGGTGGAACGAAGGGGTATGAACCGGTACCGAGCACGAGCACATCGTAGGCGACTTCAATGCCGCAGTCTGTGGAGACGGTCTTTTTGTCGCGGTTGATGGCGGTGACTTTGCGGCCGGTGTGCACTTGAATTGCGTTGCTTGCGTAGAAGCCGTCGGCAACCATATTCAAAGGGTCTGCACTGCGCGTTTCAAACCAGGCTGTCAAGTGAACGCGGTCGTAGGCCTCTCGGGGTTCTTCGCCAAATACGGTAATATCAAATTGATCGGCCTTGCCGCTGGCGACCAGCGTTTCCAGAAAGTTGTGGCCGACGGGGCCGTTTCCTACCAATACCAGCCGGGTGCTTGTACTCATAATGCCTTCCTATAACTCGGGTCGCTGAATGCAGTGGCGACGTCACGGTGTGTCCTTAGTCTGGTAAAGCTCTAGCAAGGCATGTGCCAAAAACGTGCTTAAGGGGTAACTTGCTGATGTGCATAAAAAAAATGGCCGTATGGGTCGTGTGCACCAAATCTGCCTGCCCCCAAAATTCCTTGATCGCACTAAATTAATGCAGCAAATGTATTTGGCGCCACTTGGTTGTGCATCAGTGTGGGGCGCTGATGGCTTTTTAGGCTGCATTAAGTTGGTGCCTTTGCTTTGAGCGAATCTAAAAAGATAACAAGGTCAACAGCTTGGCGTATGGTGCAGAGGGTTGGCACAAGGCTTGCTCTTGGCTTGGCAAACTGAATTTATGTCTCTGATGGAGTTTGTCATGTCTGGCGGTAACCTCAACCTGCTCAATGTGAAGCAGGCCAATGTGCGATTGCTTCACTTGTCGTGGTTCGCGTTTTTCCTCACGTTTATGGTGTGGTTCAGCCACGCGCCCATGCTGGCTTCGATCAAGGAGGCTTTTGATCTCACGAGTCAACAGGTTAAAGCCCTGATGATCCTTAACGTTGCTTTGACTATCCCGGCGCGCATTGTGGTGGGAATGCTGGTCGACAAGTTCGGCCCTCGAATCATATACAGCATGTTGCTAGTGATTGGTGGCGGACTTTGCTTGGGCTTCGCCTTCGCTGACTCCTACGAAACCATTGCACTGATGCGGTTCCTTATGGGCTTTATCGGTGCAGGTTTTGTGATCGGGATTCGCCTTGTGGGTGAGTGGTTTCCGGCCCGGCAGGTGGGACTGGCCGAGGGTGTCTACGGTGGCTGGGGCAACTTCGGCTCGGCGGCTGCCGCCATGACTTTGCCAACACTTGCGCTGATTTATGGCGGTGACGACGGCTGGCGCTACGCTATTGCGACCACGGGTGTCTTGTCCGCTCTCTACGGGTTTTTCTTTTACTGGCGTGCGCGCAATACGCCTAAAGGCTCGACCTACTTCAAGCCGAAAAAATCGGGAGGGTTGGAGGTTTCAAGTAAGCGCGATCTCTATTTTTATATAGCCATGTGTTTGCCTATGTATGCGGCACTGGCAACGCTGACCTGGAAGCTGTCGCCGGCGAATCTGGGCTTGCTGACCGATGGTGCCTGTTTGGCCATATACGGTATTCTCGCACTCGTTGCCCTTGTGCAAATCAGCCAGATTATCCGGGTAAACGCGCATTTGTTTAACAATCAGCCGGTGCCTGAGTTTCAGCGCTACAAGTTCAAGCAGGTAGCGATTCTTGATGTGGCTTACTTTGTGACCTTTGGTTCCGAACTGGCGGTTGTTTCAATGCTGCCTCTGTTTTTTATGGAGACCTTTGAGTTGAGTGCGGTTAAAGCGGGACTGTTGGCATCGGGATTTGCGTTTATGAATCTGGTAGCCCGTCCAAGTGGTGGATACTTCTCGGATAAATTTGGGCGCCGGAAATCTCTATCATTGCTCATTGCTGGCCTGGCGGTAGGTTATATGACGCTGAGCCAGATTGATGCGGGCTGGCCGATTGCGCTGGCGGTGATTGCGACAATGTGTTGTTCTTTCTTTGTGCAGGCGGGTGAGGGTGCGGTGTTTGCCATTGTCCCTCTGGTCAAGCGTAGCATGACGGGCCAAATAGCTGGCATGGCAGGTGCATATGGGAATGTGGGTGCCGTGATATACCTGACGGTTCTTTCATTTGTGGACGCATCATCATTCTTTATGCTGATTGCGGCATCGGCGGCAGTAGTCTTTGTCGCGGTGCAGTTCCTGGAAGAGCCCAAGGGGCACATGGCAGAAGTCAATGACGATGGTTCGGTAGAGCTGATCGAAGTAGCCTGACGCTGGTTAAACCTGCCGCTCTGGTGGGCGCAATCAGTCAATCCGGTGATTCGCTTGGCGATCACCGGATTTTTTAATTTGAGAGCAGTCGATGCATCTTGACGGTCAATTACATTTCACGCTGGGCCAGGCAACCTATGCCGGGGTCAAGCCCGATAATGAAGACAGTATCGGCATTCGGATTCCCGACGGACAGTTGCTGACCACCAAGGGCGCGGTCGCTATCATCGCCGATGGCGTGTCGGCAGCGGAAGCCGGCAAAGAGGCGAGTGATGCCTGCGTAACCTCCTTCCTCTCCGACTACTTCTCCACGCCTGAGTCCTGGACGGTTAAGAAGTCGACACAGCAGGTGCTTAATGCGCTTAATCGCTGGCTGTATGGACAGGGGCAGCGCTTTTTGCAGGCTGAGAAGGGCTATGTTTGTACCTTGAGTCTGGTGGTGTTCAAAAGCCGAACCGCCCATGTCTTTCACGTTGGCGATACGCGTGTCTATCGCTACCGGCACGGCGAGTTTGAGCAGCTGACTCGCGATCATGCGACTCGAATCAATAAAGATCAGTCGTATCTAACTCGAGCGATGGGTCTGGATATGTGGCTCGACGTAGATTATCGCGCGGTGGATATGGAACCGGGCGATATCTTTCTGCTCACATCAGACGGTGTGCATGACTTTCTGACACGCCAGGAATTGCGCGAACGGATGGCGAAGCTCAGTGACAATCCGGAAGAGGATTGTAACGCCATGATCGCCAGTGCACTGGAGCATCAGAGCCACGATAACCTGAGCGCCCAGATTATACGGGTCGATAGTCTGCCCTCAGAGCAGGCGGATGACGCCTTTCGGCGTTTGACGACCCTGCCTTTCCCGCCGGCACTCAGCGTAGGTCAAGTGCTTGATGGCTACTGTGTTGAGAAGGAGTTGCACGCCAGTTCACGCAGCCAGCTTTACCTTGTTGTGGATACACTAAGCCAGGAAAAACAGCGCTATGTGATGAAAACCCCGTCGGTAAATTTTTTAGATGACCCTGCCTATATTGAGCGTTTTATCATGGAAAGCTGGATTGGGCGTCGCATCGACTCGCCGCATGTGGTGCGCATTCTGGATGATGACCGGGACCGCAGTTGTCTTTATTACATTGCCGAGTACGTGCAGGGAGAGTCCTTGGAGCAGTGGATAAAGCGGCACCCCAAGCCAAATATTCACAGCGTAGTGGATATTGCCGAGCAAATTGTGCGTGGCTTGCGTGCGCTGCACAGGCGTGAAACGTGGCATCAAGACATCAAGCCGGCCAATATCATGGTTGATGATGAGCAGCGCGTGACGCTGGTAGATTTCGGTTCGTGTTATGTAAGTGGTCTGGCTGAAATCAGTTCACCGATTGAGCCGGACAAAATTTTGGGAACTGCGCAGTATTCCGCACCCGAGCAGATACTGGGGCGGCCGGTAAATGCTGCGGCCGATCAGTACTCGCTGGCGGTGGTATTGTTCGAAATGCTGACGGGCAAGCAGCCGTTTGAAGGTGGTCTTGAACAGGCAAACAGTATTGCCGCCTATTCCCGCCTGAGTTATGTGCCGAGCTACCACTACAATCCCTTGGTGCCTGTGTGGATGGATGCGGCCC
>JBFKDP010000074.1:0-14349 GCA_041619575.1 Litorivivens sp.
AAGATGTCCTTGGCATTGATCTGCTTGGCCAGATCGCCAAACTGCTGCAGCTGCTGATTACGCAGCGCATCAATTTCCTGAGTAATCAGCGCCTGCGGCACTTGCAGATCATCATGCAGTTCCAGCACGCCGTCCATGATCTGCTGCTTCACACGATTTTCAATGGCATTGTCCAGCTCGCGCTGCATGTTATTGCGAACTTCTGTGCGAAAGGCTTCCATACCGCCTTCTTCCACACCAAAGAGTTTGAAAAACTCATCGTCCAGTTCAGGCTGCTGCTTGGCCTTAACCGCATTGACCTTGATTTTAAATTCAACCGCAGCGCCCTTGAGCTCTTCGCTGTGATAGTCCTCAGGGAAACTCAAGGACAAAATCTTTTCTTCGCCCGCAGACAGACCGACGATACCGTCTTCAAAGCCAGGAATCATACGGCCAGAGCCCAGCACCAGATCACTGCCTTCAGCTGAACCGCCATCGAACGCCTCTCCGTCTTTAGTGCCTGCGTAGTCAATATTGACCTGATCGCCGTCCTCAGCAGCACGCTCGACTTCCTCGTAACTAGCACGCTGCTCGCGAAGATTCTCGATCATTTTTTCAAGGTCAGCATCAGTCAGTTCGGCTACAGGCTTTACAACCTTGACGCTGCTGTAGTCTTTCAGTTCGACTTCGGGGAAAATTTCGAAGGTGGCCACAAACTCCAGATCACGGCCCTCTTCCATATTCTTGGGTTCAATGGATGGCTGACCTGCTGGTTTAAGATCCTGCTGCTGGATCGCTTCATAGAACGAGTCATTCATGACCTGTCCCAGAACGTCCATACGTACGGACTGACCAAAGCGCTGGCGCATGACTTTCATGGGAACCTTGCCCGGGCGAAAACCGGGGAGGCGTACTGTTTTAGCCGCTTCTTGCAGCTTGGAATTAACGGCGTTGTCTATGCGCTCTGCTGGCACACCAACAATTACACGACGCTCCAGACCTGAAGTCGTTTCAACTGACACTTGCATGGGGATTCCCTCTACGCGACCGAAGCTGCAGCTGGTCGTTGCACCAGCGCCCATTCCGGCCTGCCTATCGATAAAATGGTGCGAAAGGAGAGACTCGAACTCTCACAGGTTGCCCCGCTGGAACCTAAATCCAGTGCGTCTACCAATTCCGCCACTTTCGCAAATTCGTTAACAGACAGCCTTAAGCCTCTGTTTTATGGGGTTAAACAGCAGTCTTTCGTGTTCTAGCCCGCAAATTTTGGTCGGCAATTGTGCCACAGTGCCCCGGGCGCCGCAAGCAAGATTGGGCTGACTTTCCCCTGTTTCTAGCGTGGATAGGCAATAAGGAATATCAGGGCTTGCCCGTCGGCGTTCTTAACCTCAGCGCCCGTCCAGCCCGCGGGCAGAAATACGGCCTCTTCGGGTTCAAGCGCCTCACCGTCCAGCACCAGACTGCCCTGCACCACCATAAGCACCGCATACTCAGAGCTGGCCGCTATATTGCTCTTCGCGCCAGACTCCAGGGAGTAGCGCCGCACTTCAAAATCGGAAAAATCAACGATACGCTCCTCGCGCAGCCCACCCTCTTCCCGAAGGCAAAAAGAGGGCTCAGGCGGAGGCGTATCAATCGACATAAGTTCAGTGGCCCGAAGGGTAT
This sequence comes from Litorivivens sp., assembly GCA_041619575.1. Taxonomy (GTDB): domain Bacteria; phylum Pseudomonadota; class Gammaproteobacteria; order Pseudomonadales; family Spongiibacteraceae; genus Litorivivens. Next base: position 1,645 of record JBFKDP010000074.1, read on the forward strand.
CCCAGTGCTCTTGTGTTAACACCTTCTGGGCGAAAGCAACGATCAGGCGTTCGTATACCGGGGTCTGAAACTCGACTGTGCGCACACCATGCTGCAGAGAGTGGGGAGTAAAAGTCGGCACCTTCACCACGTCACCCACTTCGAGCGGCATCAGTGCGGTGAAGCTATTCATCTCTTCACGCAATTGCCGCTCGTTGAGAAGCAGTGTTTCCGGCAGATCCTTGAGCCAAGCTTCCCTATCAGGCTCACAGTCTTCCCGCTCGCCTCGCTCATCGAGTAGCCGATCTATTTCACGGCGCACGGCTTCATAGTCTCTTACTGCCCTTCGAAAAGATTCGCGAAAGGAGTCGTCATCACCCACTTCCGCTCGTTTCTCGGGTGAAAAACCAAAGCGGATAGCACCGCGACCATCAGGCCATGCGCGCTTGTCGACTGACGTCACCACATAAACTTCACGCTTTTTTTCATGCAATTCAAAATACAGGTCCCCAAATACTTCTTCAGGTCTAGGCGCCAGAATTTTCAGCAGTACGATGGAACGTTCGCGCTGTTTGCAAAGTCGGCGCGGAAGTGCCGACAAGACCCAGGGGAGTGGCAGGTATTCCCCACTGCGCCCCGCCTCGGCAACGCCGCGATCTTCCATTCCGGTGTACCAAATTTCCTCTCCCCAGGGCTTCGGGATATGAACAGGCTTTAGAAATACGGCTCGACTATCGGCAAAGGTTTCACACCCCAGCTCTTCTGCCAAGGCTGCCAGATCGCCACTAAAATGCCGCAAAATATCACGCAAACCCTCACTGGCAGGTTGCACGAGAAAACGTACTGATGAGTCGACCTGCAGGTCATAGACGGCAATCAGCCGTTCCTGCCCCGGCTGCTTGAGCCAGAATTGCGCCAATGTATATTCAAAAGCGACCAGGCCACCTGCTCGACAGGCGTCCAGCGCCAGCTCGGGACAGGTATCAATAGATTTCAGCGGAACAGCCATAACCGCTCTCAAGTCCTTTCAGTACAGAAGCCGCGATGTTAGCGCGATGCACTTGCGCAGCACAAACAAAAACGGGCCCCGAGGGGCCCGCTCACAGTCAGACAGCAGTTTACACGCGTTCTATCAACGTGCTGATGCCCTGCCCCATGCCGATACACATGGTGGAAAGACCAATCGATTTGTCCTGCTGCTCCAGCACATTCAGCAAGGTGCCGGTAATGCGCGTTCCGGAACAACCGAAGGGGTGACCCAGAGCGATGGCGCCGCCGTTCAGATTAACTTTCTCGTCCATAACGTCGAGCAACTCCAGATCTTTCAGCACTGGCAGAGCCTGCGCAGCAAAGGCCTCGTTGAGCTCAACGATATCGACGTCTTTCATGCTCATACCAACACGCTTGAGCATTTTTTGCGTAGAGGGAACCGGACCGTAACCCATGATGGAGGGATCCACACCCGCCAGACCCATGCCGATGATACGAGCGCGCGGCTTGGCACCAATGGCTTTGGCTTTCGCACCAGACATCACCAACATCGCCGATGCGCCGTCAGCAATCTGCGAGCTGGTGCCAGCAGTTACGGTGCCATTGCGCGGATCAAAGGCAGGCCTCAGATCGGCCAGTCCTTCCAGGGTAGTCTCACCGCGAATGGTATTGTCCTGGCTGACAAGAATTTTCTTGCCGTCTTCATCATGGCCTTCGATGGCAATAATCTCGTTGTCAAAACGTCCGTTTTTCTGAGCGTCGTCAGCGCGCTTGTGAGAGCGCAGACCAAACTGGTCCTGCTGCTCACGGGTAATGCCGTGCAGCATACCCAGCGCTTCAGCTGTCATACCCATCATGCCGGCCGCGCGAGCAACGTGCTTGCTGGCCTGAGGATTCGGATCGATGCCGTGATTCATCGCCAGGTGCCCCATGTGCTCAACACCACCTACCAGAAATACATCACCGTTCCCGGTCATGATGCCCTGAGCAGCCGTGTGCAAGGCCGACATGGAAGAGCCGCAAAGCCTGCTGACTGTCTGGCCGGCAACGCTGTGTGGAATAACGGTCAGCACGGACATCATACGAGCTATATTCCAGCCCTGTTCCAGCGTCTGGTTAACACAGCCCCAGATCACATCTTCGATATCAGCCGGATCCAGTTCGGGATTACGTGCCAGCAGTCCGTCAACCAGCGCTGCGGACATATTCTCGGCCCGCACGTTGCGGTACACACCATTTTTTGATCGGCCCATTGCGGTTCTGGCGCAATCAACAATTACAACATCAGTATCTTGATAACTCATAGTCTTGCTCCTGCACCAGATCAGTTAAAAAAGCTTTTGCCGTTTGCCGCCATGTCTCGAAGGCTGTCGGTGGGCTCATAAAGCTTGCCGAGCGACGAGAAACGGTCAGTCATTTCACAGAATGCTTTCGCACCCATCTGGTCGATATAACGTAATGCACCGCCGCGGAATACCGGAAAGCCGATGCCCATGATCAGGCCCATATCTGCATCTTCGGGGCAGCTGACAATGTTCTCGTCCAGGCAGCGCATGGTTTCGACACACATTGGAATCATCATTCTCGCCACGATGTCTTCGTCGGAGATTTCCAATGAGCCCTGCGCAGCTTCCTGCTGCATCTTCAGCGCAGTTTCGTCTTCAACTTTACGCGGCTTGCCTTTTTTATCCTTCTCATAGCGATAAAAACCAATGCCGTTTTTCTGACCATAGCGATCAGCCTTAAACATCATTTCCGAAATGCCGGTGTAATCGTGCTTCATACGATCCGGGAAGCCTTCCGCCATCACTTCTGCAGCGTGGAAGCCTGTGTCGATACCGACGACATCCATCAGATAGGCCGGGCCCATTGGCATGCCGAATTTTTCCATGACTTTATCGATACGACGGAAATCAACACCGTCGCGCACCAGCATGTCAAAACCGGCAAAGTACGGGAACAACACACGGTTGACGAAAAAACCAGGGCAATCGTTAACGACTATCGGCGTTTTACCCATCTGTACAGCGTATTTAACAACGCGGGCAATGGTCTCTTCGCTGGTTTTTTCACCGCGAATGACTTCGACCAGTGGCATCTGATGCACAGGGTTAAAGAAGTGCATGCCACAGAAGTTTTCTGGACGCTGCAGAGGCTCTGCCAGATAACTGATTGAAATAGTCGACGTGTTGGAGGCCAGCACAGCATCTTCACGGATATGCTTTTCGCACTCGGCCAGAACCGCATGTTTGACCTTCGGATTTTCAACAACCGCCTCGACAACGACGTCAGCAGTATCAAATCCGGTGTAATCCAGTGTCGGACGGATGCTGCTAAGCACCTCACCCATCTGCAGACCAGACATACGGCCACGGTCAACACGCTTGGCCAGCAGTTTGACCGCTTCGCTCATCCCCAGATCCAGACCGGCATCCGCGATGTCTTTCATCAGAATGGGGGTGCCCTTGTAGGCAGACTGGTAGGCAATACCACCACCCATGATACCCGCACCCAATACACCGGCTCGCTTGACGGGAGCAGCCTTGTCTTCCCACTGCTTGTTACGCTTGCCCAGCGCCTGCTGGTTCAGAAACAAACCGACCAATGCAGCGGCTTCCGGGGTTTTTGCCAGCTTGGCGAAATGCTCAATTTCAACTTCGATAGCTTCGTCTCGGCCCAGGGCAGCGCTTTTCTCCATCGATTTCGCAACGGTCAGCGGCGCCGGCATTTTTGTGCCTGCTTGCTGAGCCACCATCGCTTTACCCGTGGTGAAGGCCATCATGCGTTCGATATCATTGAGCTTGACCGGCTCAAGTTTTTCCTGGCGGCGGGCCTTGTAATCAAATGTTCCATCAATGGCTTTGCCCAGCAGGTCCAGAGCGGCTTCCTGCAACTTTTCGGGTGCGACCACAGCATCAACGCCGCCGTCTTTCAGGGCACTATCCGGCTTCTGATCGTTACCCGTGGCTGCCCACATTGTCGCGTTATCGGGACCAATGACACGTGGCAATCGTACGGTGCCACCAAAGCCGGGGTTGATACCAAGTTTGACTTCGGGCAGGCCGACTCGCGCCTTGGAGGACATAACGCGATAGTCGCAGGCCAGACACATTTCAAAACCACCGCCCAGCGCGATGCCGTTAATGGCCGCAACGGTCGGTACAGGCAGGTCTTCAAAGCGGCTGAAGATGCCGTTTGCTTCACGAATCTGAGCTTTCAGCTCGTCATCGGGCAGCTTGAACATCTCGGTGAATTCCATGATGTCGGCACCGACGATAAATACCGATTTTGCGCTGCTTACCAGTACACCCTTCAGATCCTTTTCAGCGGCCAATGCCTTGGTAGCCGCATCCAGATCGCGGAGCGTGAGTTGATCAAACTTGTTCACAGATTCGCCCTGCAGATCAAAACAAAGCTCGGCGATGCCGTTATCCAAGTACTTGGCCGTGATGGCCTTGCCTTCGTAAATCATGTGGTTTCCTCACATCATGAGTTATTCGCTGCCACCCGAACCACCTAAGAACAGGGGGCGCCGGGTCATATCGTCGACTGACTTTCATGTTTACATGGTAAACATGGGGTGCAGACATTAACCCATCGCAACCCTTTTCGCAACCGCTCTACACATCCGTGAGGCAGGCTGGATCAAAGGCATAATCGCCCTTTAGCCAGCCGGCGACTTCTGCCGCAGCGGGGTGATCAATGGCGCTGTAGTCCTTAAGCAAACCAGCCTGTGCTGAACTGCCGATAGCGTCCAGCCCATTTTGCTGGAAATGCTGCCAATCGCGTCGCAGTAGCAGCGCCAACTTAGCTGGCAGCGTCGCAAACGCGGCCTTCCGAGCCGCATCGGCATCGTAGTGCTCCTGAGTGTAGACCTGGGGCAAACTCAACAGCGAAAGCTTTGAGAGTTCTGCTTGATTCATGGGATTCACAAAATGCCCATTTGCACTACGTTTAATGTCCGGTGAACGCTCGGTAAAGGCATTGAGATGCAGGTAGCGAGAGGTTTTACGGCCATCGTTAACCGGATAATTGTCCCAAAGCAGCGCTCTGCGACCCGTTAGTTTGGAAAAACGCTCACACGCTTCCGGGCCCAGTGATTGACTGAGCACCTTGTCACCCGTCCACAGCAGCTGTACATCAGACGCCAAGCCCCGACTCAAATCAGCCAGGTAGTCTGGCGGCCGCGGGCCGAAGACCTCATCCAGAATGGGGTCGAAACTGTAATAGCTGGGACAAACGGCGAGCTCACCAGAGAAGTGAGCGGCGACATCGGCGCTGATACGGCAGTGATTTTCTGCGAGCGCAGCGTGGTCACCGCGCATATCGTCAAACAGCAGCCAGAGCGTATCTGGCCGGAGACTCTCCAGCTGATCGAGCCGCCGCCACAGCTCATCCCGGTCCCGTATACCGTAAGCCTGCTGCAGCCCCATAGGCGAGAGCCCTATTCCCCAGCTAAGTCCCTCGGCGCGGCAGTGCGCTGCAAATTGATTGAGCTGATTGAGCCACTGCTGATGAAAAGGTTTACGCCAGTCACCGCGCAGCGCACGGTCACCTTTAGGAGCGTAGATATAGTGCGAATAGCCGGCGCGAGCGAGAAATCGGACCATGTCCGTGCGCTGACTCCAGCTCCATTGGCGACCATAAAAACCTTCTATCAAGCCCAGCGCAAAAGCTTTCATGGTCTCTCAATATCGGCCTTCAGCCGCGATAGTACCGCTGTTCAACAAAGGGCTTGTTGCGAACGCTGACGGGGATCTGATTCTTCCGCACCTGAGCGAACAGCGGCGCACCACTTTCCGCTAGCGTTTTATCGACATAAGCCATGGCAACTGGCCGCCCTATGCTTGGACCGAAGCCGCCACTAGTAACCCGACCGCAATTTTCTCCGGCGTCATTAACCAGCTGCACGCCCTCTCGCACCGGCGCTCTTCCGTCAATATCCAACAATACCCGCTTTTGGTCACCACCCACCTCCCAGGTGGCAGCAATGATATCGGCGCCAGGATAGCCCCCTTCCCGCTCGCCGCCGGGCCGGCGCACAGGCGACACCGCCCATTTTAAATTGGCGCTTACAGGCGTGGTCGATGTATCAATATCGTGCCCATATAGGCACAAGCCGGCTTCCAGCCGAAGTGAGTCACGCGCACCTAGGCCAATAGGTGATATCTCCGGGCAGGCCAACAGCAACTCAGCCAGTTCAGCCGCTCTGTCGGCATCGACGGAAATTTCATAGCCATCCTCACCGGTATAGCCCGAACAACTGACCCAACAGGCTATACCCTGAATGCTGCAATCTGCGGTATCCATAAAGCGCATCCCGGCCAACTCTGGGGCGAGGCGGCTCATTGCACTGCGTGCCTGTGGCCCTTGTACAGCCAATAAAGCCTTGTCGTCGAGCAGTTCAAGTTCAATGCTTGCGGGCAGCCCTTGGCGCAGCCAGGCGAAATCCTCGTGCTTGCAGGCAGCATTGACCACCAGCATAAAGTGGTCGCCACAGTTGGCAAACATCAAGTCGTCGCGAATACCCCCATCGGCATTGGTCAATAGGCCATAGCGCTGTCTATTGAGAGGAAGGCCCAATACATCCTGAGGCAGGAGGCTTTCAAGGGCCTCAGCCAAATCCGGGCCACTGGCGCGAATCTGGCCCATGTGGGACACGTCAAACAGGCCGGCACTCTCTCGCGTCGCCAGATGCTCCTTCAACACACCCGCCGGGTATTGAACGGGCATGGCATAACCTGCAAAGGGCACCATTTTTGCGCCGAGCTTTTCGTGGAGCGCGAATAAAGGTGTTTTCAATAAGTCAGACAAGGCTAGAATCCTGTTCCAGTCACAATAATGGGTGTGCGTCTTTAGGCGGCGATTTTAAACAGTCGGTCAAAATTGTTCGCTGTCTGCTCTACAACCTGCTCAAAGCTAACACCCTTGATCTCTGCGACGCACTGAGCTACCTCAACCACATACTTGGGCTCATTTTTCTTGCGCCGATAAGGCACCGGCGCCAGATAAGGAGAATCAGTTTCGACGAGCATACGCTCAAGCGGCACATGGGCAACCACGTCTCGTAAATCTGCAGCATTTTTGAAGGTGATAATGCCGGAGAAAGAAATGTAGAAATTCAAGTCCAGCGCGGCCTTGGCCATTTCCAGACTTTCAGTGAAGCAGTGAAGGACGCCGGCAATGTCGGGGTCTGCGGCCTCGCGAATTATCGACAGAGTATCCTCACGAGCCTCGCGAGTGTGCACGATACTGGGCTTCCCGCTAATCGCAGAGGCACGAAGGTGGTTAAAAAAACTTTCCTGTTGCGCCTCCTTATTGTCTTGCGTGTAATAGTAGTCGAGCCCCGTTTCACCAATCGCTATAACGCACTCATCGTCTGCCAGAGCGACGAGCGCGTCGACTGCCTCGACATTGTCGGCAAGATCCAGCGGGTGTATTCCCACCGACGCGTAGATACCATCGAAACGTTTGGCAATATCGACGACGGCAGGTGCATTGCTGCGGTCTATGCCAATACACAACATTCTGGCAACGCCCCGCTCGCGCGCAGCCTCAATGGCTGCACCAAGATTTCCGTCATAGGGAGAGAGATCCAGCCTGTCGAGATGACAGTGGCTATCGGTTAGCAACATAGAATTCCAGACTATTGAATCGAGTGCGCAGCACTATAGGGCTGCACGTAGTTTGTATAAATTACATCGTATGAGTGGCACGATCGGAGTCGAGCATGCCCGCCAGATACTCTTCAATTTTTTTATTGGCAGTATCATCATCGCCAATAAATTGCACACCAATGCCCGGGCTGCGATTACCCTGGGCGCCGCGCGGAGTAATCCAGACGACCTTGCCTGCCACCGGCAGCTTTTCGGTTTCTTCCATCAGTGTCAGCAGCATGAAGACTTCATCGCCAATCTGATAGGACTTGTTGGTAGGGATAAAGAGGCCCCCACCGGTAACAAAAGGCATATAGGCGCTGAACAAGACCGATTTGTCCTTAATGTTCAGCGAAAGCATTCCACCCTTTCCGCCCGGATTTAACGCCATTTGTGTCTTTCCCCTTTATTCTGTTCGCAAAGCATAGCCTGTGTCTGCCTACAGGCCAAGCCCTGACTGTGTTTGCGCGCTCAGGCCCAGCTCAGCAAAAACGACTCCAGTGTAAGCCGCTTATTGAGTGCCACACCTCGCTGCATCTGTGCCCGCAAGGCTAAGGCCGCATCCAGCTGCTGACTGATACGCGTAGCCGGCCGACTGGCCCAGGGACCCCACGGCCCGGGCATATCGCTTCCGACGAGGCTGGCACGAAACAGCTGATGGAATCGTTGGGCCAGCCAATCGAGTAGGAATTCAAACTCGTGCTCCAACAAAGCTGCCGCAGTGTCGCCAAGAGTTTTCGCACCAGAGAACCACTCCGCCAGCGCTTGATCACACTGGCGCCGCGCCTCAAGACCCTCAGTGTCAAACAGATGTTTGGCTGCAAGTGGACGCCCCGACATTTCATCCAGGCAGGCCGCGCATTGCTGCTCGTCCGGTATCATCACGCGCAACCAATTCATCGCCAGTTCCCTGTCGGGTATGGGAAATGTCATCTGCCGGCAGCGCGAGCGTATGGTAGCCAATAGGCGCGCCGGCGCATCACTGACCAGTATCAACACCGTATCACCACTGGGTTCTTCCAGGGTTTTCAGCAAGGCATTCGCGGTATTGTTGTTCATCGCATCGGCGGGAAATATCTGAATAACCTTCCTACCGCCAGAGCTGTGCGCTGTTTTACTGCAAATATCTACTAGGCTCCGAACCTGGTCCACTGCAATCTGCTTTTTACCTTCCGGTGGCTCCACTGTGTGCAGATCCGGGTGTTCCATCCCAAAACGGCATTCCCGGCACTGTCCGCAAGCCCCCTCGCCTGCCGGTTCGTCACAGACGAGAGCCTGCATTAGCACGCGCGCAAAGCGTCGCTTGCCAATGCCGTCAGGGCCGGCCAACAAAATGGCGTGAGGCATGCGGTCCGCCTCTCGCATAGCCTGCAACTGCTGCCACTGGGAAATTTGCCAAGGAAATACGGTCTCACTCACGCCTGACTCTCCGCAATGAGCTGTTCGAGTGCCACGACCACATCGGCACTCACCTGCTGGACGGACTGGGAGGCATCAACAATGACAAAGCGATTGGGGTCGGCCGCAGCTCGCTCCAAATAGGCTGCGCGCACCTTGTCGAAAAAGGCCATTTGCTCGGTTTCAAAACGGTCCAGCTCACCGCGCTGTTCAGCGCGCTGCATGCCGACCTCCGGCGCCAGATCGAGCAGTATGGTCCGATCAGGGGCCAGCCCCTGCTGAATCATTGTCTCAAGCGCTGCGATCATTTCCATTGACAGCCCCCGCCCGCCACCCTGATAGGCAAAGGTGGCATCGGTGAAACGGTCGCTGACCACCCAAAGTCCGTCATCGAGAGCAGGTTTAATCAAGGTCTCGAGGTGCTGCGCTCGGGCCGCAAATACCATAAGCAACTCGGCTGCAGGCGCAACTGCTTCTTCGCGCGGCGCCAGCAACAGTTCGCGCAACTCTTCGGCCAGCGGGGTACCGCCCGGTTCACGGGTCTGTATATAAGCAATATTGTGGCGGTCAAGACAGTCAAGCATAGCAGCCAGATTGGTCGACTTACCGACGCCTTCCGTTCCCTCCAAGCTGATAAATTTGCCGCGCTGCACGGGCTTTGACATGGGCTTACTGCTCCTGCGAGGGCTGTGGAGGACGTGGCGACGAATGATAGTCCTTGCGGCGCCGCAACTGGTAATCCTTGACCGCTCGTTGATGCTCTTCAAAAGTTTCCGAAAAATAATGGCTTCCGTCGCCGCGCGCGACAAAATACAATGCGCCGTCTTGCAATGGATGCAGAGCCGCCTGAATCGCAGCCAGCCCCGGCATCGCAATGGGCGTTGGTGGCAGCCCCTTGTGTCGATAGGTATTGTACACGTTGCTGTCATCGGTCAGGTGCCTGCTTCGCAGATTGTGTTTCTCTGCGTCGGCCAGACCATAAATGACGGTGGGATCCGTCTGCAGCCGCATGTTTTGCTGTAGACGCGAAACAAAAACGCCAGCAATGCGATTGCGTTCATGGGGTTGCCCCGTCTCGCGTTCGACTATGGACGCCAAAATCAAGGCCTCGTAGGGACTTGCAAGCGGCAGGCCTTCAGCGCGATTGGGCCATTCGCGCTCGATGACCAATTGCATTCGCCGGTAGGCGCGCTTGAATATACTCAAGTCACTTGCCCCTTTGACGAAGCTGTAGGTATCAGGGAAAAACAAACCTTCCGGGTGAGCATTCATGGGACTGGTAATACCCAACTGCTCCCACAAAGGCCTGCTGCTGTCGTAGCGCTGCTCCAAATCAGGTTGCGCAGCTAAGTGTTCAGCCAGCTCTTGAAAAGTGCGCCCTTCAACGAGAGTGACCTGATAGCGCACTACTTCCCCATTTATCATTTGGTCAAGTAGGTCATAGCTGTTCATGCCCGCCGCCAGCAAATACTCGCCGGCTTTAATTGACGCGGCCTGACCGACCAATCGCGCATAAAGGTTCAAAACTTGAGGTGGATATTCGATCCACTGTTCACGCGCGAGCTCAGCCGTCATGGTGGAAAAACCCGTTCCCGGTTTTAATTCAATCACCACACCATCAGTGGGCAAGCGCAGTTCCTTCGTCAGCAGGCTATCGCCCCAGAGGATGGCAAGCGAACACAAACTTACTGCGAGCAAAAGTCCGCTAAAGAGTCGTTTTGCCCAGTTAGGCATACCACACCGATTCCAATTCAGTTTGTATTTGGCGCGTTATTGCGCTTTCAGAAAAATGCAGGCAATCCAGCGAATGCGCAGGCACAATACCCAAGAGGCTGTTACAGAAAAACAGCTCACTGGCGCGATAAACATCTGACAGGCTGGTGTGACGAACATGGCACGGGATTCCCGACGCGCTTGCAAAGGCCAGTATTTTTTCGCGCACCACACCAGCCACACCCGCCAACTCCAGCGCGGGTGTCTGCAGCACACCGTCGACCACGATAAACACGTTTGAGCTCACACCTTCTATGACAGCGCCGCTTTGGGAGAGCATTAAACCTTCGGGGAAGGCATCAACAGGTCTTTCTGCGCGCGCAAGAATATGAGGCAGGCGGTTGTTGTGCTTAAGCCCGGCGATCGCTTCGCACTCAGGTAATCGTGTTTTACAAAGGTAGGCTCTTATTCCGCTGTCCCAGTATTCACGCTTGGGTTGATGAGCCGACGTCAGCTGTAGCGCGCGATTGCATTCACGACTCGCAATGGCGTAACCTCGGCCGCCCCCGCTTTTTCGCCCGAGCGAAACACGCAAAATACCGGTATCGAGGGTAGAATGCGTGCAAAGCATGGCGTCGATTTCGCGCCTTAAGTACTCTTCCGGAAACTCCAGATCAAGACTCGCGCAGCCGCGGCCAAGGCGGCAAAGATGCTCGTCTAGCCACACTGCCTGTGAATGACGTACTAACACCGTTTCAAAAAGGCCGTCTCCCAGCGTCCCGGCCCTGTCATCCGCGGGAACTCGTGCGTCCGGAACGCCGTTACACCAGCTAGTGATTGTCTGCGTCTGGGCCATCAAGTCAGTTTGCCGAACAGCAAGCTGCCGTTAGTGCCACCAAAGCCAAAAGAATTGGACAATACTCTGTCAATGGGCATCGCCTGTGCCGAATGAGCGACAAAGTTCAGATCACACTCATCTGAAGGGTTATCTAGATTAATCGTCGGTGGTGCCAGCTGGTCGCGAATCGCCAGCACAGAAATAATTGCCTCAACAGCACCTGCAGCACCCAAGAGGTGGCCGTGCATGGATTTGGTTGAACTCATCGCGATATTGTTTACTGCGTCACCGAAGACAGATTTAACAGCACGCACTTCAGCGATGTCACCGGCCGGTGTTGAGGTGCCGTGCGCATTAATATATTGAATCTCGCTCGCGGGAATGTCGGCATCCTCCAGCGCTGCTTGCATCGCACGTGCTGCGCCATTGCCATCTTCAGGCGGTGAAGTCATATGAAACGCATCAGAGCTCATCCCAAAACCGAGTAACTCGGCGTGAATGGTTGCCCCGCGCGCTTTAGCAAACTCGTACTCTTCGAGCACAAGAATTCCCGCGCCATCACTCAAAACAAACCCGTCCCGGTCGCGATCCCACGGGCGCGATGCGGCCTCGGGGTCGTCATTGCGGGTGGACATGGCGCGCGCGGCAGCAAAGGCGCCCAGGCCGACGGGCGAACTTGCCAATTCGGCACCGCCAACCACCATGGCGTCTGCATCACCGTAACTGATCATGCGTGCAGCCACACCAATATTGTGTGTCCCGGTGGTACAGGCCGTCGTGATGGCGATACTCGGCCCCCGCATACCGTAGCGAATCGATAACAAGCCCGACAGCATGTTGATAATGGCACCCGGGACCGTAAAGGGCGATAGTTTGCGTGGCCCGGAAGTATCGAGAATATGGCGGGATTTTTCGATCAGGTTGATGCCGCCAATACCGGAACCGATGGCCGCACCAATCCGGTCAGCATTGCTTTTATCAATCTGCAGACCACTGGACTGCAACGCCTGAATGGCTGCAGCCATTCCGTAGTGGATAAAGGGGTCGAAGCGCTTGGCTTCTTTGGCTTCCATGTAGTCGCTTACGTCAAAGTTTTTGACCGCACCACTAATGCGTGTGGAAAATGCGCTG
>JBFKDP010000075.1:0-14282 GCA_041619575.1 Litorivivens sp.
AGCATCGACCTGACCGATACTGAAGCAGCGCATGAAGGCGTCGATGGGGCCGAGCAGTGAACCGTCAAAGGTGCCGGCCGGTGCGAGCCAACTGGTCATCTGTACGGGAAATGAAATCAGCAATACGACGTAGCCAACCATTGCTGGATTGAAGGGGTTGTATCCCATACCACCATAGAGGTGTTTGGCAAAAACGATGGCAAACAGAATGCCGACAGCGATCAGCCACCACGGCGACGCTGGCGGTAGGGCAATGCCTAGCAGAATGGCAGTGACCAGAGCGCTGCCGTCGTTCAGGTAAAAAGCGATCGGGCGTTTACGTATTTTCAACACGCCCGCTTCCATGGTAAGCGCCAGTATCGAAGCCCAGAGGATATTCATGAGCGTGCCAAAACCGAAGAAGTAGCTCAGTGCAAAGACGCCCGGAACGGTAGACGCTAATACCAGGCGCATGACCGTGGCTGTATCCAGTGGGCCATGTGCGTGGGGTGAGCTAACGGTTAAAAATGCCATCGGTTTTCCTGCTCAGTTCGCGTTGTCGCGCGCGGCGGCGAGCTTGTCTTCGAGTTTTGCGAGTGTGTCGCGCAGTACCTCGACGGTATCTGAATTTTCGGCTTCAGCTTCGGCGAGTTTGTCGCGGGTTTTGTTGACGCGAGCTTGAAGTGACTCCAGTGCCTTACGTGCCTTCTCTTCCGGACTTTGATTGGCGGCTGCTTCACGTGCGGCCATGGCCTTCTGAATGGCCAGTTGAGCGGGGTCCGTTGTTTCGGATGGAGCGTCTGCGGGCGCCTGGCTATCTGATAATTGGGCCAACTCACCTCGGGCAGCATCGAGCTTTTCTTTTAGTGTTGTCGTCGATTTTTCGAGAACATCCACCGTATCGCTGGAGGCACTTTTGGCTTCGGCAAGTTTTTGTTCGGATTTTTCTAGGCGTTTTTCCAGCGATGCAACCAGTTGTTGTGCCTTTTCCAGAGGTGAGAGCTCCGCTGCTTTGGTGCGAGCAGCCTGAGCCCGGGCAATAGCGGCTTGAGCGGGATCGTCAGAATTTGCTTGGCTGTGCCGAGCCAATTCGTCACGTGCCTGCTGAAGTTTATCACTCATGCGCTCGAAGGCTGTTTGCAGAGCGCCGAGATTGGCCGCTTCATTAGCCTGGGCTTCTTTCAGTTTGGCGCTGGCGCTGTCCAGACGCTTTTCCGCGGTAGCGACAGCCTTTTCAAGACGCCTCCGGGTTTCTTCTGCGCTTTCCGGAGCGGCTTCGCCGCCGCGTTTAGCCATGGCTTTTTCAATCGCCGCCTGGGCGGGGTCCTGGCTCTGTTCTGCGGCCTTCTTTTGAGCTGCAGCAACAGGATCCGCACCGGCTTGGGCTTTTTTGCGGGCGGCTTCCTGGCGCGCCTTGCGGCGCGCTTCCTTCTCGGCCTCTTCGCGCTCTATTCTTTCTTTGCGCGCTTCAAAGCGGGCCTTGGCGTGTTCGGATTTAACCTTTTCCTGCTGCTGCTTACGGATTTCGGCTTTGGAGGCGCGATAGTACTGAACGAGCGGAATGTTACTTGGGCAGGCGTAGGAACAGGCGCCGCATTCAATACAGTCGAACAGGTTGTGGTCTTCGAGTTTTTCGTATTCCTTCCCGCGTGCGAACCAGTACATCTGCTGAGGCAGCAGCGAGACCGGGCAAGCTTCGGCGCACATGCCGCAGCGAATACAGGCCTGTGCCGGCGGCGGTGGTGGCAATTCCTGTTTGGTTGGCGCTAGCAGACAGTTGGTGGTTTTCACCACGGGCACACTGGTGTCTTTCAACGTGAATCCCATCATTGGGCCACCCATGACCAGGCGAATACACTGCTCTCGCCGAAAACCACCCAGAGACAGGAGATATTCAACGGGTGTACCGAGCAGTACCTCAAAATTGCCGGGCGCTTCGCAGGCGTCTCCGGTAACGGTCGTAATCCGCGAAATCAAAGGCTCGCCGTATGAAACCGCGCGATGAATGGCGACACAGGTACCAATATTTTGACAGACGATTCCGACGTCGGCTGGTAATCCACCGGAGGGGACTTCGCGGCCGGTAAGGATTTGAATCAGCTGCTTCTCGCCGCCAGACGGATACTTGGTCGGAAAGACGACAACTTCAATGGAGCTGCCTTCGGCGGCGGCGCGCAATGCGGCAATACCTTCCGGTTTGTTATCTTCCACACCGATCAGCGTCTGTTGAGCGGGTTGGATCAGGTGCTGTAAGACTTTGACACCGGCGATGATTTGATCAGCGCGCTCGCGCATCAGGATATCGTCGGCCGTGATATAGGGCTCACACTCGGTGCCATTGATAATGAGTGTATCGATCTTGGCGTCGTCGCGTGTGCTCAGTTTGACGGCCGAAGGAAAGCCCGCGCCACCCATGCCGGCGATGCCAGCATTGCGGATCATTGCAATAAGGGCAGGCTTGTCGAGAGCTTGGTAGTTGTCGACGCCCTGATGTTCTATCCACTCGTCTTTACCGTCGGTTTCAATGACGACGCAGGGGGCACTGAGTCCGGAAGGGTGAGGAATTTCACGGGCCTCGATAGCGATCACAGTACCGCTGCTGCCGGCGTGGACAGGAACGCTCACAAAGCCTTTGGCATCAGCAATCAGCTGCCCCTTGAGCACTGTTTGACCCACTTCGACCACGGGTACCGCAGGTGCGCCAATATGCTGTGAAAGAGGGTGAATCAGCTGCGGTGGAATGCCGGCCTGGGCAATGCCGCGCTCCAGTGATTGTGCTTTGTTTTCCGGCGGATGAACGCCGCCGTGAATATCCCAGATTTTTCTCATGCTGCCTGATCTCTATCCTGGCTGTTGCGGTCTGATGCAATCAGGTCTTCGCTCGCCACTTCTTCTGCCGGAGGGGGTAATTCCCAACTCCAGTTCTGAACAGTGGTGGGCAGGGGAATCATGTCAATACAGTCTACCGGGCATGGCTCAACACACAGGTCGCAGCCAGTGCATTCGCTGGCGACGACGGTATGCATATGTTTTGCCGCACCCACGATGGCATCTACCGGGCAAGCTTGAATGCATTTTGTACAGCCGATGCACTCCTCCTCGCGGATATAGGCTACCGACGGTACGGAAGCTTCTTCAGCATCCAGTGGCAACGCCTCGACATCCAGCAGGTCAGCGAGCGCGTTGATGGTGGCTTCGCCGCCAGGGGGGCATTTGTTGATGGCATCGCCCTCGGCAATCGCCTCGGCGTAGGGGCGACAGCCGGGGTAGCCACACTGACCGCATTGGGTCTGGGGCAGCAGAGCCTCAACTTGGTCAGCGATGGGGTCGCCTTCGGTTTTGAATTTCACTGCGGCAAAGCCCAGCAGTGAGCCGAACGCGAGCCCGAGTATGGCCAGCGAAGCGAGCGCAGCGAGAAAGGGGTGTTGACTGATCATTTCAATCATTGTCATACCAACCCGGCGAAGCCCATAAAAGCCAGAGACATCAGGCCGGCGGTTACCATGCCGATGGCTGGTCCCTTAAAGGGGCTTGGCACGTCGGCAACGGCCAGACGCTCGCGCATGGCGGCGAATAGCACCAGCACCAGCGAAAAGCCGGCCGCGGCGCCAAAACCATAAAGCGCTGACTGCACGAAATTGTGTTCTTTGTTGATATTCAGCAGGGCGACGCCCAGCACAGCGCAGTTGGTGGTGATCAGGGGAAGAAAGACGCCCAGCACTTTATAGAGCAGTGGGCTGGTTTTGCGCACCACCATTTCGGTGAACTGGACAACCACGGCAATAACAAGAATAAAGGAGATGGTTCGCAGGTACTCTAAGCCCAGCGGCACCAGCAGCCATTCGTAGGTGAGCCAGCTGCAGATTGAGGCCAAGGTCAATACAAAGGTGGTTGCGCTAGACATGCCGATGGCGGTTTCCAGTTTATTGGAAACACCCATAAAGGGGCACAGGCCCAGAAACTGCACCAGTACAAAGTTATTGACCAGAATGGCGCTGATCAATAAAACAGAATAGTCCGCCAACATCGTGCTAGGCCTCAACGGCTGAGTTCGTGGTCGTGCAGGCTGCTGGCGCGGGTGCGAATCGCTGGATTCCAACAGGCTGCTCGGTGTGCGCGGCGGGCAAATGCCCGAAAAAAGTGGGCAAGTGCCCAAAAAATAAGCGGGTGTAATAATATTTTAAATCGAACGAGTGTTCAATTTAAAAGTCATTGAAAGAACTGACAAAATCGGCCTTTTGGGTGACCTTTTCGGGCGCCCGTCGCCCGTCGACAGTGATCACTTCACCCGCATGCCCGGCTTGGCCCCTGAATGAGGTTCCAGCAGGTAAATATCTTTGCCCCCCGGCCCGGCAGCCAGCACCATGCCCTCCGACAGTCCGAAGCGCATTTTGCGCGGTGCCAGATTGGCGACCATGACTGTGTGCTTGCCAATTAACTGGGTCGGTTCGTAAGCTTCGCGGATGCCGGCGAAGACTTGGCGACTGTCATCGCCCAGGTTGAGTGTCAGTTTGAGTAGCTTGTCCGCGCCCTCGACGTATTCTGCGTTGACGATTTCGGCAATACGTAGGTCGATTTTGGCGAAATCGTCAAACTCGATCTGGGCAGGTGGCTCATCGGTCTTCGCTTTGGCGGGTTTCTTCGCCTGCGTTTTTTGCTGTGTGGGCGTCTCTTCCTTGCTGGCTGCCAGCATTTTGTCGACGGTCTCCATATCAACCCGGCTCATCATGGGTTTGAATTTTTCGATAGAGTGATTGAGCAGTGGGCTAAACTCCTCGGGCCAATCCAGCGGCGCCTTGAGAAAGGCTTCGGTCTGTTCCGCGAGTGCAGGCACCACTGGCTTGAGGTAGCTCATCAGCACTTTGAAGAGGTTGATGCACTGGGAGCTGACGGCGACGGCTTCGCCTTCTGTATCAGGGTTTTTGGCGGTTTTCCAAGGTTCTTCGGCGTCAAAATACTCGTTGGTAGCGTCGGCGAGAGCCATGATTTCGCGCACGGCCCTGGAATATTCGCGCTGTTCGTAGAGCTCTGCGATGGCGGCAGACTTGCCCACGACCAGATCCCATAGTTCGGGTTTATGCAGGGAATCGCTGAGCACGCCCTGATTGCCCTTGTGAATGAATTTCGCGCTGCGGCTGGCGATATTGATCAGCTTGCCCACCAGGTCGGAATTTACCCGCTGTACAAAATCCTCAAGACTCAGGTCGATATCGTCCACACCGCCGGACAGTTTGGCGGCGAAATAGTAGCGCAGGTATTCCGGTTGCAGGTGCTTCAGGTAGGTGCCCGCGTTGATAAAGGTGCCGCGGGATTTGGACATTTTCTTGCCGTTCACGGTCAAAAAGCCGTGCACATAAATCGAGTTGGGTTTGCGGTAGCCGGCCGAGTCAAGCATGGCAGGCCAGAACAGGCCGTGAAAATTGATAATGTCCTTGCCAATAAAGTGGTATAGCTCAACGGTGGACTCAGGTGCCCAGAACTCGTCAAATGAGCGACCACTTTTCTCGCACCAGTTAGCGCAGCTGGCCATATAGCCTATCGGAGCATCGAGCCAGACGTAAAAGTATTTACCCGGCGCGCCGGGGATCTCGAAACCGAAGTAGGGCGCGTCGCGGGAAATATCCCAGGAATTCAGCCCGGCTTCGAGCCACTCGCCGAGTTTGTTGGCGATCTGGGGCTGGAGTCGGTCAGAGCGGGTCCAGTCCTTGAGGAAATCGGTAAATTCAGCAAGTTTGAAGAAGTAATGGGTGGAAGCCTTCTTGATGGGCGTGGCGCCGGAAATGACCGAGCGTGGGTTGATGAGGTCGGCCGGTGTGTAGGTCGCGCCGCAGGCCTCGCAGTTGTCGCCGTATTGGTCGTCGGTTTTACACTTGGGGCAGCTGCCCTTGATATAGCGGTCTGCCAGGAAAAGTTCTTTCTCCGGGTCAAATAGCTGGGTAATTTCCCGTTTTTCAATATGGCCGTTGGCCTCCAGCCGCGTATAGATTTCCTGGGCGTAATGTTCACACTCCGGGGAATGGGTCGAGTAATAGTTATCAAAGCCAATCAGGAAACCGTCGAAATCCTTTTGGTGGTCGGCTTGGATGCGCTTGATTTGCTCTTCTGGCGTGATGCCCAGCTTTTCAGCCGTCAGCATAATGGCGGTGCCATGGGCGTCATCAGCACAGAGGTAGGTGCAGTCGTGGCCGCGCAGTTTCTGGAAGCGAACCCAGATATCCGTTTGAATGGTTTCCAGCAGGTGCCCGAGGTGGAGTGGGCCGTTTGCATAGGGTAGGGCGCTGGTGACCAGTATCTGTCGTTTGGACATGCTCTTCCTGAATTCGGATTGGTTGAGAGGCGATCATCTCTCGCGTCG
Source organism: Litorivivens sp. (assembly GCA_041619575.1). Classification (GTDB taxonomy): domain Bacteria; phylum Pseudomonadota; class Gammaproteobacteria; order Pseudomonadales; family Spongiibacteraceae; genus Litorivivens. Next base: position 6,335 of record JBFKDP010000075.1, read on the forward strand.
CCAAAGGCGCGTTACTATAGCGTTTTTATGTCTTCAGTGCATCCGCAGATGGCTTGAAACTCATGTGGTCGGCGGGTGTCGCGGTGTTTTTATCGTGGCGCTGCGACAGCATCATAGCCTTGCTCAGATAGGTGTCGCGGCCTTGTTTCAATAGGGTGCTGCAGCGTTGTTCCGATATAGGCAAGCGCGTATACTCGGCCTCCCGTTTTTTGATCAAGTGCAGTACTTTTTATGTCCAAAGATCTCGAGCAGACAGTGCGTGAGCGACTTTTGTCGCAGGTACTTCCGGTATTGGGCGTGCCCCTGAATCTGTTGGGGCGAGTAGACCAGCTGCAGGTGGGCGACGGTAAAGCCGAGGCGACCATCGTTCTGCGTTTTCCCGTAAAACTTTCAGCACCTCTGTTTGAGCAGGTTCTGGTTGAGGCGCTACGCGAGTCGTCCGGCCAATCGAGTAACCGCGTAAATCTGCAGTGCGAGATTGACACTGCGCCGACCCAAGGCGAAACCCAAAACCTCGCCCGGGTAAAGAATATAATTGCTGTAGCCTCCGGCAAAGGTGGGGTGGGCAAGTCCACAACCTCGGTTAACCTGGCTTTGGCACTGGCTTCCGAAGGGGCCAGCGTCGGTCTGCTGGATGCGGATATCTACGGTCCGAGCCAACAGCTTATGTTGGGTGTTAAGGAGGGGCAGCGCCCTGAGCAGTACGGCACTCAGTATCTGAAGCCTATTGTGGCCCACGGTATTCAGACCATGTCGATGGGCTATCTGGTGACGGAAAAGACGCCGATGGTCTGGCGTGGACCGATGGTCAGTGGCGCCCTGCAGCAGTTGCTAAACCAGACCTACTGGGATGAGTTGGACTATCTGGTGATTGATATGCCGCCTGGCACGGGCGACATCCAGCTGACACTCTCGCAAAAGGTACCGGTAAGCGGCTCGGTTATTGTGACAACGCCGCAGGATATTGCCTTGCTGGACGCTCGCAAGGGTATCGAAATGTTTCACAAGGTTGATGTTCCCGTGCTGGGTATAGTGGAAAATATGGCGGTGCATGTGTGCAGCGAATGCGGTCATCACGAGCATCTTTTTGGCGAGGGTGGCGGCGATAAAATTGCAGCTGACTACAAAGTGCCCATGCTGGGCTCGCTGCCTTTGACGCTGCAGATTCGCGAGCAGGCTGACCGCGGTTTGCCGGTTGTAGCGGAAGATCCGCAATCGTCGGCTTCCCAGATGTATCGCGAAATTGCACTGCGCCTTGCGGGTGAGCTGGCACGGCGTCATAGCGGTGGCGCCACATTTCCGAATATTGTGATCAAGAATGATTAGCGCGCGTTAGAAAAAGCGCACGCCGGGACGCTGCTCTGTGTGCGTGGGGCAGATTCTCTGTAGACCTATACGATTAGAAAAGGGCATTAACGGCCATGAGTATTAAAGCAGACAAATGGATTCGCCGGATGGCGGAAAGCGACGGCATGATCGAACCCTTTGAGCCGGGTCAGGTCAGGGAAAACGAGAGTGGCAAGATTATTTCCTATGGGACGTCGAGCTATGGGTACGACGTTCGTTGCTCGGATGAGTTCAAGGTCTTCACCAACATCCACTCGGCGACAGTCGATCCGAAGAAATTTGATGAAAAAAGTTTTGTCGATATTAAGGGCGAATACTGCATCATTCCTCCCAACTCATTTGCGCTGGCCAGAACCGTGGAATATTTCCGCATTCCGCGCAATGTGCTGACTGTTTGTCTGGGCAAATCGACCTACGCACGCTGCGGCATTATCGTTAACGTGACACCGCTGGAACCAGAGTGGGAAGGGCATGTGACACTGGAATTTTCCAATACCACGACCCTGCCAGCGAAAATCTATGCCAATGAGGGTGTAGCGCAGATGTTGTTTTTCGAGTCAGATGAAATCTGTGAAGTCAGCTACAAAGATCGCGGTGGCAAATATCAGGGTCAGCGGGGAGTGACACTGCCTAAGACCTGATCGCTCTGATTGAATGCTTATGAGGAGGCGAGGCTGGCAGATTCCAGGCGCATTTCGTAGCGTTCGTCATCGTCCTCGTGGACAATTTTGACTATCAGGTAGTCCAGATCCGGTGCGACCCAGATAAAAGTTTCCTTGGCCTTGCCCGGTGAATGCTGGCGCAGTTTCACGGCATGAATCTGCCGTTTGCCCAGCTGCAGGGTTTCCTCGCCATGCCTTTCAATGCGGTAGTGTTTGATGCGACCGCGATCGATGATGCGATAGCTCCGGGGGCTCTCAAGTTTACCGGCAAGCAGATCCAGACGCAGCTGTAGCTGCAAGCTCAGACGGTCGTAGTAAGTTTCATTGAGCGGAACCTGCCGGGTTTTGTCATCCAGTTCTACCTTCGCTACCTGAGCGCTCCAGTCGTAGTAGATATCCTGGTTCTTGCGCTTGCCAGGCCCCTGGCGGTAGCGATAGTGAGCTGGGGTGATCTGGCGACCCCGAAGCTCAACTTCAACCGCTTCTTCCAAACTGAAAAATAGAATACGGGCGGAATCCGCCAACTTCCAGCGCCCGTCGGCTACTTGCTCCAGTACGCGCTTCACTTCGGCGACCATGCCGTCTTTGCTGATGCGATAGGTTGCATGGTAGGGCTTGAGGATGTCGCCCTGCGCCAACGGAGGTTCGCCGCCGGCTGTGGCGACATTGCTCGCGGCGAGCAAGAGTAGTATTGCACTGAATCTATGTGCTGCAGTCAGTATCGTGGAACTGAACGCCTGTAACGGGAAGCTGGTTGCCATCGAGTTCCGCCCGGTTGCCCCTGAGTGAGAGTCTGTTTTCCGCAAACCACTGTGCTGCAATCGGGTAGATGCGGTGTTCCTGTTCGAGTACCCGGCTGGCGAGAAGTTCCGGAGTATCGCCTTTGAGTACCGGCACCCTAGCCTGAAGAATGGGCGGACCGCCGTCCAGTTCTTCGGTCACAAAATGCACAGTGGCCCCGGCTTCTTGATCACCAGCCTCAATGGCGCGGCGGTGGGTATGCAGGCCAGGGTATTTTGGCAGGAGTGAAGGGTGAATATTCAGCAGCCGGCCGCGAAAGTGCCGGACGAAGTCGCCGCCAAGAATGCGCATAAACCCGGCGAGAATGACCAGGTCGGGTTGATAGCTGTCAATGAGGGCCTGGAGGGCGCGATCGAAATCGTCGCGTGAGTTGAAACTGCGATGATCCAGCGCCTTGGCTTCAATGCTGGCTTGTTTGGCTTTGTCGAGGCCACCCGCTTGCGGGCGGTTGCTGATCACCGCGCAGATATTGGCCTGCAAGGTGCGATTGGCGCAGGCGTCGATAAAAGCCTGAAGGTTCGAGCCGCCGCCCGATATCAGGATGACTGTGCGACAGGGCATTTACAGGCCCTGCAGCTCAACTCGACTGACGTCGTCTTCCGATGCCTGGATTTCACCTATGACAGAGGCCTCTTCACCCTGTTGTTTGAGCATGTCGAGCACTGCTTCGGTGTGTTCCGGTGCAACGCAGAGGACAAAACCGATTCCACAGTTGAATGTCCGGTACATTTCGTGGGGCTTGACGTTTCCTGCCTTTTGCAACCAGTCGAATATCGGCGGGCGCTGCCAGCTGCCGACATCAATGGCGGCAATGGTACCTTTGGGCAATACGCGCGGCACATTCTCGAGAATGCCGCCACCAGTGATATGCGCCATGGCCTTGATAGGGTATTCCTTTATCAGGCGGAGTATCTGGCGCGCGTAGATGCGGGTCGGCGCCAGCAGCGTTTCGCCAAGGGTGCTGTCGCCAAAGGCCTGAGTCAGGTCTGCGCCGCTAACCTCAATGATTTTGCGAATCAGCGAATAGCCATTGGAGTGGGGCCCCGAGGAGCGGATGCCGATCAGCTGGTCGCCGACGCGCGCGGAAAAGCCATCAATAATGGAGGATTTTTCGACTACGCCGACGCAAAAGCCCGCCAGGTCATAGTCTTCGCCTTCATACATGCCAGGCATTTCGGCGGTTTCACCGCCAACCAATGCGCAGCCTGATTGCTCGCAACCTACGCCGATGCCTTCCACAACGCTGGCGGCTACATCAACATTAAGAGCGCCTGTCGCGTAGTAGTCTAGGAAAAACAGGGGTTCGGCACCGGTCACCAGCAGGTCGTTCACGCACATGGCGACCAAATCTATGCCGATGGTGTCGTGTTTGCCCATATCCATCGCCAGGCGCAGTTTGGTGCCAACGCCGTCGGTGCCCGATACTAAAACGGGCTCTTTGTAGCCGCTTGGAATCTGGCAGAGTGCACCGAAACCGCCCAGTCCGGACATGACTTCCGAGCGACGGGTTTTCTTGGCGACGTGTTTGATACGCTCAACCAGCGCATCGCCCGCATCGATATCGACGCCGGCATCTTTGTAGCTTAGGGAGGGAGAAGAATCGGTCATCAGTAACACCATAGTCAGAGGCGGGCTATTTTAGGGTAACTGAGGCCAATTCGATAGTACCTCAGGGGAGTTTCTGGATAGCGGTCCTGAGTGTCAAACGGCGCTAGCGGTAGCGGCTCAGCGCCATTCTCGGGCTCGGTGGGGCGTGTTCGCTCATTCGGCCGCAAATAGCGCGAGTGACAGCTGTATCGTGAGCGCGGCCTTGCTACAATGAGCTATCTTGCTGGTTTGCTGGAAGTTTATGAAATACTTCGCGATACTTCTGCTCTGTTTTGCGCATGTGGCGCAGGCAGAAGTGGTTAACACCCTCTACGATGCCCGCGTGCCGGTCGCCGAGCGCAGTGAATCCGCACTGAAGCGCGCGGCCTCGCAAGGGCTGGCTGATGTGCTGGTCAGGGTCAGTGGTCGCGCTGACGTGGCGCAGGGCTCAACGCTGCAGTCTGCTATGCGTGATGCGCACAGCCTCTTGCGTCAGTACCGCTACGATACCGTGATTGAAGATGGTCGCCAGTCGCTTTTGGTTGACCTCAGCTTCAGTGAGGTTGAGGTCAATCGCCTCCTCAGTCAGTCGGGGCTGCCTGTGTGGGACAAAAACCGCCCGAGAACCCTAGCTTGGCTCGCGATAGATGATGTCAGTGGGCGCCAGTTTGTCAACGAAATAGATTACCCTGAGATTGTCGCCACGCTGCGCGAAGCCGCTGACCGGCGTGGACTGCCGTTGGTATTCCCCGTATTGGACATCGATGACAGGCTGGTGTTGACCACAGGCCAAGTGTGGGCGATGGATCTCGCCGCAGTGCGCAGCGCCGCAGAACGTTATCGGGCTGCTCATATTTTGACGGGCCGTCTGACCCGGCTTTCAACAGGCTGGATTGCCAATTTGGCGCATTTGGATGCGTCGGATGAAAACCTGATAGATACTCAGTCGGCTGATCTGCAGGCGGTCCTGACGCCTGCGGTGAATGGGATCGCGGATGCTTTGGCTGAAAAATATGCTGTGGTGCGTTCCGGTCAGGAGGCGCGCAGTGCCAATATTGTTGTGAGTGGTGTCGAGGGCTTCAGAGACTACGCGCGATTATTGACCTACCTCGAAAGCGTTGTAGTGATCGAGCATGCGAACCCGGTCTGGATTGCCGGCTCACAGTTGGTGATACAACTTCATCTCGAGGGAGCGATGGAGAAAGCGCAGCAGTTTTTCCTGCTGGATAAGAAGATCCTGGAAGATGACATGCCCGACATGGCCTTTGCCGAATCGAATATTCCCGCCGAGCAGATTTACGGCTACTACCGGTGGCAGAATCTGTAATGAGTAACCGGCGTGCGCTGGTCATTTTGGTAGCGCTGGTCGCCGCGGCCGTGCTCATCCATTTGTTAAAACCCATTCTGGCGCCCTTTCTGGTTGGCGCCCTGCTGGCCTATCTGGGTGATCCGCTGGTTGATCGACTCGAAGCGCGTCGCATGAGTCGAACGCTAGCGGTTTGCATCGTCTTTACCGTACTCACGCTGTCTGCAGTGATCACCTTGCTGTTAACCCTGCCATTATTAATCGACCAGCTGCAGCTGTTGGGAGTGCGCTTGCAGGCTTTGATGCAGTGGATTCAGGTCAATGTGCTGCCACAGATTCGTGCCCAGCTTGGTGAAGGGCAGTCGCTTGCCGAGGCCGGTCAGGCTTTGGGGCGCAACATTGGTTCAGTGGGTAATCTGCTGCTTACTGTGTGGGGGCGTGTCAGCGGTTCCAGTCTGGCCATTATGGGTTGGTTCAGCACGCTGGTACTGATCCCGGTGGTGACTTTTTACTTACTGCGTGACTGGGATATTCTGATTGCGAAAATACAGGACTTGCTGCCGCGCAGCATTGAGGGGCGAGCCAGTCTGATTGCGCGCGAATGTGACAGCATCCTTGGGGCTTTTATTCGCGGACAGCTGCTGGTGATGGCAGCGCTGGCGCTCATCTATACACTGGGGCTTTGGGTGGTGGGCCTGGAGCTCGCACTGGTGCTGGGCTTGCTCGCGGGCCTGGCCAGTATTGTGCCCTATATGGGGTTTATCGTTGGCATCTTCGCCGCAACGTTGGCGGCCTGGTTCCAGTTTCACGACATCTGGATCTTGCTGCAGGTGGCGATCGTTTTCGGTATTGGTCAACTGCTGGAAGGTATGGTGCTTACACCGCAACTGGTGGGCGATCGTATCGGCCTGCACCCGGTAGCCGTGATTTTTGCCCTGCTTGCGGGTGCTCAGCTGTTTGGCTTTGTTGGCATACTTCTGGCGCTCCCTGCGGCTGCCGTCATTATGGTGATGGTGCGCCATGTCCACGACAGCTACCTAGGTAGTGATTTTTACGGCGCCAACGCCACAGTGGAAACCAGTGATGAGTGAACAGATTCCGCTGGGGCTGGGGCCGGATAAGACGCTTCGTTTCGCCAACTTTTTTGCCCTGGCGCCCAATCGACTGTTGGTGAATCAACTCAAGCTACAGGCCGTTGGCGATGGGGAGCAGTGGGTTTACGTGCACGGGGCGCCGGAAAGCGGGCGTAGTCATCTCTTGCAGGCAAGTTGTCATGCGGCCTCCGAGGTGGGGCTAAGCGCAGCCTACCTGCCGATGAAAGATCTGCTCGACTTCCCCGCCCAGGAAATGCTGGCGGGCGTGGAGCAGCTGGATTTATTGTGTATCGATGACCTGGACGAAGTCGTCGACAATCGTGACTGGGAAGAGACCCTTTTTCACGCCTATAACCGCATGCTGCTCAGCGGGAGCGCCATGCTTGTCGCAGCGGCTCGTCCCGCGGCGACTTTGGCGCTGTCCCTACCGGATTTGCAGTCGCGTGTAAACAGCTTCAGCGTCTACCAGCTCCGCGGTTTGCAGGACGAAGAAAAAATGGCTGCCTTGCGGTTCCGGGCCGAGTGTCTCGGTATGGAGCTCGCCCAGGAGGTCGTCGAATATCTATATCACCGGGCTCCTAGGACGCTGGCGGCGCTGTTTGACTGCCTTGATCGGCTGGACCGTGAATCCCTCCTGCATAAGCGCAGTTTGACCAAGCCCTTTGTTAAGCAGGTTATGGGTTGGTAACTGCTGGGGGCGATAACGCCGGGCTCGAGGGCTGATTCGTATGTAAGCTCTTATAAACTGGCAATAATTGCAAATTTCGGTTATATCTACAGGCTAACAATAAATGCTATGCTCGGCGCGAGATTAATTTGCTGTTTCGGTGATTGGCGAAGAGCATTATCAATCAACAAAAATGATGAGTACTGCGGGGGATTTACAATGAAGAAAATGTTAAACGGAATTGCGGTGGCTGCCGTTGCGACGATCGCAGCAGCACCCGTTCTGGCTGAGGGGCAATGGCGCTTGAATCCGGCGATTGGGTATCAAGGGTTTGATGGTGAGCGTGATCTTGATAACTCTGCGACTGTGGCTATCGGGTTGGAGAAGGCACTCTCGAGCCAGTGGGGCGTAGAAGCAAAGTATATGTTTACTACAGCGGACAGAAAATACGCGAACTCCTCTGTTGGCGATGCGGAGTTAGAGC
>JBFKDP010000076.1:0-14220 GCA_041619575.1 Litorivivens sp.
ATTGTTGTAGGCGATCTGACCACAACATCCCTGGGGGGGTACGGAAACCTTGCAACCGGCCTGTTCCAGAAGTTTTACACTGGCAAAACCCACCTCCGGACGCATCAAGTCGACGGGGCAGGTGACATAGAGTCCAATATTTGGCTTTGAAAATTCCATAGCGTTCATTTATAACATTGCAAACCAGCTCTCTGGCAGCCGATTCACAGAATAAAAAAAGCGCCGACCGAGGTCAGCGCAAAGTATTCGTTGACATGACAGGAATAGCCAACGAGCGCACAACCTGGAAGGGTGTGCATACAACCTCGGCGATGAGTGAGCGCCGAGACGGTAATCATCAGACGATACCCGAGCCGCCACCTTTGGCCGCCGGACGCGCCTCAACCAAGCCTTGCTTGTATTCGGCCGCGCGGTAGCAGCGGATCGGATCAATCGCGCCGCCTTTTTCCATGCGGGCCATCGCTAGAATCGGGGCTACATCCGTGTGGTAAGCCTGCTTCAGGGTGTTGCTTGCCATCAGCGCATCGTTGCCTTCCTGATAGCCATAGAGAGCAGGTCGGTCCACCAGCAGGGCCTGCACAAAGCTGCGCTGCACGGATTCGGCGGAGTTGATCAGACTTTCAATGGGATCAGTCACGTTGTGGGACTGATCCAGCATATAGGCAGGGTCAAAGCCGTCTACTTTATTGACCTCTGCATCTACCAGCTCGTTGAAAATCAGGAATTGCTGATAGGGATTGATCGAACCGCTGTCCAGATCATCATCGCCGTATTTGCTGTCGTTAAAGTGGAAACCCGCCAGTTTCTTGAATTGAATCAGGCGCGACACGATCATTTCGATATTCACATTTGGCGCGTGGTGGCCAAGGTCGACCAGTGATTTGGCTTTCTCACCCAGCTCCATCGCACACAGCACGTTGGTGCCCCAATCCTGAATCACGGTGGAGTAAAACGCAGGCTCGAACATTTTGTGCTCGATAAACATGTTCCAATCATCGGGCAGGTGCTTGTAGATCTCGCGGCCGCTATCCAAATAGCGCTGGAGGGAACGGGAGAAATGCTGCTGGCCGGGGAAGTTGGAACCGTCGCCCACCCATACAGTCAGCGCCTTGCTGCCCAGCGTCTTGCCCCATTCGATGCATTGCAGATTGTGAGCAATGGCCTGCTCACGTACTGCAGCATCGGTATGAGTCAGGCTGCCGAACTTGTAGCTCAGCTCCTGATCCAGCTGATCCTGAAAAGTGTTGGAGTTGATCGCGTCCCAGCTCAGACCGAGGTTGGTGGCGTAATCGCGTACCGCGGCCATATCGTCCATCGCATCCCAGGGAAAGTGGGGCGATACCGACGGGGTTGCCTGACCGAGTTGATTGATGACGGCGCAGTCTTCGAGCTTTTCAAAGATGTTGCGCGGTTCCGCAATGCCAGGGAAACGGGCAAAGCGGGTGCCGCCGGTACCCACACCCCAGCTGGGTACGGCTACGGCGAAGGCCTTCGCCTTTTCTTTAATGGCGTTGATATCGATGTTGCGACGGGCCAGTGTGGCACCCAGCGCGTCGTAGTCGGCTTTGATATCCGCTTCCAGCGCGCTGTTCTGACTGGCGATAAAATCGGGTGTAAAGGGAGATTGAGTCATTATCGTTGTCTCTTTTTCCTTAAAGGAATCAGCGAGTAAACGAAGGCGCATGGCCCGCGTCTACATTCAAAATATTGCCAGTGGATTTGGCAGAGGATTCTTCGTTGGCAAAGAAGTACACGCCCTCGGCAATATCTTCCGGGAACACGTTGCGCTTGAGCATGGAGCGGTTACGGTAGTGCTCTTCCAGTTCGTTCTCATCCATATTGTAGGCAGCGGCGCGCTCTTCCTTCCACTTGCCGGTCCAGATCTTGGAGCCGCGCAGTACCGCATCAGGGTTCACAGTGTTACAGCGGATGCCCAGCGGGGCGCCTTCCAGCGCGACGCTGCGCGCCAGCTGGATTTCCGCCGCCTTGGCGGTGCAGTAGGCGGCGGCATTGGCACTGGCGACCAGACCGTTTTTGGAAGCGATAAAGATCATGGAGCCGCCGATATTCTGTTGCTTCATCAGCGAGAAGCCTTCACGGCTGACCAGGAAGTAACCCGTCGCCAGAATATTGATATTCCGGTTCCACATATCCAGGCTGGTTTCATCCAGCGGCGCCGAGCTGGCGATTCCGGCGTTGGAAACAAGAATGTCTAGACCACCAAAGGTGACCGCCGTCTCTTTAAAGGCTGTGATGACAGCGGCTTCGTCGGTGACGTTGCACAGCGTACCGGCAACCACATCCTTGCTGAATTCTTTGCTTAGTTCGGTAACCGCCGTTTCCAGCGATTCCGCATCGATATCCGCCAGCATCACACAGGCACCTTCGCGGGCCAGACGACGTGCCGTGGCTTTGCCTATACCACCCGCACCGCCGGTAATAAAGGCAATCCGACCCGCCAGGGATTTCGGTTTGGGCATCCGCTGCAGTTTGGCTTCTTCAAGCAGCCAGTATTCGATATCAAAGGCTTCCTGCTCGGGTAGGGCCTTATACTGGCTTACGCCATTGGCATCGCGCATTACGTTAACGGCGTTGATATAGAATTCGCCAGCGATGCGTGCGGTGGCCTTGTCTTTGGCGAAGGTAATCATGCCGACGCCCGGAATCAGGTAAACCACCGCATTGGGATCACGCATGGCGGGGCTATTGTCGTGCTTGCAGCGCTCATAATAAGCGGCGTACATCGCGCGATAGTCTTCGAGTTGCTGATCGAGAGCGCTAATGCAGCGCAGAAGTTCTGCTTCTATATCATCGGCAACTGGGTCAAAGTCCACCACTAGCGGGCAAATCTTGGTACGCAAGAAATGATCCGGGCAGGAGGTGCCCAATGCTGCCAGTGGTTTCAGCTCTTCGCTGTTTACAAATTGCAGCAGAGCTTCTGAATCGTCAAAATGACCGAGCTTGTACTGGTTGCCGGTAATCTTTCCGCGCAGAACGGGCATCAGCTCTGCAGCGATCTCGCGTCGCTTTTCCGTCGCCAGTGGCTCTTCGAAACGCGCCCCGCCGAAAGCGGGTTTGGTATTGTTCTCGGCCAGCCAATCCGCTGCACGCTGCAGAATATCCAGCGTATTCTCGTAGCAGGATTTGGAGGTATCACCCCAGGTAAACAAGCCGTGGCCTTCTAGAATAATGCCTTTCAGTTGCGGCTGCTCTGTCGCCAGTTGCTCCAGCTTCAGGCCCAGATCAAAACCGGGGCGCTGCCAGGGCAACCAACCCATGTCGCCGCCCCACACCGTTTGTGTCAGCTCTTTGCTGTTTACGGTACTGGCAATGGCAATCACCGCATCTGGGTGCATGTGATCAACGTGAGCGTGCGGAATAAAAGCATGCAGAGGCGTATCAATGGACGCCGCGCGGGGGTTCAGGTTGAAGGTGCAATGGGGCAGGTAGCCGACCATCTCGTCTTCAAACTCCAGTCCACGATAGAGGCTTTTAATCTGGTGCAACTTCTTCATATAGAGCGTTGCGAAGCCATCCAAGCCAATGGAGCCCAAATCACCGCCGGAGCCTTTGACCCACAACACTTGTTCGGTCTCACCGGTCAGCGGGTCGTTTTGATTGATTTTGGCGGAGGTATTGCCGCCGCCGTAGTTGGTAATGCGGAGGTCGGCGCCCAGCAGGTTGGAGCGGTATTGAAGCAGTTCCGGTTCGCTGAGGGTGTCGGCATGCTGGTCGTCCCAGCGATTTTCTAATCGGAGGCTCATGAAATCCCCAAGTGAATTAGGTTAGTTATTGCGTTCATTCTGCATCAAATATCACAAACAATCAATAACGATCACCAAGAAAGGTCGCATCCGATCTCTTTTGGGGCTGTATGCGGCATATCTCTGGCTTACTCTGGATTTACTTAGGAGGTGCGAATGGAGTTTTTTGCGAGAGATAGGGGCGTTAAATAAAATTGAGCGGCAGTCAAATAGCTCATTTATATCCTTTAAAAACAATATAATACGCATCAGGTGAGCGCTGACGTGCGCGGTCGCGTTCAGTGCCATTAGTAAAATATCATTGCTGCCCCCGCAAGAGTCAAATATAATCACAAAAGATCACGATCGTGTTGATCGTGTTGATCGTTATAGCGTTAGTCGAGTAGCGACTTTCGGCAAAGAGTTCGAGCTTCCGATGTGTCTTCGTGTTGGCGCGTGAAGTTCAGTTGCATATCAGTTTTTGAGGGATGTATGTCTTATAACAACAGACTCGGTAATAGTGCGGCGATTGGATTTTGCGCGATGCTGGCTGCCGGGCAAACGGTCTTGGCTCAAGGCTCGGATGAGCAAGGAACGAAGCGTGTCAGGGTTATCGAAGAGGTAATGGTTAGCGCACAAAAGCGTGAGGAAGTCTCTCAGGATGTACCAATTTCAATGTCCGTTTTGACTGACGACTTTATGAAAGATCAAGGCGTGACTGATATAGCTGACGCGCTTTTGTTTACTCCGAATTTTTCCTTGAACGAAGAGCCGCGAGGGTCTACGCCCCAGTGCCGCGGCTTTACTGTCGATAGTGGAAACCCGGCCTTCGAGCCGCCCTGCGGTATTGCTATCGATGGTGTGGCTTTTACCCGCACGCTCTATTTTTCAGCCGGACTTATGGACTTACAGCGCTTGGAAGTTCTGCGAGGCCCCCAGGGCACAACTTTCGGAAAGAATACCACTGCAGGCGTTGTCAGTGTTGTAACCAAAGATCCTACCGATGAATTTACTGTGGATTTTGATTCCCAGTACTCCCCGGATCCGGAGCGTGAGCGTTACGAGCTTGGTGTAGGTGGGCCGATTATTGCGGACTTTTTGAATTTTCGCGTCGCTGGCTTGTATGAAGACCGGCAAGGATATGTAGAGAATACCACCGCAGAAGTAGACCCTACGGCTCCTCCACATGGTGGTGGGCGAGATCGCCAGTCATACCGTGTGAAACTTGATTTCGTTGATGTATTCGGAACCCAATTAAAGTTGAGCTATGAAAAGGCGGACTTTTCGTTTGTCGGTTCAACTGCTGAAAGCGTAAAAGACGAAGATAGTCAGGAAGTTGCTTACTATCGAGAATACGACCCTAATGCCGATTTTAAAGAAGGCAATTATAAAAACTCTGTAGCGGGTCCGAATGGTGGGGATAATTCGTCCGAAAAAATTCAATTAGATTGGACATGGTCTCTTGCTGGCTGGGATACAACACTTGTCGCGGCAGCAGGGGATTTGACGGGCGATGCTGAAGTTGTTGTTTTTGCTTCGCCAGTAGACTATGGCCGCGCGATAAGTAAGGAAGATTCAGAGTTTACTTCATTTGAGATCAGAACTCTTTCGCCAGCGTTTTCCGGTTTTTTCGGTATTGAGGAACTGTTCGGCGCAGATCTTGGCTCGAGTGAATTCCTAGTTGGCGCGTTCTACCAGAACCAGAAGAATGATATATACGGTCACCTAAATTTTGATCTAGCGCAGGTTGCGGCGCTAGTTGCTGGTGGAGCCGGTGTCCCTATTCCACCGGCGGCTGTTGATCTTGTGATAGCTAATTCTGGTGACACTAGTGAAGATTCCGTTACGGCTGAATTTTTCCAAGATGTCGATACTCAGGCCTTGTTCGCATCAGCTCGTTGGTTCATTGATGAGGAGTGGAAAATAGAACTGGCTGCTCGCTATTCAGAAGAGGAAAAGGATGGGCGCTGGAAAACAAGCTATGCCCAGCCCTCCATACTGTTTGATTCGCGTGGTGATAGAGGATTTACCGCGGAACGCAGTCGAAGTGAGTCAAACATCCAGCCTAAAATCAGTGTTGGCTACAGCCCGACTGAAGACCTGAATTTCTTCGCACATTGGACGCGAGGCTACAAAGGTGGGGGATTCAACGCGTTGCAAGTTTTTGGCAACCCTGAAGAGCCGTCGGAATTCAGAGAGGGCACTGGTAGTTTGCAATTCGGCGCAGAGTACACAGATGAGTGGGGCATTGACGCGAAAATGTATCTGCTTGACCGCGCCATGCAACTCAATCTATCGCTGTACCATATGGAAGCGAAGGAGTTTCAGGTTCTGGTTGCGGTGCTAGGTAAGTCTCCAGCGGCGTCATTGCCATTAATTGGATCCAACCTCACAGGTGTCGGTAACACCCTCTCAACTTACACTGAGGTGCGGAATGCTGCAGAAGCAACCGCGCAAGGCGGGGAATTGGACCTTACTTGGCTGGCTAATGACTGGCTGACGGTGATCGGTGCTGTTGGTTATAACGATACGGAACTGGTCTCGTATGAGAATGGCACCTGCTCGCCTGAACGTCGTGAATCTGGAGAGCAAGACCCAGAGACAGGCTACTGCGATCTTTCAGGCGAGCCTTTCCCCTCATCGTCCAAATGGAATACCACCCTATCTTTGCAAGCTAACTATCAATTAGGTAATTGGTGGAGCGCGCTTGAAGGTCTTGAAGGGCTTGCGGGAGCAACTGTTGAGTATAAGAGCGAGTATTTTGGTGCGCCTGATCTGGGCAAGGAAACATTACAAGAATCATTTTATCGCTATCGTGCGCATATTGGTCTTGGTAATCCGTCCCAGGGTTGGTCGTTCAGGGTTACCGGTCTTAATCTGACCGACGAAGTGGTATTCAGCAAAAAGACCTTCGACGGAACAGAACGAATTGTTTACTCGGAGCCAGGTCGTACGTACTACGCGCAATTTACTTGGAATTATTAAGCTGTTCGTTACATTGATTTTTTAGGAAAAGAAGTTGTTCCTGATAAGACTGTAGATGGAGGATATGGGTATGACAAAAAAACTTAGAGGGTCCTTGATCTATAGTCCTGTAGCGATTTTTATATCGATGCTTCTTGTTGGGTGCTTTGACTCGGGGAGCTCATCCAGCAGTCCTGCGGCTACCGCCTCGGACACCACTGGTCCTGACGAGCCATTGGCCAGTGGCAGAATACATGTTTTATCTAACCGCCCAGATTTGATCAGCGGTGGCAACGCCTTAGTCGAAGTGGAAATTCCCGAGGGCGTTAAAGCTGAAGACGTGAAAGTATTTTTAGACGAAACAGACGTTAGTTCGTCCTTTGCTGTGCGCGCTAATAGCCGTTTTATGGGCCTAGTTACAGGATTATCGCTTGGCGATAACGTACTTTCTGCTCGCTACCCTGATGGTGGTCAGGATCAGATCACCATCACCAATCATCCCATCGGCGGCCCCATCTTTTCCGGCCCACAGATTCAACCCTGGGCTTGTTTGGACGGCGCCTTGGACGAACAGTGCAATCGCCCGATCACCTACGAATACCTTTACAAATCAACGCTGGGTGGTGGATTGCAAAGCTACGACCCCGAGAATCCGCCCAATGATGTCAGTATCACCAAGACAGATCAGGGCAAGACCGTGCCGTTTATCGTGCGCGTTGAGAAGGGTGTGCAAAATCGCGGTCAGTATCAAATCGCAGTGTTGTTTGACCCCTCGCAGGATTGGCAGCCCTGGGCCCCTCAGGAGGCATGGAACGGGAAGACGGTAAACCATGGTGGCTCGGGCTGTGGTGCGCGTCGTGGTGAAGCCGAAACGGATGGTCAGTTTCTGGATGAAACGGAGTTGAGCCTAGGGTTTCTGACCTGGGAAACGGCTTTGTCACACAACAACAAAAACTGCAACTTGGTGGTTCAGGCGGAATCTCTGATGATGGCCAAGGAGCATATCGTCGAAACCTACGGTCCGATCCGTTATACCATTGGTATGGGAGGATCTGGCGGTTCCATTAAATTGCAGCAGGCGGCGAATGCCTTCCCGGGAATTTTCGATGGCATCGTGCCCTCGCAAAGTTTCACCGATACCTGGTCTACGGGTTCCGGTGAGGTATTGGATTGTCGCTATTTGGTTGATTACTTCGACGATATTCTAAACTGGGCACCCGGCGTCGTGTGGACGCCGTCGCAACGTGCTGCTGTGATGGGACATCCGACCACATCAATCTGTGAGTCTTGGATCAAGGTGTTTTCCTTTGATCAGGTGCTTAACCCGAGATCTCAGCCCAAAGCGGATAACCCGCTGGAATCCATTCCGGATATTCAGGATTGCAACGTTCCCGAGGACGAGATTTACGATCCTGACACAAACCCGACAGGTGTTCGCTGCAGTCTGCAGGACTACATGGTGAATGTGCTGGGTCGGCGTGCCCAGGATGGCTTTGCCAAGCGGCCGCACGATAATGTTGGCGTGCAATACGGGCTCCAGAGTTTGCTGGACGGTACGATCTCCGTTGCCCAGTTTTTGGATCTCAACCAAAAGATCGGTTCGCGAGATATCGATTACAATCGCGTGCCGGAACGCGCTGTAGCAGATCCGAATGTTGCGGCAATAGCTTATCGGGGCGGTTTGTTTAACCAGGCCGATCACATGCACCTGCCGATCATTGACATGCGCGGCAACGACAACGAAGAAATTCATCACAATTATCACAGCCACCGCATGCGCGCTCGCCTGGTGCGGTCAAATGGTCACCACGACAATCAGGCCATCTGGGTGCTTGGGCCTATCCCCTCTGGCGATTCGTTTTATATTCCCAATGCTTTTCGCGTGATGGACGAATGGCTGACCGCAATGGAGACCGATGTCAGTGAAACGGCATATGAGGAAAAGGTTTTAGCTCATAAGCCAGATGGTGCTCGTGACTTGTGCACGGACGGTTCGGGCAACGTATTGTCGGAAGAGGAATGTGCGGCGCTTTATACCCATTACGCCGAACCTCGGGTCGTGGCAGGCTCACCGACAACGGGAGATGTTGTTCAGTGTCAGCTTAAACCGTTGACCCCTTCCGGCTATCCTGCGGTGACATTCACTGCAGAACAATGGATTCAGATGCAGAGTATTTTCCCTAACGGGGTCTGCGACTATTCGCAGACCGCTCCGGGCCGTCAGCCAACAAAAACCTGGCTGGATTATTCGTTCGGTCCGTTTGGGCAACCACTGCCGGAGGCAGAGACGCCGAAGGGCTGGGCAGGCCCCGCTTTTCGACAAGCGGTTATGAATCCCTAAGCAAACGCCGCGAGCGCGATCAGTGCTCGCGGGTATAGGGAGAGTAGAGCAACCTTTCAAGCGGAGTTGATGGCTTGAAAGCCCGCCAGGCCTCTGGTTTCTGCGACAAGCGCTCTGCAACTAACGGCATCACCACTGGGTGGTGACCGATACCCAGATGACTTGTGCGAACGCAGATATTTTCACTTAACGCCGTTGGCGCATTGAGCGACGTTTCCCAGTGTACGATACCGTCGGACTTTGAAAAGATTGATGTAGTGGGTACCGGCAAGGGTTTACCCAGTTTGCGCCAACCTTCGTCGTCTTGCACGGGCTGTCCCGTCCAGTATTCCACGAGTTTAACCGCATGGTTTGCCCGCGGGTTGCCCGTAAAGGGTGTTCCCAGGGTAATCACCATATTCACGGCTCCGGCGTTCATCCTGGCAACTTCCCGCGCGTAGAGCCCTCCCATGCTCCAGCCGACCAGGCTGACGGGCTTTTGAAATTCGCGCTTCAGCCTGTCGACCTGGTCGGCGATATAATCGAGATTCTCCAGATGTCCCTGGTTAATGCCGCGCTCCCAGCCAAAAACGTTCACCCGCTGTCGTGTCAGGTAGCGGCGCAGGAGAATCGTTGAGCTGTTTCCTGCGGCCAGTCCTGGCAACACTAGCACGGGGTGATCTGTCACCGGTGTGTCTGCTTTCCTACTCCAGGGATGAATGGCCAGGCTGGCGACGAACTCCCCAACAAATCGGACTTCCAGAGCAGTCAGCAGAAAATGTGGCGCGCGCATAATCGATCCCTCTATGGCTATTGTGTGTGAAGTCCGAGCGCTACTTCCAGCTCGGTTAAGCCATCCTCCATATAGTCGATCAGGTTTTGTGCTCTGGGCATGGAGCGGCGGCAAGCCGTAATGCCGAAACAGAGTTGATCGACATAGGAAATAGCCGTGATATTGACGGCCGCGCCATCAAGTGGGATGGATGTTGGAAAACAGCCCTTTAACTCCGACCCGTGACAATACAGCGTTTCCCGAGGTCCTGGCACATTGGATATGGTCAGGTTGAAGGGTGGGGGTGTTTTGTCCCCTATGCCCAAAACTGAGGGCAGTAGGGTGGGTGTCCCGGATATCGAGGTAAACAGGTTCAGCTCTGCCGGCGACAACGACGAGAGCATGTCTTTCCCCGCATTGATCGACGTTTGAATCCCCTTCAGCCGATTAATCGGGTCCGGAACATGGGTAGCCAGTGACGCGCAGATCATTGTGACCGCATTACCCATTTTGCTCTTTGGGTCCCGCATGGCTACTGGAACCATCACCGTAAGCGGCTTATCCGGCAACTCAGCCCAATTGATTAGCCAGGTACGCAGGGCAGACGAGCACATGGCCAGCATTACATCGTTGATCGTGGCATCGGCAGCTTTAGCAACACGCTTGATGCGCGCGAGTGAGTAGGACTGGGCAACAAACCGCCTTGCAACACTAATGCGACCATTCAACACAGTTTTGGGCGCGTCGTAGGGCGCAATCCGCGCGATATCCTTGCGCGACAGAATTTTAAAATGCTTCCTAAGCGCACCCACAACACCGGGAATGGCACCGATATTGGACTGCATATTGTAGGCCAGAGCAGCCAAGACCGCTTTTGTCGTAGCGGCGTCGACTTCTCGCGTTGGGCTTACGATGGGCTTTGTCCACGGAGTGTCCAGATGCTGCCCTTCCGGGCTATCGGAAAACATCTTGCGGATGAGGCGTATACCGCCCATACCATCGAGCAGGGCGTGGTGAACCTTGATGTACAGCGCCCACTGGTTCTGCTCTATGCCTTCGATAATCTGGGTTTCCCAGAGCGGTCGGTCGCGATCTAGGCGCGTGCTGTGCAACCTGCCGATCAGTTCAAACAACTCGCGATATCGCCCAGGTGCGGGGAGGGCGGTATGGCGCAAGTGGTAGTCGACATCGACATCGTCATCCTCAACCCAATGGTACTGCCCAAAACGTTTGGCCAGCTTTAGATTAAAGGGCGCGCCTATGTTATCAGACTGTGCTTTCACCTGATTGCGCAAATCACCCAGCCAATCATCCGGTGCATTCTTTGGTCGATCAAAGAGGTAAAGCCCGCCAATATTCATCGGTTGGTGGGCCCGTTCCATCAACAGAAAACCTGCATCTACCAGTGATAGCTTATTCATATCGTCCTTCGAAGTGAGGGTTTGATCCTCAGGAGGCTTGTGCCCGCAGTTGCTTACGCAGCTCAAAGCGTTGAACCTTGCCTGAGGGTGTTTTGGGTAAACTGCTGGTGTAGTGAACCTTGCGAGGGTAGGCGTGCGCCGCGTAGCGCCGTTTGACCCACTCCTGCAGTTCACTGGTGAGCGCGTCTGAGGCATTGTGCTCCGGGTTAAGGACGACAAAGGTTTCCAGAACCTCGCCCCGCACTTCGTCAGGCGCCGCAACGACCGCGCATTCAGCCACCGCCGGGTGGGTGCACAAGACGGATTCAACTTCGAAAGGACCAATGCGGTAGCCCGCCATAATGATGATGTCGTCATCGCGTGACGCAAAATGGAAATAACCATCCTCATCAACCGAGGCCGTATCACCGGTCAGGTACCAGCGATTGTCGTCACTGAATCGCTCAGCACTTTTTTCCGGCTCATCCTTGTAACCGGCAAACCAAGCTAGAGGGCTGCGCGATAAATCTATGGCAACACGTCCTTGCTCATTTGTTGAGGCCGGTTCGTTTGCTTCGTTTTTCAGTATCACTGCCGTCCAGCCGGGGAGAGCATGTCCCATCGCGCCCGGTTTTACCGTTTTTTTAAGAGCAGGGTGATTGTGATTGTTGATGGTCATTCCGGTTTCGGTTTGACCGTAATGGTCATGAACCTGAATACCCAGTTCCTGTTCTGCCCACTGATTAACATCGGGCGTTAACGGTTCGCCGGCGCTGGACGCGAAGCGCAGCGCGACACCCTTGGGAACCGGCAATCGCGACACGCGGAGGGCGCGGTATACGGTCGGAGCGGCGGCAAAGCTGGTTACCTGAAACTTTGCCAGTACATCGAATGCCAGTTGCGGATCGAACCCGGCTTCCAATAAGTGGGTGCGAATACCCGCGGCTAGTGGTGCGACAATGCCGTAGTACAAGCCATAAGCCCAACCCGGATCTGCAGCATTCCAGTACACCTCATCAGGCGTCACGTTGAGCCCGTATTCCAGGTAGATCTGGAATGACGCGATTGCACTGACCGGTACAACAACCCCCTTGGGTTTTCCGGTCGTGCCCGACGTATAAATCTGAATCAGTGGTGCGCTGCCACCAACGACGGCTGCGGGGAAATCGGGTTGTCCAGTTTCGAATACCGAGTTGAACGCGAGGGCTTCCTGATCTGCTTCGCCTGTAGTGATAACCTGCCACGGTGTGTTTTCCGGCATGCCGTCCCCGGGCAGCAGTTTCTGACGCTGTGAAGCATCGCAAACAATCAGCTTGCAGACGCTGGCTTCGGCGCGCATGGCAATGGCTGGGGAGGCAAAGGCAGTAAACAGCGGGACATGCACCGCACCCAGGCGCCAGATAGCCATGACCGTTGTCAGGTAGTTGCGGCTCTTACCCATGAGTGTGGCAATACGGTCACCGGCTTTTAATCCCAGGCTGGCAAAGGCAGAGGCCAGTTGCTCCGAATCCTTCTTCAAATCTGCGTAGGTAACATCATCAATTGACAGGTCTGCACCGATCACGCTACAGGCCATCGCGTCGGCCGGATGTCTGTCACACAATATGTGGGCAACACTGGCGGTTTCCGCCGCGTATGCCTCAAGTAGCTGTGATACTCGCTGGTCCGGGTTAGCTGTGCTGTTGTTCGCTATCATGATTTGTACCTTCTTATGTTTGGCCTATGGCTGTTTTTCCAGAGTGAACGAGGGCTCAGCGCAAGACGCCGTGCGATCGCAGCCAGGCTTCCAAAGCCTGAGTCCAGTTGTCTACTGGTAGCCCACGCTTCCGCATACCAAAACCATGACTTCCCTTTTCGTACAGATGCAGCTCCGCAGGGCGTTTTGCTTCTGCCCATAACCGATAGATGTCCAAACTTTTCGAGTAAGGCACCGTGGAGTCGTCCTGTGCGACGGCGATAAAGATTGGTGGCGCGGTGTCCGGCACTATTGGGTGGTCGCTCATGCTCATGCCGTAAATCGGTGCGGCAAAATTGAGTTGTGCTTTCGTCTCCAGAAGCACACCCATCGTGGTCGCTGCCCCTGCAGAAAAGCCGATCATGCCTATCTTCGCCGGATCGATTTGAAACTCAGAAGCCTTTGCTCGTACCACATTCACGGCCTTCTCTGCGTCCATTACAGCTATTTTCCAGGCCGGTTTTAGTAGGTCGAGCACATCTTCAACCGTTAGGTGTGCGAATTCCTGAGGTGAAACAGGGAAGGGGTGAACACGATATTTCAATAGAAACGCGGTTACGCCACGCTCTGTGAGCCACTCAGCGACTTCTGTGCCCTCCACGTCCCAGGCCAGGCCCGCAAAGGCTCCGCCAGGCAAAACGATCATTGCAGCGCCATTGGCTTTGTCTGGCGCTGGGCGAAAGACGGTCAATGTGGGCTTGGTAACGTCATTGATCACAAGAATTTCACCGACCGGGCCAATCGATTGGCTGGTGCGTTCCGGGCCGATGGTTTTATCAGTGCCGGGCGCCTCGCCATCCCAAAGCGCAATCACTTCAGG
Source organism: Litorivivens sp. (assembly GCA_041619575.1). Lineage (GTDB taxonomy): Bacteria > Pseudomonadota > Gammaproteobacteria > Pseudomonadales > Spongiibacteraceae > Litorivivens. The sequence goes on from JBFKDP010000076.1 coordinate 13,755, forward strand.
CGTGGGCTTAGAGCTGCCAGCCTGCGCGAGGACTGGGGTCAATAGCATCCATAGGACGAATAGGGTGAATAGGTTTTTTGTATGGCAGTTCAAAAATTGCATGAGAACCTCTTATTGGTAGCTACAGACGCCATCTCACTTGCATAGCTGCTGTTAGAGCGGGGGTTCTAGCGATGCTACCGAATTGATCTTATGCGATCAATAACAATCATCAATCCTGTTCTTTTAGGAGCCGTCGAAGACTTTTTGGTGGTGAGGCGTGGCTGTGCATCAGTCTTATTGCCGATGTTTTTAGGTCTTTACGGTTTTTTGGCGCCCTTGTTGCAGTAATCATAATAATGCATAATAAATCATACTTGGGCGCCATTGAGCATCGCCTCCGGCCAATCACAGTTGGGCGCGGGAAGGATAAGAGGAAACAGACTATGCACGAAAGCAATAATAAGCCGACCGGCGGCGCTTTTCC
>JBFKDP010000077.1:0-14058 GCA_041619575.1 Litorivivens sp.
CTTTGCTGATATAGATCAGGTGAAGGTTGCGCATCGGCCACGACTGCTCAGTGACAACGGCCCATGTTACCTGTCGTCTGACCTGGCTGATTACCTGAAGGGCCAGGGCATGACGCATACACGCGGGCGTCCGTATCACCCGCAGACGCAGGGCAAGATCGAGCGATGGCATCGGTCGATGAAGAACCAGATACTGTTGAACAATTATTATTTCCCGACTGAGCTGGAAGAACAGTTACAGCGCTTCGTTCAGTACTACAACCACGAGCGCTACCATGAATCGCTGAACAATCTGACGCCTGCGGATGTGTACTACGGTCGTGGAGAGGAAATACTGAAACAACGTGCGCTAATCAAACGAAACACTTTAGCGATGAGACGGAAAATGCACTACGATAAACAAGCAACCCTGATGAGCTAACTGTCTCTTAAATCAGGCGAGTCTGAGTCCGGATTTCTTTGACGACGTACAATTGATGAATCCTGGTATTTCAAACCTGACGCTGGATTATTACTAGGTTCGCCCGCAAACGCAGACCTGGTAGATCCACATGATGTGGTAGCCGAGTATATGGATGTTGTTCTGGGAATGCACAAACATCCAGGAAAACACAGTTCTTGAAATAAACCGGCCTAAAAGCACGTGGGCAGGGCTGCGCTCTTTTGTATCGGATGGCGAGCCGGCCTTAGGTTACGACCCGCTGGACAATAGCTTTTTTTGGGCGGCCGCCTTGGGAGGATACGGGATACAGACTGCACCAGCCGTCGGTCAGCTATGTGCTGCTTTGCTTCAAGGCAGCACTATCCCGGAGACCATTGAGCAGCAAGGTCTGGAACTTACAGCAATCGGTTTGGCCCGTTTTCCACGTAGTCTTTGACAATTATTTATGCACAATCAAAGAGGTTTTCTTATGTTCGAAGTTGTTGGAAGTTCGCCGGTGTTGGCAAATGGCGCAACAGTTCCCTTGTCACCCGCAACCAAAGCAAATGGTTTGGTCTTTGTTTCCGGTCAATTGGGGCTGAACAATGAGGGGAAGGTAGTTTCAGACGACGTCGCTGAGCAGACCCGGGCGACCCTTGAGCGAATTTCGTCGATTCTTGAGCAGGCGGGAAGCGGTATGGATCGAATTGTTAAGGCCAACATCTGGGTAACCGACAAGGCAGATTTTGCTGCTGTTAATCAAGTGTGGAGTGAGGTTTTTGGTGGTCGTCCTCCCGCACGATCTACCGTAGTTAGCGAATTGCTCATACCTGGTGCAAAGATCGAAGTCGATGCAATAGCGATGAGCGAGTAAATCATGTCAGGTGAAACACACAAGACTACGCATGACGCGAAGGAAGATCATCGCAACGACAGTATCCTCATCTACGTAAACGGAGAGCTCTCACCACGTGCTGAAGCTAGCGTATCTGTTTTTGATAGCGGATTCATGTTGGGAGATGGTGTTTGGGAAGGTCTGCGCTTATACAACGAGCGCTGGGCGTTTCTGGACGAACATCTAGACAGGCTTTACGAAGCGGCAAAAGCTATTGATCTGGATATTGGGCTATCTAGAGATGAGATGATCGACGCACTCGAGATGACGCGCCGTGCAAACGGCATGACGACTGACGCCCACGCGAGGTTAATGGTTACCAGAGGTCGTAAAGCTCGCCCTTTTCAGCACCCATCGTTATCTCGCTGGGGTGCCACCGTGGTCATTATCATGGAACATTCTGTTCCACGTGTTGCAGCGAAGGGGATTAACCTGGCGACCGTGCCTCAAGTGCGCGGATTGCCCATGAGCCAGGATCCAAAGCTAAATAGTCACAGCAAATTGAATTGTGTGCTCGCATGCATTCAAGCTGAAAAGGCCGGTGCTGATGAGGCGCTGATGCTGGATCCCCTGGGATTTGTGAACACTACCAATGCCTGCAACTTCTTTATTGTGCGCGGTGGTGAGGTTTGGACCAGTACCGGTGACTACTGCATGAACGGCATTACTCGGCGTAAGGTGATTGAGCTGTGCCGTAAAAACGGCATCCCGGTATTTGAGCGGAACTTCTCATTAGTGGATACCTATGGCGCCGATGAAGCTTTTCTGACCGGAACGTTTGGCGCTCAAACGCCAGTAGCAACGATAGATAAAAGAGTTATTGGAGAAGGACAGGGAATGGGGCCGGTAACCAAGAAGATTAATGCCTTATACAAGGAGTTAGTTTTCGGTGACTGACGTTCTGCGAATTGCCATGTGGTCTGGCCCCAGGAATCTGTCTACAGCGATGATGCGTAGCTTTGGTAACCGCGCTGATGTGACAGCGGTGGTAGACGAACCTTTTTACGCATCCTATCTAGCCGTTACTGGAAAGCCGCACCCTATGCGCGAAGCGGTTCTGGCCAGCCAGTCAACTAACTGGCAGGACGTTGCGGAAGCATGTAGAACAGGCGGAGATCAAGGCGTCATATATCAGAAACACATGGCGCAACATATGCTCCCGGAATTTTCCTGGGACTGGGCGCATGACCTGTGCAATTGTTTTTTGATCAGAGAGCCGGAGCGTGTGGCAGCAAGTTTTCTATCGGGATGGCCCGAGGGGCGTCTTGAAGATCTCGGGTTTGTTCAACAACTAGCCTTGTTCGAACGCATTTCTGATCGGCTGGGAAACGCTCCTCCAGTTGTCGATGCCACAGCGATCAGAAATGATCCCGAGAAAATATTGCGAAAACTTTGTCAAGCGATAGGGATTCCGTGGGATAGTTCCATGTTGCGCTGGCCACCGGGCTTGCGCGAAAGCGATGGCGTTTGGGCGCGTCATTGGTACCACTCCGTCGAGCATTCGGTGAGTTTTTCGGCTCCCGAAAAACACGCACCTGATTTAACAGATCAGGCCAAACGTTTGGCAGATTCAGCGCGCCCGGCTTACGAAAAACTTCTGTCGTATGCACTCTAAGTACACTCAGCAACCTCTCTAGCTTAGCCCCGTCACATTGTCGCTGAATAGCTTTTATCACTATGCGACCCTGGAGTTTAGTCACAATGAATATCAAACAGATTATCGATACAAGCGTCGTGTGGGACAACCATGCATGTATGCCACTCCGTCCACAAGATCATTCGTTTTTGCCCCAGCTGGAGCGTCACCGGTGTTCGGGTTACACCGTCGTGGTGCTGAATATCGGATTTGACCCCGTCGCCGTTGACCCCTTGGCAGCTCTTCGTGTGGTCTAAAGTTTTCGAAAATGGATTAAGGAACATAGCGATAAATACCACCTCGTAAACTCTATCGAAGACATCGACTATTGTAAGGCCTCTGGCAAGCTTGGCGTCTGTTTTGATATCGAGGGCGGCAGTGTACTCCAGGAGAGCATCGAGCTAGTGTCTCTGTTCTACGACTTGGGCGTGCGGTGGATGCTGATCGCTTGCAACCACAACAACAGCCTCGGGGGCGGTTGTCAGGATAGTGATACGGGGTTAACAGATTTCGGACGGCGCATTATCGACGAGATGGAGCGTGTTGGTATGGTCCTGTGTTGCAGCCATACAGGATATACCACTGCTTTGGAAGCAATGGAATATAGTAACAACCCGGTGATTTTCTCCCATTCAAACCCTCGTGCCGTGAATGATCATGAAAGGAACATTCCCGGCGAGTTGATTGTGGCTTGTGCAAATACAGGGGGAGTTATCAACCTGAATGGTGTTGGCGTCTTCCTGGGCGAGAATGATATTTCTACATCAAGATTTATAAAGCATGTCAACTATGTCGCGGATCTGGTTGGGCCAGAATATGTTGGCATGGGTATGGATTATCTCTTCGACCCGAATGAGCTAACCGAGTATCAGGCGGCACATCCTGAAATATTCCCTCCAGAAAAGGGATATGTGGACTCGATGCCGGTAGTGCCACCAGAAGCACTTTACGATATTGCAGATGCGTTGGTTCAGTCTGGATGGAATGAAACCCAGTTGAGAGGCTTTCTGGGTGAAAATAACCTGAGGGTTGCCAAGCGGGTCTGGCGATGACGTCGGGTAGGCTGTTATTTCTGGCATTTTTAGCGGTACTTATATTCTCTGTTGTCCCTGTTCTGATTAGCGCCACGGCCGCGAATGAAATGCTCGTGGCGATTTCGCGCGCGGGTATCGCGGCGTTGACGTTGACGCCGTTCATTTTCTTTGCACGAGGTCTTTTCAATCTGGGGTATAAAGACTGGCTAAAGCTTGTTGTTATTGGAGCGGTATTTGCGGCTCACTGGTTGTCCTACTTTGTAAGCATCAAGTGGTCATCGGCGAGCTTGGCTGCGACCATGGTGGCGACCTTCAGTGTGCATTACCTCATCCTTGCGTGGTGGATAAACAACGAAAAGCTAAGGCCGCTTGAGTTCGTCTGCATTCTGGTGTGTTTCTCGGGCTGTGTAGTCATAGCTCCAGAAATCTCTCTAAGCAGTGATGTGTCTCTTGGGCTGTTAATAGGCTGCGTGAGTGCAATTCTGTATGCATTGTTGCCAATACTGCATCAGCGCGCAAAGGCAATAAGTAGTTTGGATCGAGCGTGGGCGCAGTTCTTCTTCGCATTCGTGTTTCTAATCCCGTTTTTGCCAAAGGCGAATCTTGAAGTGGTTCCTGACGAATGGGGCAAGTTATTGATACTCGCGCTGCCCTGTACGGTTATTGCTCACGGCTTATGGGTGAAGGTCACTACCGAACTGCCAGCGGTTTTTACCGGCTTGATTTACTATCTATATGCTCCGCTTACGAGTGTTATCAGTCTCTTTGTGTTTGGCGAGACAATAGATAGAAACAAGGTGATCGGAACACTCATGATCATCGGGGCAGGAGTGGCTGTAACGTTACTCCGTTGGTACGAAACCTGGGTTTCGCGTCAAGTACTTCTTAATTAACACCTACCATTTCTACGCAGCGCTGTAGATAGAGACATTGCATGGTATTAACAAGATCCAGGGAATAATAAACGGTACATCCAACTATATTTTGTGCGAAATGGAGTCGGGCGTTGGGTATCACGACGCACTTTTCAGAGCTCAAGAACTGGGTTATGCCGAAGCAGACCCAAGTGGCGATGTCGAGGGGTTTGATGCTGCTGCCAAGGCTGTGATTTTGGGTAATCTGTTTATGGGGCTTTCCATCACTATTAATGATGTAAGTCGTGTAGGTATCGCCCATTTGAGCAGCGATGATATATCGCACGCCATGGCCTCTAAAAAGCGGTGGAAATCAATTGCTACCGTAGAGAAAGTGGGCGATGAGGTTAATGTATCGGTAAAGCCTGAAATGTTGCGGTCAGATCATCCTCTCGCTGCCATTAGTGGCGCTACTAATGCGATAACCTACAGTACGGACACTCTGGGCGATATAGCTCTGGTTGGACCCGGTGCCGGCCGCATTGAGACAGGCTACGCAGTGATAGAGGATATTTTGGCAATTCATCGACGCACAAGATAAAGACGAATTAGACAGTAAAATGTCGGGCGGCTATTTTTAAAACGGCTATGGCTTAGATAGTGAGTGGCCACCGGTTTTTTTTAAGTCGCTTGTACGCTAGTGATTTAAAGTCCATGGTCAAAGCGCCCGGCGTGTTTGCCCACAATATTTCACGCGCAATAGGGGAAAACGCTGCCTGAAAGTGGTTAGACGACTTTGCGACGACACAGTGGTGCTGGGAGATATCAACACCGAGCGCTGAGAAGGCGGTCGGTGAGAATAGCTGGCCTCTGACTGTACTGACCAGAACGTCAATCCCGTTGATGTCGATCAGCGCTGCATCACCGATCGAATGGGTCGGAATACCTTCCGCGGCATCGGCGATGGCGTTTCGCTTAAGGGCTTTGACCTTACCGGTAAAATCGATCGGCTCGCCAGAGAAGGCGCCTAACTTACCGCCAATGCGCCCCGTTACCTGATTACCGACTCCTGTAGCAAAACAAAATTTGGTGAGCTCTGGGTCATAGAAAATGCCAATGGCGCAATTTTTCATCTCTCGATTCAGCATTTCTTGGAGGATGAAGCTGGAATCAGATGGTGCACCGCCGCCCGGATTATCAGCCCAGTCGGAAATGACAATTAAGCCTGATTTACGTTGCGCCTCCGACAGGACATCTTTGTAGGGACGCAAATCACCACGGCTGGCTTCGCGCAGAGCGATCACTTCAGAGGCTAATTCTTCGGCAACAGTCTGCGCCAACTCAGGGTTATTGTCGGTATAAACCAGTACCTTAGAACCAGTCTCAGGTGTGTCGCCCCACGGAAAGCCGTGAATAAACGACGTTGAGAGAACCCCGGGACGTTGTTCAGCCGCAAAGAACTTGTCAGTGAGTCCACGGATCGGTTGGTCCTGTGTCGGCCAGAACCCGAGCAGTTGGCAATCGACAGTTGCCGCAACCGGCTTGATCTCCCCACACTGAATTGCACGTGCCGCGTTCTGCATTTCTTCCCAGCGCTTAGGACCGTCGGTATGCGGATACTCCTTCATAAACGCCATAATGCTGGTGTGGTTGACCATGTCTTCAGTCAGATGAGCATGTGGATCCAGAACGGAGACGACAGGCACGTCGGGCCCAACGATTTCGCGAACCGCGCGTAGCAGATCGCCTTCGCAATCCCAGGTTTGTTGGGCGATCATTGCGCCATGTAGATGCAATAGCACCTGGTCTACAGGTAATACTGCTTTGAGATCGTCGACAATAATCTGCCGCATTTCCCGGTAATCGCTTTCGATAACGGCAGCGCTGGGTTGTGCGAAAGCAAACAGGCTGACGACCACTTCCCCGCTGTCTTTTTCGAGTGTAGCAATCTGGTCTGCCAGGTTGGCAGCAGCGGCTGGATGTTCGAGACACTCCTGTTTTCCCCGCACGTAGAGCATATCGCGAAAGGAATCAGTATTGGTGGGGATATTGGAAAAACTGTTTGTTTCCGTAATCAGCCCGGCGATGAAAGACTTCATATTTTCCCTTGGCATTAGAAATTAATATTCAGCTCTAGGCCGAGTGTGCGTGGTCGGCTTCGGGCTTGAAATTCGATACGGTTGGCGTCCACGGCGATGCGCTGGTCCAACAAGTTTCTGCCAAATAGATAGACTTGATATGCCTCTCGCTCCAGACCAATTCGTGCATTCACAAAGCGGATCACATCAGACTCAAAGTCATAATTCAAACCGCGATCAAAGTAGACGGTTTTGTCGGAATAGTTGTAGTCGATGCGAGCAAAGCCGGGGTATCCCTCAATCCAGTTGAAACTGTAGCTGACGCCAGCAGAAGCTGTTTTGGGCGCGACGAAGTCAACCGGGTCTCCAGGTTCTTTGGACAATGATCCGGAGGTAAATTCGGTATCGATATAGGCGCCTGATAGGTTGATATTGAGTCCAGGCAGGGGTGACCACATCAGGTTGAGTTCGACGCCGGTGCCCTCGGTATTGCCGACATTGGCGATCCAGCTGAAAGTATCGCCTCGCGTTGCTTGTTGAACTTCTTCCCACTCGTTGTGGAAGATGGCCGCCTCCGCGGTAACGAGGCCGCCCTCAAAAATGATTTTACCGCCGATTTCGTAGGTCGTTATGTAATCCGGATCGTAAGTAGGAGGAACAGTATCGCCGAACGGCGGCACAGGGCTGTCATCGGAAAAACGGATGTTGGCACCACCTGAGCGAAACCCCTCTGCTGCGGAGATGTAACCCATGATATGTTCGGCAACGCCATCCCAGCCGTCCGGCGCACGAAATGAAATCGTAAGCCGCGGGGTGAAGGCTGTATAGGTGTCATCGTCAAAGTTATCAATGCTCATCCCGCCGGAGGAACCACGGGTTTGCGTTACAATCTGTTCTTTGAAAAAACGCGCTCCCAATGCGGTATTTAGCCAGGGGGTCCAGTCCATTTCGATTTGGCCGAAGACCGCTTTTGCATCAGACTCTGATTCAAAAATATAGTTTTGTAGCGGGACTTCGACACCTCTATTATTAATGAAGCCACTTTGCCCGGAATTTTCCCGGAAGTCGCGATAGTACAAACCGGCTATCCAGTAAAAACGCCCAGCACCCTTGGACGATATGCGGAGCTCGGAAACCAGTGTCTTGGTCTGTGTTAGCAAGGTTGAGGGGACCGAATTAACCGCCTCAAGAATGATGGGTCGCGCCAGCTCGTCAAGCGGGGCCAAGCCGGTCTTTAACAACCCCGGTACGCCCTCGCGCCCGTCGTAGTCGAATAAAAAGTCGCGATCGAAGAACGCATTGTTGAAACTGATATCGGCGAAGTCGAAATCGAAGCCCAGGTCGAGGGAATACAGCATCATCTCATCGTCGATGCGACTTTCGACACGATCGGGCTGTTGATAATTTTCATCAGCCGCGTTGGACGCGCCCCCATCAGTTTCCGCGCCCATGACCATGGCGTCGAGTGTCAGCCAATCCAGAGCTTGCCACTGGTAGCGAATACGACCGTTGCGTTGTTTGGCGTAGTTGGCGTTTTCGTTGTCGAGCGCCGGCTGATCGATAAAGCCGCCCGTTTCACCGGCAGAAGCGACAATGCGAAGGGCCGAACGTTCACTGACCGGAATATTCAGCACACCATCAATGTCATGCCCAGGGTCGCCGTCACTCGTCTCTCGCGCTTGTAGCTGCAGCCGGCCCTCCCAGGTGTCGAGCTTAGGCGCGTTGCTGATGAGCTTGATCGTACCGCCCATTGAACCTTCACCGTAGAGCGTACCCTGAGGACCACGCAGTACTTCCACGCCCGCCAGATCAAAGGTGGCGGCGTCTGGTTGCGTTAGCGAGAAGGAAGTTAGCGAAACGGAATCAAACTGATAGCCGACCGTGGCTTTGCCAAAGGTGCTACTGATGCCGCGCATCTGCAGATTTTGGAGTCCCGGGCCTGCTTCAACAACACTAAAGCCGGGTGAAACCTGCGAAATATCCAGCAGGCTAGCGGCCCCCATTTCTTCCAGCGCCTGCCCGGATATGGCTGTTACCGACATGGGTACATCGATCAGAGCCTGCTCCCGTTTTTGCGCTGTGACGATTACCTCCTCTATTGGCGAGCGGTTTTTCCCGGTATCTTGTGGATCATCCTCCATCTGTGCGGCACCTAATGGACTTAGCGATAACAGCCCCGGCGTAGCCAGCAAGGCGATCAGTGCGCGATAGCGGTGTAAAGTTGTCATTCTGTGCATGAGGAAACCTATTTAAACGCGAACTAGACTGCGAAACCCAAAGGTCAGAAATTTCGGCTGGTTGTTGTCGTTAAAGCCATCAAACCGCATAACAGAAGGTTTTGGGGAGCCGGGCATCATGCCGAGAAATTTGCCTTCACCCAGTGGCTTTAAGGGTGTTTCAAATTCCGGCATGGGTGGCATGTCGCTGACACGCCCGTTAAATTTGAGCAGCAGGCACGCATTGTCTGTATCTACTGTAACCTCCGTTCCCATTGCGATGTTTTGGTAGGTGCCCGCCAGTGGCTCAAGCTCACTGGCTTGCACGCTGATAACATCGGCTTCGGTAGGGTCTGGTGCTAACTCGATATTCCCGAGCTCAGATAGGATCGGCGCGATCATGTCGTCGAAAAAGCCCATCATATTGCCGCCATTGACGGCGCCGGCAACAATCAAGTCCTTGTCGGGAACGACACGCAGGAAGGCGCCAGCACCAACAACGCCACCGTCGTGACCGAAAAATTCCAATTGCTCATGATTGTTGCGAAGGAACCAGCCCAGTCCCCAATCGGTAACGTTTCTGTCGCCACTGACGCTCACTTGAGACTCGCGCATGGCTTTTAAGCTGTCCGGTGCCTCGTGCAAGTGCCAGCGCGTAAACTCTACCAAGTTCGCCATACTCATGGCGGGGTAACTGCCAGCAGCCATTTGTACTTTCGGTGCCATGGATGGACTGATGGCGGTCATGACAGGTTGCCCTTGCGCATCTGGCATGGGCACATGCCCTACAGCGCCACCGTAGAGCAGCATTTCCTCGGCGTGTGCCGCAACACGATCAAGCTTCAGTGGAGCCGCAATTTTCTCCATCAGTAGCCGGTCCCAGCGTTTACCCGAAATTACCTCGATGATGTGCCCTAAAAGGGTATAGGCCGAATTGGAATACGAATGCCGGGTGCCGGGTTCAAACAGGTTGGGTAGTAATCGGCACATATCTGCATAGCGGCTCAGTGCATTTTCCCCGGTACCTGCCTGTACCATTAAGTCACCATCGAGGCCGCTTGTGTGGGAGAGCATCTGGCGCAGGGTAATTTTATCAGTAGCGCCAGGGGTTCCTGTGCGGAAGTCTGTCAGATATTGCGTGATCGGTACGTCCAGGTCTGCGCGGCCTTCGTCCACCAGCTGCATCAGTAGTGTGGCAGTGAATACCTTGGTAATAGAGCCAATTTGAAAGGGGGAATTTACGGCAACAGTCTGTCCTGTATTGCGGTTCAGTACGCCCGCTGCCAGAGAGGTTAGCTGGCCCTCTTGGTAGATCGCGAGGCTGGCGCCGGGGATCTGATGGCGTGCAATACAATCGTCCAGACGTTGTTGAAAGTCAGTGCTCATTCCGTTTCCTCGCATGTCGCGTGTGCCTGTGACTCGATGCGGTAGACTCATCAGTTGCAGCGCGTACGTATATTGTGTTTAAAAGATGGGCTTTATCTTTTATGATGGTACACGAGTGTGTACTACCGCTCTTGAGCTGTCAATAGCTGCATTTTCGGGGGAGGGTGTAGCCCGATAACCCGCGTTGCAGGTGCCGGAGTTCGTGGTAGTGCCTTAATACCAAAGCGCTAGATTACTTAATAAGCCTGAGTAGGGTGGGGGGACACGCGGTGAAAACGGAGCATTCAGCAAGCGGAAAGGAAAGGTTGCTGATGGCAGCGGTCAAGCAGTTTGCGCGCAATGGATTTGATGGGACTTCGGTGAGAGATCTTGCCGAAGAAGCTGGCGTGTCTACCGGGATGATACGCAAATGCTACGGCTCAAAGCAGGGTCTGCATGACGCCGCTGACGACTACGTGATGGCTCGCCTGCGCACTTTCAACCTGGATTTGTTTGCCGAGTCTATTTCAGATGACGTGACCGAGATTCTGCCGACAGCGCTACAGTTTGTTGAGCAGGAGGGTGGGTTGCTAGCGGCATATCTGCGTTATATCTTGGGTGACCCTGCCGCCAGAAGCGAAAAGGTTATCAAAAATTATCGGCAGCAATTCGTCGACCAGGTGGCAATACTTCGCGAGCAGGGGCTGTTAGCGGACGACGTCGATGAGCACTGGCTTGCTTATACACTGATGTTTTTACAGATGGGGCCTATGATGCTGGAACCCTATGCCAATGCCCTTGATGGTGTCTCGATGTACACTCCCGAGCAAACGAAAGCGCGTAATGAGGCCTATCTAACTCTATTGCGATCTGCCTTCAATCGTTCCTGATTTAGCAGAGATATTCATTGGCCGCAGGGTGTGTGCGGAATTGCGCAATGGCTGCTAGCTCCTGATGCGATAAAAGGCGTGCATGGTAGCGAGAGCTTTGTCGGGATTTCGTCCCCAGACCACGCTTTCTTCGATCGGCACTAATGTAGCAATCGATTCCATTTGGGCACTCGCTTGCGCCCCCGTTCCTAGAATCCAGACCCGCACAGGGCGTTGATTATGGCTAGCTTGAATACAAGGCGCGTGTAGCAACGGCGGACGCTGCGGCCGTGCGACGCTCGGTCAGTAAAGCTGCGTCGATGACCGCCAGCGGGCGTCCGCTAGCCTGATCGAAGAGGAGAACGAGTCCCTGAATAGTGGGAAAACCGGGTTTGTGGTTGTGTCGTCGGATAGTCGCTAGTTTCACACAGTCAAGCTCATTGGTCTGACCGAATACAGGCATGAGTAATAATGAGGCATCCACTGCATGGCTATGTGCTTACATGCATTGCGGCAAACCAAGGCGCTTGGCTGAAGCGGCGACCATGCTTTGCTCTACTGCGGCGATACATTCGCTCATAGGTAAAAGGCGGTCGACGATCGTGCGATTCAAAATTTTCATTGTCACTGCCGGTATGGCCCGATACTGAATGGCGCAGAGTCAATTTCCGCTGCTTTGCCTTCCACGATATCGGCGAGCAATTCGGCAGAGCCCGCAGCCTGAGTCCATCCGAGGTAACCGTGGCCGCAGTTAACGTAGAGTCCTTCTTGAGCTGTGCTGCCAATGAACGGTTTGCCATCCGCACTCATCGGTCGAAACCCGCACCAGGGTTTCGCGCTGTTATAATCCAATTGGCAAGCAAGCTCTGGATAAGTTGATTCGAGCAATAGTTTCAGATTGTCGATTCTTGCGGGACTGAGGGTTGGCTTGGTGGTGGCGGTGAACTCTGCCGTTCCGGCCACTCTAATGCGCTGCCCCAGCGGGTTTACAGCAGCATGCATGGCGTGATTGATGACGGGGATGCGAGGTGCGCCTTGAATGCCTTGCGCGTCAAGCGTGAGTGAGTAGCCTTTCACCGGCTTGACGGGTAGGCGCACTCCTAGGGGCTTGAGCAGACGGGTCGATGCTGACGCTGCGGCAACGACCACGACGTCCGCAGAAACGTCACCGGTTGTTGTCGCGACACCTTCTATAGACGTGCCATCTCTCAGTAAGGACAGTACGGGGGTGCCGGTGTGGAGAGTACCACCCTGTGCAACAAAGCGCTTGGCGAGTTCGGTAGTGAAGCGGGCTGCGTCGCCAGAGGTATCGTCAGGAAAGTAGAGGCCGCAGTGAACTTTTTCAGCGATTGGACGTAACGCGGGTTCGAGTTCAATAGCCTGGTCACGATCGACCTTCATTGCGCGAAGACCGAGGGGCCTCAGCATTTCCGCAATGGCGATCGAGGATTGGGCAGCGGCTTCGGATTCAAAGATCTTCAAGTCACCTGTTGGTACGTCGGAGGACTTGTCACAGTGCGAGCGGTAATCGCAATCGAGGTCGAATGATTTTACCCATGCGTTAGTCTTTTGGATGGAATAGCGGCACAGTTGGTAGCTGTTTTTCGTGTTGCTCTCAAACCTTTTGACGCGTGATTCGGCGAGGAATTTCAAACCCCACACAGCCAACCCCGGAATGGCACTGGCGTGCAGTTTCATTGGGGAATGCGGATCAGTAAATGAGGCGATCAGATCCTTCCAGACGCCCGGTGCGTTCCAGGGTTCGCTCATGCCCGCCGTCAACATGCCACCATTGGCATGACTGGTTTCTTCGGCAACGGCCTTCCGTGCTTCAAACAATTCGACCGTATGGCCTCGTAGGAGCAAAGAAAAAGCCGTCGATACGCCGACGACGCCGCCACCTACTACGATAATATGCATCTATCCGACCTCTCCCGGACTGGGCCCTAATCAATAATAGGCAACTGCGTCAATTTCGACTTTTGCGCCCGGCAGCACCAGCTCTGAAACCACGCAAGCACGTGCAGGGCGATGGTCTCCGAAAAAAGCTGCGTACGCTTTGTTGAACTCGCCAAAGTCAGCAGCATTTGTGATCCAAATTCCGACACGAGCAATGTCGTTTTTTGTCAGGCCGGAGCGTTTCAGAATGGCTTCGATTTGCTCGAGGCAGCGTCGGGTTTGCTCTTGGATATCACCGGTGTTTAATGAGCCGTCATCATTAAAAGCCAGTTGGCCTGACACAAACAATTGGTCGCCGGCGCGAAACGCGGGCGAAAACGGTGCCTGGGTACCGTCTAGAAGTACGATCGGATCGCCTTGGGGTTCTTTAATCGCCATATCATTCTCCTTGAGATTGGTTGAAATAGTTCAGTACGAGATCGGCGATAGTTGCAATTGCCGATTCCTGCGGATCAGTGTCTTCGCCTTAACTTTTAGTCGAAAAAAAACGGGCGCAAAGCGCCCGGTGAATACCTATGCTGAATAGGATAGACCTGGCTGGAGTATAGAAGGGGGGAATACAGTGATGCCAGCATGACGGATGGGCCGTCGTGCCAGCATGTATTCGTGCAGCCAAGAGCGTTCAGTATAGGTAATTAGCCAAGTATGATTTATGCTTAGTTATACTGCCTTGCTCGCTCATTTTGCAAAATTTATCTTATTTTTACATAACTTTTAAATTTTATAGTCTC
>JBFKDP010000078.1:0-14050 GCA_041619575.1 Litorivivens sp.
CCGGCACGACACAGATGACAATAACAATGACAAAAAAGTATTTAGCGATTACCTCCTTCACCCTGCTGGCCGCCTGCTCCAAGCCAATTGACTACAGTGGCCCAACGGGCGACTGGGCGGTTATCGGCAAGGATCTAGGTGGGCAACGCTACTCAGCATTAACCCAGATTCGACGCGACAATGTCGAGCAACTCAAGCCGGCCTGGACCTACCACCTGAAAGATTTTTCCGCCGGCAACAACACTCACGGTGCCACCGCATTGCAATTGACGCCGCTGGTGGTCAATGGCGCTATGTATGTCTGCACGCCCTATAACCGTGTGATTTCACTAGACCCGGAAAGCGGCCAGGAAAACTGGGTCTACGATCCAAAGGTCGAGCTCAGCGGTGTCTATACCCCTGCCTGCCGCGGCGTAAGCTACTGGCAGGGGCCAGAGGTCGGCAAGACCTGCAACAAGCAAATTGTCTTCGGTACTCTGGATGCGCGTCTCATTGCCATTGACGCAGACACCGGCACAGCCTGTCGTAATTTTGGTAGCGCTGGTCAGTTAGATCTTACGCAAGGCTTGGGGGACGTGAGGCCAGCGGAATACTACCTGACATCGCCCCCGCTAATCATGAATGATAAAGTGATTACCGGTGCTTTTGTTCAGGACGGGCAACGCACGGATGCGCCAAGCGGAGCAGTAAGAGCATTTGATATCCACAATGGCGAGCTGTTGTGGGCATGGGACCCGGTACCTCCCGACCAAAAAGCGATTACCGCTGCAGATATACGCGCCGGCAAATCGCTGACACCCGGAACACCCAATGCCTGGGGGCTGCTTTCCGGCGACCCCGACAGTAACCGCGTGTTTTTGCCAACAGGAAATCCTTCACCGGATCACTACGGCGGCGCAGAGCGCGGCGATCTCGACTACTACGGCAGCTCAGTGGTCGCGCTTGATGCCGACACCGGCGAAGTCGATTGGCATTTTCAGACTGTCCATCACGATGTCTGGGACTATGACGTAGCCGCTCAGCCAGTCAGTTTTATGTATCAAGGCAAACACCCAGCGATTATTGCCGCCACAAAAATGGGACACGTATTTTTTCTGGATCGCGAGAGTGGACAACCGCTTTTACCCGTTGAAGAAAGAGCTGTACCGCAAACCGACGTCGACGGTGAATACACCTCACCAACCCAACCCTTTCCGGTCAAACCAGAGCCCTTGCACCCCGCATCCTTGGGCAAAGGCGATATTTGGGGCATTACCCCCTGGGATAAACAATACTGCAAAGAATTTTTTGATCGCTTGCGCTACAACGGCATATTTACACCCCCGTCCTACCAGGGCACGCTCGCCTACCCCGGCCTGGGTGGTGGCATCAATTGGGGTTCCGTCTCTGTCGATCCGATCAACAATCGTATGGTGGTCAACCTGCAAATCGCGCCATTTACCATGAAAGTGGTCCCCCGTGAAAATATGGAGGGCAGCGGTGGCAGTGATCTGGTTGGCCTCGCCCCACAGGAAGGTACACCTTACGCCGTAACTCGCAATGTGTTTACGACAGCTTATCCCGACATGAAACCCTGTGTACCGCCGCCTTGGGGCAAACTGGTATCCATTGATCTCAATAACGGCGATATTGTGTGGGAGAAACCGCTGGGCAACCTCAACACACTTGCGCCCTTGGGGGTTGGCAAGTTTTTGAACTGGGGCACACCCAATACCGGCGGATCGATTCAGACAGCGGGCGGACTGGTTTTTATTGCAGCGACCATGGACAACTATTTCAGAGCCTTCGACAACAATAGCGGTGAGTTACTCTGGGAATATGAATTGCCGTATTCCGGCCACGCCACACCCATGACCTATCGCCTAAGCAAAACCAGCAAGCAATATGTGGTCATCGCTGCGGGTGGTCACGGTCCTTTGGGCAGCCCTCCCGGCGATGCACTAATTGCTTTCGCACTGGAAGGGGCATCAAAACACTGAGATCAAAACCCTTTAAAAAAGGAGTCAGCATGAGTTCACTGGATCGCTCATTCTTTGAGGCCTACTACCGCACCTACAACAGTGAAGATGCGGAAGCACTGCGTGCCTTCTACCACGACGACCTAGTCATGGTGTCCGCTCAGGGAGAACAACACGGCGTACAGGCATTACTCGACACTTACCATTACCTGATCGATAACTTTGAAGACCGGATGACGCCCGAGACAATACTTATCAATGGTGATACCGCCGCCATTGAGATTAGCGATGTCTTCACGGCAAAAAAACCTGTTGCCGATTTTATGGGGGCGACCTTTAGAAAAGGTGATCAGCTTACCCTGAATTTATGCGCAGTCTACCGCGTCAGGGCCGGAAAAATTACCCACGCTACCATCTACGCACGATAAAGCTCGGCAATTAACCGCGAGAATAGCCAGGAGTAAAACAATGATTCAACACCTATGCCTGATCAACTTCAAACAGCCACTGGATCGCGAAACCCAGCAACGAGTGATCGATGCCTACAATAAGCTGCCCGGTCTAATTCCCGGCATCACGCGCTTTGAATGCGGCATGGACCTTCAACTGCTTGAAGGCAATGCACACTTCGGCATTAATGCGGAGTTCGAGAGTGAAGACGCTTTCAAGGCTTATTCCGTTCACCCCGCCCAGGGCGAGGTGATATATCCTGTTGTCGGTGAACTGATGGCGTCGTATACCACTATGCAGTTCAAGCGCTGACTACTCCGTAATTTTCTTATTGAGTTTTAGCGCTGAGGATTGGCGCTTACGACGCAGGCGGATATTTAGAATTTCGACGGATACCGAAAAGGCCATCGCAAAGTAAACGTAACCTTTTGGCACGTGCACATCAAAGCCGTCGGCAATCAGTGTCACACCAATTAAAATCAAAAAAGCCAGGGCCAGCATTTTGATCGTCGGGTTGGCGTCAACAAATTCCGCAATCGATTTGGACGCCAGTAACATGACCAGCACAGATACCACTACAGCGATGACCATAATGGAAATTTGATCGACCATACCGACTGCGGTAATCACCGAGTCCAGGGAAAAGACAATATCCAACAAGCAAATCTGAAAAAGAACTGCTCCAAAGGTTGCGATGACAGGCGATGCGGAGCCATCTTCATCAACTTCAAAGCTGTTGTGAATTTCATGAGTGGACTTCACTAGCAAGAACAGACCGCCAATAATCAGAATCAGATCTCGCCCTGAAATGGCTTGCTCAAAGAGTGTAAATACCGTCGCCGTCAGCCCCATCACCCAGCTTAAAGCCAGCAACAACAGAAGACGCGACACCATGGCGAGACCGATGCCAAGCTTACGCGCCAACTCCCGTTGCTCTGCAGGCAGCCTGGAAACCAGAATCGATATAAAAATAATATTATCGATGCCAAGGACAATTTCGAGCGCTATCAGCGTCGACAGGGCAACCCATGCTTCGGGACTGGCTAACCACTCCATTAATCATTCTCCTGTATTGGTATCGCGTTCACCGTCAGATGCTTATGCAGGTAGGACATTCCCAGTAGTGTCAGTCCCAGCCCCATAAACGAAGCGACGCGTAAAAGACCGTCCAGATCGGACATGTCGACTGTAAATATTTTGGCAATCACAAGCAGCAAGACCACCATCCCGGCTTTATAGGCAGACTGCAAGCCCCGTCGGGCGCCCACCAGGACAACTAGCACCGACACAATAAGCCAGACGAGGGAGTAGGTATAAAGTTCAGCGCTGGACGTCGGAAGGGATTTATCGACTGCGCCATTCCAGAGATGGCGTATCTCCAGATTGATAAAAACAACAGCAGCCAGCGATGCGACAGCGGCAGCCAAGCGCCGAAATCCAGGCTCATAGTAGCGCAGAGTTAGCAGTGCCATAAACAATGGCAAGCCATAGGCCAACAGCAAGCCATTCAGCAGAGGCTGGCTGCTCACAGTCGCGTAACCGAAGTAAGGGTTCAGGCTGGTTAACAGCAACGCATAACTGCCCAGCGCCAGACACATAAGAATGCGCGTTGCGGGCAAATACACCGCGCGCAGGTTTTCACTAAACTTAGCACGGTAGAAATACACCAACGCCAGTGCGGACCACAAATTGGCATTGATTGCCGCTTCGGTAAAATCATAACGGCCGGAAAATATCTCGCCGTCATAGAGCCAATAGCGGGTTTCAGCACCCAGCGTAAGCACCATCAGATGCAGCGCGGCCGCTTCCACCCAGCGCGTCAAACTCAGGTGCTGGACCAACAAGCGAGAAGCCACAAAACAACAGAGCGTCGCGCCGCCGAATGTCCACAATGACCAGTGGACCTCAGGCGAATAGCTTAGTAGCCAGGGGTTCAGGGTAAGCCGCACAACCACCAAGGCGACAATTGCTTTGATCAGCCAACCCAGTTCAGCTAGCCCGAAGCGGCGTATCAGCCACGCCAGCGAAACCAGCTGCAGCGCCAAGGCCAGTGTTAGGCCTGCCTCTTGAAAAACAATGGCCACCGCCAGTGAATAGGCAGCGTGACCTGCCAGCAAGAGCCACACAGCTGGAATATCCGCCTGTCGTTGGCGCAAGCGGGCCGTCGCCAGATAGACATAGAGGCCGCCCAGCAAAAGAACGCCAGCGCCCCATTGACCATCGGCTAGCAGATTGGGTGTGCGCAAGTAGGCCACCGCCAGCCAGACAGGTGGCGCCAGAAATGCCAGTGAGGCCCATAGGTGTTGGTGGCGCGAAATACCCAGATTCCACAACGCAGCCAAACTATAGCCAAGCGCCGCAAAGACCACACACACAACGAATTCACTCGCCGCAGGCCCCTTAATTTCCTGAAGTGTGAACTGTAATGCACTCTCTTCCAGCCCCAGCAAGACTGCGGTCACAGCAAACACTAGCAGACTCATCCAGGGCAGGCTTTGCAGAGGTTCGCGATAGCGTGCGGCAAGAAACAGGACGGGCACAAAAAGCAGGTGGGCAAAGAAAACGGCCGGACTGAAGGCTTCTTGCAACAGTGACAGCGCACTCAACAGCAACAACACAAGCACCGAGAGCGGAACGCGCCGGGTACTGGGCGAGAACAGGGTCTTCCAAAGACCTCCAGAGACCGTTTCTGCCTGCTGCAAGCGAAAATTAAAGTCCGGGATTGCCAACATCAGGTAGGCCGCCAGCGCAAAATAGAAGGGCTGAATGGCATCAGCACTGTGAGACATCAACGATACGATGCCCCAGAACACCAGGCCCGCCAGCATGCCTAACCACAGCCAGGGCCTGTACACATAGCGCATTAGCAGCAGCGCAGCACTGGCAATAATCAATGCGTAGACAAGTGCTCCGGCAATATTGTTGCTCCCGCTTGCCACAAGAACCGGCACACCGTAAGCCCCAAGCAATCCGATTATGGCGAGTACCGGGCCGTGTCGCAGCGCCAGCAACATCGTTAACAAGGCCACCGCCGCCAGCAAAGCAAAGACGAGTCCAGCACTTAGCAATTGGTACAGATGGAGTGCCGCCAGCAAGGCCGCAAACAGGGTGATACTGGCACCGCCGGCAAGCGCCGCCAGCGCGGATTGCGGGCCGTCACTCCGCCGGCGCAGAAATTCTGCCAAGCCATGCAAGGCCAAGCCCGTGACGATCGCCATACCGATGCGCGCCTCGGGACCCAGCAGACCCTGCTCTATGCCGTAGCGGACCATAAAAATACCGGCGAGGCCTATGCTGCCGCCACCGAGCCAGATCATCCAGCTCTCGCGCAAGCGCTGCCACAGCATGCTGAAAGCTGAAGGGGTATTTGGGGGTCTCGCGAGCGCAGGCCGGGTAGGTGCTTTGTGCGGCGGTCTTGATTGCGTCGCTGAAGCCGTCGAGGCTGACTTGGGCGGCTCCTGCACTGCCTTGTCTGCGGTAGCCTTATTAGCAGTGGCATCGCCAGACTTTTCGTAGAGCTTGTCAGCCTGCAAATTCCAGATCTGCTGACGCAGTTGTTTTAACTGACTTTCGAGGTACTGAGTTTTCCGGTACGCAATCCATCCCAGTACGGCGCCAATGGCCAAACCAAGCGGCACAAGCCCCAGCAATAAGGCCAGCACTTCCATGCGTGAATCCCCCTAGAAAGCAACAGTGTAGTCACCTTACCTGAGGACTTGCAGCAAGGGAACGCGTGAATATTGGGCTCTTTATACAGATTCAAGCACTACAGGCGATGAGCGAGAGCGGCTGCATCAGCCGTCGCTTTGACAATCAAACCTAAACCCGTGCAATCACCAATAGCATGGCTCGAAAGCCCTGCAGCCTGCAGCCGATCGTGCAATTCAAGCGCTGGCCGGGCCTCCCCTGCCAGCACGATCGTATCGGCTTCAAAAGCCTGTACGCTGTCGCCACAACGATAGTGCAGCGTTTTGTTATTGATGCGCTCAACAGAAACTCCACTGTTGATGGCCACCATAAACCTTTCCAGACGCAGTTCATGCTCAAGGCGCCGCTTGGGACCAATCTCGGGAGCTAACTGCGACCCTTCATAAAAAATACTGACGCGTCGACCACGCTTGGCAAGAAACTCGGCCAATTCAATGGCGGCGAGATCACCGCCAACGATCACCACACTCTGCCCCACTGGCAGGTAGTAACGGCTGATACGCCGCATCCACTCAGGCGTGGCATACCGAGCCAGCAATGCGCCGCCCACACTAGTGAGGCACCTCAGCCAAAGCGGGAAAGCCGAGCCTTGCAAGCTGCGTCCCTCAAACAGCGCCCGCAACTGGTCGCCGCGAATTATGTGTGAACCATCCTCTATTGGTAAATACGGCATTATCAGTGTTGCACCCGTGGCAACCACCACCTCATCCGCATTCAATGCCTGCAGATAGGGAAGAGTTGCAGACACACCCAATTTGACTACCACCGGCAGACGCCGGATTTCCTGAAGCAAGTAATCAAGAAAGCGTTGATTGTCACTGTGCACCGTGGCAGCCAACCGCAATGCCCCGCCCAGTTGGTGATTTCGCTCCAGTAAGGTGACCCTATGGCCGCGCTCGGCACACACGCGAGCAGCCTCCATACCCGCGGGCCCGCCACCGACAATCACAATATGCCGCGCTGCCGACGCCTTTTCATAGGTGTGGGAAAGCTCGCGTCCGGTAGCGGGATTAACCGCGCAATTCATACGCGCATCCATCGGCCACAAAAACATGGAATCGATACAGTTCTGACATGATATGCACCGCCGGATTTGGTCGAGGCGGCCGGCGCGAACCTTGTTGGGCAGTTCCGGGTCTGCTAACAAGGGACGCCCCATAACAATCATATCTGCGCGCCCTTCCTGTAAAGCCTGCTCGGCAAACTCTGGGTCGAGAAAGCGACCAACAACCATTACCGGCACATCGACCACACGCTTAATGGCTTCCGCCTGCGGCAAGTTATAGCCATCGGGATAGGCCTTACCGCAGATCATCTGCGATACCATCGGGTCGCTGACGCCACCGCTGACATGAAAAGCGTCCACACCCGCGACCACCAGCGCAGGCGCTATCTGCGCGGTATCGTCGGCATCCCGACCGCCCGGAATACGTTCAAATCCCGAAATACGCAGGGTAATTGGAAAATCCTTGCCCGCCACTTCTTTGATACGCCGAAGTACACGTTGCAGCAGGCGTATTCGGTTTTCCGTTGTATCTGCGCCGTACTCATCCTGGCGCTTGTTTTTCAACGGCGACAGAAATGTACCCAGCAGCATGTAGCAATGAGCAGCATGCAGTTCAATGCCGTCGTAACCGGCCTGTCTCGCCCGCCGCGCCCCCTGGGCATAGGATTCAACAATCCCGTCCAGCTCGCTTACGGCCAGTTCGCGAGCTGGCAGACCGGTGCAGGCACCATTGCAGGCACTGGGGGCCAGAGGCAATTCACCAAAATAGACGCCACTCATCGACTCCGGCCCGGGATGGGTCAGCTGCGGCTGAATTTTGACGTCGTGTTGATGCAGAGCATCGGTCAAGCGTTTATGCGCCGCAATCACACTATCGTCACCCAGTGTCAACGATTGTGGCTGATATTTTTGGCGCACATCAACAGTACACACTTCAACAGTAATCAATCCCACACCACCGCGGGCCCGTTCTGACAAAAAGGCGATCAATCGCTCTGAGGGCGTCTGGTCGTTATTGCCATAGTTGGTAGTCATTGGCGCCATGACCATACGATTTTTCAACGCCATTCCCGCAATCGATATGGGCTGCAGCAATTTCATGTTTTACCTACATCTTATTATCGTTATTGATGACGGGGCCCAGCCGAATCAGAACCTGAGCCTGCATTTTCCCCAGGGGTGGTGTATACGCACTGGCGATTGCGTTCCCCGCTCCAGCACCGCACAATAACAATTGGGGGAAAAAGGTACCGGTCACATTCAGGCTACTACTATACATTTCCGGCACAATGTTTTAACAGCCCGAGTTACACGCGCCAAATTCAAGAGAACCACGCATGCAGCACACCAAAGCAGGCACACTCGGCAAGCAGGCACAAAAAACCCTGATTGCACGTGAAAAAATAATCAACGCCGTGATCTCACTGATCAACGAAGGCGGCTTTGGTGCTGCCAGCTCCAGTAAAATTGCGCGCCGGGCAGGTTTTACTTGGGGGGCAGTACAGCATCACTTTGGCTCCAAAGAAGATATTCTCGCCGCCATCCTGGATCAATCTCACATGCGTTTTACGGAGCTAATGAGCGCCGATGGCTTTGACGGCAGTCTGAAGAAACGCGTCGATGAGTTTATCGATCGCATGTGGCAGCACTACCAGAGCGACCTCTACGTCGCGACACTCGAGATTTTACTGGCCATGCGCAAGAACCCCTTGCAAACCAGCGATCTCCAGCAACAATCCACCAGCCACGCACATACCATGCAAGAGTGGTTTGCCGACAGCAGTCTGAGCAACGACGAGTTACTGGAAGCGCTCATATACACGCATACCTTTCTAACCGGCCTGATGATCGAGCAGGTATTCGAAGGCGAGATTCAAAATGAATCAGAACACTTGAGCCGCATTAAGCGAAGCATGCTGTTGATGCTGCGCGGCAAGCGCCTGCTCACCTGATATTTACTTCGTTTCCGATTCTATTTCAGACTCCGCTTCCTCTTTCGGCTGCGAATCCGGCAGATAGACTTTAAAGTCAGCACCCTGCCCGGGTACGCTCTCTAGCTCTATCGCTCCACCATATTGCGCAATGATTTTTTTACATATGGCCAGGCCAATACCACCCTTGCCCTCACGATCAACAAAGCTAAAGACATCTTCCTGTTGGGCTTCTGACAAACCCGGCCCATTGTCCCTGACGTGAAAACCAACCAGAGCCTTGGCCGGCAGTAACAGCGGCCCCACCTCAATAACATGCTGACCCTCGCCCGCACCATGCTTGATAGCGTTACTGAGCAGATTCAACATCACCTGATGCAGGTGGTAGCGCTGTATACACACCTTCGGCAGCGGGTTAGTGATCACGGATATACCCTGCTGTTTGATCTGTATGCTCAGATTTTTGAGTGTTTCGTTGAGAACTTCATTCGTATCCACCGGTGAGGGCGGCTCTTTGATCGACTCAATGCGCGCATAGGACAAAAGTGAATCAACCAACTCCATCATATGTTCGGAGGTATCCAATACACCGGCGACACTCTTACGTACAAGCTGGTCGCTGTCACGCTCCAATCGTGAATCCGCCAGAAACGCCTGTGAGTGAATTTTTTTGAGCGGTTCGCGCAAGTCATGAGACACCATATTGGCATACTGCTCGAGCTCGCGATTCGACTCTTCCAAGGCACGGTTGTTAACTTCCAGCATAAATTTGGCGACTTCCAGTTCAGATGTGCGCAAGCGAACCTGCTCTTCCAGCTGCTCAGAAAGCTTTTCCAACTCGCTGGCCTGTTGTGCATTGCGATCAGCTTCCTCGCGCAACTGATGATTCAGCGCCTGCAATTCTCGATTACCGGGTATCGCCAGCGCCTTGGGGAGCAGCGGCCAAACCAACACAGCAGTAGCCACTGAGGCGATGGCGGTAATCGCTTTGATCGTGCCGCTCAACCAGTAGGCGCCGTACCAGACATTGTAAATATTAACCAGATGTGTTGTACCGCAAGCAAAAATGAACATTGCAAACAGCAGAAACATATAGTCAAAGCTGAGGTCATCACGCTTTCGCACCAGGTAGACCAATGCCAGCGGTATCGAGAAATATGCCAGCACGATCAGGCTATCGCTAATCACATGCAGGGATACCAGCCTGTCATCCCACAGATAGCAGTGGCCGTGTGGCGGCATTTTATTTCCAAAAAATGTTTCGAGTGCGCCGTTCATAATTACGCCTGTTTTGAATGATTCTGCATCTACCCAGTTTAGTGCAAAATGCTGGACGGAGCATTCCCACCATCGACCTGCAGCAAACAGTGCTTGACGCTACTGCCAGCAGGCCATAACATTTCTCAAGAAATGTTTTGTGGGCCGCAATAATGTTAACAAAGGGCTACTGGTTTTCGAGAAACCCCGATAAGGCATGGGCTGAGAAGTACTTTCTTGCCTATATTCCCGTCTTTGTCGCCTACAACGCCACCATGCAGATGACCGGCTGGCTCGACGCCGGCAATGTCTGGCACATCACCCAAAACCTGCTGATGTGGCTTCCTTTTTGCGTAATACTGCCCTGGTATTTAAGGCGCGACAGTGGCGTGACGTGGCACAAAAGCTATTGGTTCAAGTTCAACGTCTATATGACGGTGTTTATCTTTTTCTGCACCTACTTTCACACTGAGTATTTTTTTGACGTGCTGGGGCTGCGCTACCGCTTTAACGACGTCAGCCTGTATTTCGACTCCGCGTTGGTTGGCCCCGATGAAACCACGGCTCTATCTGAATTTAAAAAAGTGCCCCCCGGCATGTACCTCAATTCCATTGCGTTTTTTATCGTGTATCACAGCGCTGCCATTGTGCTAATGCGCCGCATACGCAGTATGACGGAAGACTGGGGATCCCTGGCCAAATCCGCAAGCTGGTGCGCCATTGTCGTCGCCACAGCGCTGTTTTTTGCATGGGCGGAAACCTATCTCTACATCACTGACAATACCGCAGCCAATGTCTGGTATGTCGATCTGGAACGGATGCTTAAGTGGGGCTCGATCTACTATGCCATGTATTTTATTGTCAGCTTCCCCAATGTCTTTCGTCTTGATGAACAGCAGGCTGAGTGGACGGTGAGTCGCACTGTCATTGAGGCCTGCGCTGTCAGCGCCATCAGCTTGCTATTGCTCGATCTATGGGCCTTGCTTCTAGGCCCGATTGTCGTATGAAAATACTGGTTACCGGCGGCACTGGCCTGGTTGGCACCCACTGCATCCGTGCATTGCTTGATCACGGGCATACGCCAAGGGTGCTGGTACGCACACCAGAAAAGCTTGATCGGGTACTCAAACCACTGGGACTGAGCAGCGCAGACTGCGAAATCTGCGTCGGCGATATCAACAACAAGATCGCACTGAAAGCAGCCCTGTCAGGTTGCGACGCTGTATTGCACGGCGCAGGTCTGTTTTCCAACCGCAAGGAAGACGCGCAACTGATGCAACGTACCAATGTCGAAGGCACGCGACAGGTACTGCAAATGGCCATTGAATTAAAGCTCGATCCGATTATTCATATATCCAGCATTCTGGCGCTGTTTCCGCCACCGGGACAGGTCCAAACAGCCGAGGATCCGGTTCGCCGCCCTAATTCACTTTACGCGGCCACCAAGGCCGAAGCAGAGACTATCGCGAGAGTGTTTCAACAGCGCAATGCGCCGGTGGTGTGCGTTTATCCCGGTGCGGTGCAAGGGCCGGATGATCCGACCTTCAGTGATGGCCCGCGAATGATCGCACGCTATATCAAAAGCGGTCAGGTTCTGGTGACAGAGGGTGGCTTGGTGTACACCGACGTACGCGATCTCGCGCTGCTGGTCGCAAAATTGTTTCAGCCGGGCCTGGGACCGCGCCGCTATATGTTCGGCGGCAATTACCTGAGCCACGCTCAGCTGCACACCTTGCTCTGTGACATTACCGGCCGATCATTGGGGGCGCAGCGCTTTCCAGCGCGCTTAATGCGTACGCTGGGTCGTATAAACGATGTCTTGAGTCGGCTTAGTGGAAGGTCGTCAGCGTTGAGCTACGAAGCTACCGCTGTACTCACCCAGAGTGTTCCCTGTGATGACCGTCCTGCGCTAGACACCTTTGCACTACAACCCCGCACAGCTGAAGAGTCCTTTTGTGATCTCATTACCTGGATGTACAGAGACGGCCGGCTAACTGCCGCTCAGGCCGGGAAACTGGCTGACAACGAGTTGCCGCCGCTCAGGCGCTGACAACTGAAGAAGAAGGGTCTAGATAAGTACAGACATCGGAGATAGCCTGCATGAAATCTTTGAAATTTTCCGGCTTGGTAATGTAGTCCGTACCGCCCAGCTCGTAGGATTCATTGATATCCTGTTCGCGTGATGAGGTCGTTAGCATGACCACCGGCACCTTGGCGTACTCCTCAGTGGAGCGCAGCAGTTTTAAAGCCTGCTTGCCATCGAGGCGTCGCATATTGATATCCAGCAAAACCAGATCCGGCTTTGGATAAAGCACCGTGTCTTTAAACGGCACTTTGCGCTGAATATAGTTAACCAGCTCTTCGCCATCAATCAGCTCGATAAGCTTAACGTCTCGACGGGTTCGCTCAAAGGCACGACGGATTACCAGCCGGTCACCACTGGAATCATCTACAATCAATACCGTTTGCTTGCCCATGTCAACACTCCCGAATCTCATGTCCCGCGCGCCGCTTTCCTGACTTGTTGTTAGTGCTGACAACTGAAATACTCCATTTATCCAGTGGCACAAATGCCAAACCTCGCTGGATCTGTAAAGTTTCAGGCAAGCGACATGCCTACCGCCACACATCAACAGTAACGGGAAGCCCTTGCCATTTCCCTACGTATTTACCACTAGTGCACACCGCCAGGGTATTGAGCTAACTATTTGTTTAGACGGGAGTTGTCATGAAGGTTCTGGTAACAGGCGCCACCGGTTTCACTGGCTCCCACATCGCCGCAACGTTGATTCGGGCCGGCCTTGAGGTACATGCCCTGGTGCGCAGTCGCAGCAAACTTGACGCCGTCATGGAGGCACAGGGTTGTGCGCCTCCAGCAGCCACCGAGGGCGATATTGCAGACCCGGTTGCCGTCGAGCGCGCGCTCAACGATTGCGATGCCCTTGTACACACCGCCGCCTTCGTCTCCACCAGTAAAAAAGACCGGGCTCAAGTGTTTCGCACAAATGTCGACGGCAGCAAACTCGTCATAGGCTGCGCGGCCAAACTCGGCCTTCAACGTATCATTCATGTCTCCAGCGTAGCAGCCATCTACCAGCCCGGCCAGTCAGCCCTGAACGGCCGCGAAGAGCCCGCCGACCTAAGCAGCAGCTACGGCCAATCCAAAGCAGAGGCCGAACGGCATGTCCGCAGCATTCAGGCCGACTGTGCAAAGCGCTGGCGCAAGGCTACAGACCCGCGTATCAGCATTGTCTATCCCGCCTCTATCGTTGGACCATTGGACCCCGGTCTTTCCGAACCCCATGAAGGCATTCGCATATTCCTTCAGAGCACCGGCGTATTGACCAGCTCCGGCTTGCAAGTGGTTGATGTCAGAGACATCGCCGAGGCAATGATTCGCTTATTGAGCACAGAGGTTTTTCCCGAACGGGTGACGCTAGGCGGGCACTATCTACCCTGGGGAGAACTGATTCGCCAGCTAGAAGCACTGACCGGCCGCCGCCTGATCAAACTACCTATCCCCGGCGCACTGTTGCGCGGTATAGGTCGGATAGTGGACGTCTACAGCAATATAAGTGGGCACGCCACGCCCCTTAATTCCGAAGGAATGCGCTATGCAACCTGCTGGATCCCAACAGACGACAGTGTCGCTAAGCAGGAACTGCAATTGCAATTTCGACCGAGTCAAGAAACCCTGCGCGATGCCTTGCTATCTCTCGCGCAGAAAGGGGTTCTCAGCA
>JBFKDP010000079.1:0-14006 GCA_041619575.1 Litorivivens sp.
CGCCGGACGGAGTCGACCCAGAGATTGGAAAGATGTCCACACAGCGTTTTTTTGGAATGGACGCCAAATCGCAAGCTGAGTGGGGCAAGCAGCATTTATGGAATTACGTAGGCAAAATGCTCGCCGCTGTTGCCGAGGGTATCCGGGAAAACGACCCTTCGGCCCGCTTCGCAACCCATCTGGGGGGTCTAGCAGTTCAACGTGCAGACGTACTCATTGGTTTTTACGAGGCAGTACAAGCGCAGGGATTCGCTATTGAAGACTTGGGCACCTCCTTTTATCCGACGGCATACCCCTACTTTTTGAGCGAAGAAGAACTACAAATAACCCGTTTCGAAGCTTATAAACACACCGCCTTGCAGGCCTACAAAAAACTGGGAAAGCCGCTTTATATCGCAGAGTATGCCTACGCTGCAGACCCTATTATTTTTGCAGGGAAAAGCTGGGCTAACCCGGTACCTGGCTACCCTACCAGCGAAGAAAGCCAATACCGCTTTCTTCAAGATCTGATGGACTGGGGCCTGTCTACGGGCACACTTTCCGGCATTCGCCCTTGGGCTCCGGACTTTGTTGCAAGCGGTTGGCAAAGCATGGCGATGTTTGGCTCGCCCGTAAAAGGCATTGCGCCAGCCCGCGCCAGCCTAGGAGTCATGCAGGATTATAGCTTATGATTAATTTTGAGCGTTCACCTATTGCTAGAGCCGCAGCCGTATTCGTACTAACAATTTTGCTTGCTGGATGTCCCGACGGCGGCTCTTCGCCTACAGGCGACGCCGCAGCGACCGCTGACAGCGGCGTTATTGCTATCGAGACCGTCTCCAATCGAGCCGACCTGATCTCTGGTGGTAATGCCCTGATAAGGATAATCCTACCCCGAGGTTTGAACCTTAGCGATATCACCATTACCGCTAACAGACGTGATGTAACGGATAACTTCTCACCTGAATCACCCTCTCACGCTCTGGGCTTGATTGAAGGCTTTGACCCTGGCCCAATCGCAGTAAAAGCTGCCGCAGTAGATGGACGCAGCGCCCAGCTGACAATCGTAAATCACCCGAAAGGCGGGCCGGTTTTTTCCGGCCCCCAGATTACCCCCTGGCTGTGTACCACTGTCGAAAACGGTCTGGGGCAGCCGCTAGACGATCAATGCAACGCAGACACTCAGATTGCCTGGCTGTATCAACCTGAAGGTGAAGAGGAAGGTGCTTATCAGGAATACGATCCAGACAATCCTCCCGATGATGTCGCCCAAACAACTACCGAAGTAGGCCACACGGTTCCCTATATCATTCGGCAGGAAACTGGGACGCTTAACCGCACGATTTACAAAGTAATGGTCTTGGCGGACCCGTCGTCAGGCTGGACGGCAATAGACCCTCAGCAGGCGTGGAACCGCAAATTATTTATCGCATTTGGTGGCGGCTGCGGAACCCAGCACAAGCAAATGCCGCCCAATGAAGATGAGCTATTTGGCGCGAGCGCCGGTAACGGTCATATAAAACAGCCTGAGCTATTGTCAAAGGGGTGGATGACAGGAGCAACCGGCCTTAATACGCTGAATCACAACTGCAATGAGACGGTTTCTGCCGAGGCCGTGATGATGCTGAAAGAGCATATCGTCGAAAACTACGGCGAGATCGCCCGCACTGTGAGTGTCGGCGGTTCCGGCGGCTCGATTCAACAACATCATATTGCTGCCGCTTATCCTGGCCTGCTCGATGGTATTGTGCCAACGCAAAGTTTTCCTGACTTGTGGAATCTGGTGTGGGATGCAACAGAATGCTATTTGCTGAACCGCTACTTCACCACGCTCTCGCCTCACTTGTGGCTGGATGTGGGACAGCAAGCGGAGGTGACAGGAAAAACCGGGATGGTTGCCTGTGCGCAATTTATCACCTTCTTCTCGGACGCTTTTGATCCTCAGAATCGCGGAGTTTTCCAAACCGGCGTTGCCGTGCGTTTCGGTTGCGAGTTGCCCCCGAATGAAACCTATCACCCGCTACTTAATCCAGACGGCCCGCGCTGTTCCGTGCAGGACTATCAGCAAAACATATGGGGCATAGATGAATCCAAGAAAGCCGCCTTTATGCCCTTCGACAATACCGGTGTTCAATACGGCTTGCTGGCACTTGAGCAAGGCCTAATTTCGCCTGCGCAATTTGTTGACTTGAATGCAAAGGTGGGCGCGATCAATCACGAGGGCGAATTCGTCGCCGCCCGCGCCGAGATGACCGAGGAGTCGGCAGTCACCATGTATCGCACTGCTCGGAACTCGGACCCGAAATTACTGGCTCGGGTGCCTATTATCGATGTGCGAGAGGCCATTTTCAGAGACTACCCTGAGAAGCTCTCGGATATGCATCAGCCTTATTTTTCACACGCGATGCGGGCGCGATTACTGGCTGAGAACGGCACTTATGCCAATCAGGTATTCTGGCGATTTCCGCCCGGCAACAGGGATATAGCGGCGGCACTGGCGATTGACCAATGGCTGGATGCAATCGATGCCGATGCGAGCGCCTTACCCTTGGAGGACAAAGTCATTCGCAATCGCCCTGCCACTATCACCGATACCTGCTGGATTGGTGACGAGGCGGTGACTGACACCACGCTCTGCGAGCAGGAATATGCTTACGGTACAGCACCCCGAGTCCGCGCGGGCGCGCCGCTGCGTGATGATAACCGGAAGTGTCAGCTTAAACCCTTGAAGCGACAGGACTACACCGTGAGTTTCAGTGACGCAGAGTGGAACACCCTACAGTCCACCTTCCCTCAGGGTGTTTGCGACTGGAGTAAACCGCCGGAGGGATACCAACCCTCAGTACCCTGGACAACCTTTGCTAATGGACCAGGCGGCGAACCGCTGGGGCCGCCGCCTGTCTCAACGCCAGGTTCCTAATTGAGCGCAGCGCGCCACTCGGCTTTGTAGTTTTCAAGCCCGCGCAGCTCAGCCGCTGCGCCAATGTCGAGACTCTGCAGCCCGGGAAGAGCCGTGCTGCCATTAAACACCAGTTGTGCAGCCCCATTCACTGTGCCGGTCTCGTCTGAGGATAGATAGATTGATTGCTGCGGGCGCAGGCGCGCGACCAGCTCGCACAGACCGAGATTGCGCAGCCACGCACCTTCAAATATAAGGTCGCCTTCACTACCCAGCAGATCCAACTCGTAATCCAGCATCAATGCACAGTACAGACTGGCCAGCGCCGATCCGCTCTCGACGCGCCCGCGAATCTGCGCCCGCAGCCCCCCAAAGGGACCGCTGCCTTCGCTGAAGTCGGGAAGCGCCATAACAGCCCCATCGATAAGACGCTGCACATCGGAGAGTTCGTAGGCATCTTCGGGCTTGGAGCCAGTGCGACGACAAATGGCATCAAACTCTCGCCCGCCCATAAATCTGGCACAGGCGACAGCGTCGCCATTGATGTCGACATTCGCCAGCATGTCTTGCGATTCTGACAGGCTATCCAGTGGCGTGTTGGAGGAAAAGCTGATTACCCAGGTGCCGGTAGAAACAACCGTAAACGGGGTATCGCCACCGCGGCTCAGGTAGCGCAGATAACTGGCATTGCTGTCATGCAGCCCAGCATATACCTTGCAGTTCTCAGGCAAGCCGGTCTGTTCGATAATGTCTTCAGTGACCGTACCTATCATTGTTCCAGCTGTCACCAACGGTGGCAGCTTTTCGCGAATTCCCAGGGTGTCGACCAGCGAGCTGTAGGCACGCGCTTGCGGTGCCCACATATCGGTATGGCAACCCCATGAGGTAACCTCCGACACAGCAACGCCGGTCAGGCGCCAAGCCCAATACTGAGGATACGGCAGAATATACTGAGTACTGGCGAACGCGCGTTCACAATATCGCTGCTGCCAAAACAGTTGCCGGCCAAGGTTCAGGCCCGCCGGTAGACCGGGCGAAAAAGTCTCGGAAAAAGCAGGCCGCACTCGTTCATAGTCCGATTCGGATTCCACCCCATCAAACTCGTAATCCATGACGGGCAACACCAGACCGGACTCACCCGCATCCACGTGCACCAGAGCGGCCGTCGCCCCGTGCGTGGTAATGGAAATCGCATCGATCTGAAAGTCGCTCGCGATATCTGCCAGGGTACCGCGAATCCAACGCCAAAGCGCATGGGTATCAAAGTGGGGATAGATCCCCTGCTCTATGACCTTGTTTGAACGACTGCGACGAAAGCGACTGCGAAATTGCTCGTCGATCACATGGATCTTGACGTTGGTTTTACCGATATCAATAACGGCACAATGCAAAGCCGCCATAACTACCCCTGTTGCTCCTTGGCGTTAATCCAGTATGTCGCGGAAATAAAGTAGAGAACCGAGGGCGCAATCAACCAGGTGCGCAGCCAATCCAGCTCATAGCCGGCAAGCACCGCAACCGCCATCACAGAACACACAGCCAGACTCAAGTAAGACACTAGCTGGGCCAATCTAGCAACAGGTGTCGCCTGTAACTGCTGCCGTGTATCGGCGACATTGGCCAATGCAGTGGCCTCATCGGCTTTACGAGCGTTGAGCTCCGCTTGTTCGCGAGCCGTCTGCTGATAGGATTCGGCAGCACCTTGAGAGCGCGCTACAAGAATATAAACCACCATGGCCGTCAGCCAGGCAGGGGTTAACAAAAAGAACAGATGAACACCTATCTGATTCAAGCCCAATGCCACCAATAGCGCAGCCCCCCAGGCAACCAATGCTGCGGTGTTGGTGAATCGCCCTTGATAACTTGACCAATAAGATGTCAGGCCCAGTTTCGGGAAAACCCAGTGTTCAGTAATAATCACCGCACCGATAGGCGCAATGAGCAAGCCCATTAAGCCGAGAAAATCCATGAGCTTGGTAAATACAAAGGGAAAGCAGGCCACGATAGTGGTCAAAATGCCTGTGATGATGGTAACGCGCGTTCGATCCCAGCGAGGATTCAGCGATTGAAATGCCAGCCCTGCCCGGTAAATGGTCGGGTTGGAGGTTGTCCAGCCAGCGATAATTACCGCTACGATACCGGCCGCTCCCAAGGCTTGAAAGGCCACCTCGCCCGCATCCAGCGATTGTACGCCGGTTTTTAGCAACAAGGCTGCACCTGCCCCCATAACACCCGCGCAAACCCAAGCGCCAAAGTGACCGATATACATCCCAAGTGCGGAGAACCAAGCGTAGTTGGCTCGGCGTGCGAAGCGGAGTACGGTCATATCTGACATACCAACGTGCAAAGGCACATTACATACCCAGGCAAAAGCAGCAACATGCCAGAATGTCAGCTCACTCTCCGGGTTTTCAACCCAGATATAAGCGTCGCCCACGGTGTTAAAGGCTTCAAAAAAGCCCATTGAGGCAGTAATCCCGGCCTCCGCAGCCAGCGTCGGCCACAGAGCGAGGGCGCCTACGGCGAACATTAAAATCATCCACGGCGCACACACTTCCGCGAATCGAGCCACGATGGTAAAACCGCGTACGGCGACTGCCACAACAACGGCACCCACACATAGCGCTACCGCAATAAAGGCCGTACTCGTTGGATACCAGTTCACTTGCGGTTCAATGCCGAAAAGTATTCTGACTGCTGAGGCGGAGACCGTAATCATCGCGCCACCTAACACACAGAAGAAAATGCCATTGATCACGCTGTACAGGCGAATAATGCCCGGACCAGCAATTTTTTCCAGATAGGCGTATAGGGTGAGTCGAGTATCGCGAGCGACCGGTGCGCAAAGAAGCACCCAACTCAACACAGCTAATAGGTTGCCCAAGAGCAAACCGCCAATGACGGCGCCTGTGGAAACACCCCAAGCCACAAAGCTAGCGCCGATCACAAACTCTGTTCCGGCAACGTGCTCACCGGAATAGCTGGCCGCAAAATGCCTTGCGGGCAGTAGTCTGTTCGAGGTTACCGGCGCGCGGTCGAACTCACCCGCCTCTTGAGTTGCCGGGTTTCCGGCAGAGGTTGCTTCTGTAGTCATAATTCACCCGTCGATTCAGGTAGGATAAGGGCGTGCATCGCCCAAAAATGAGTGTATTGCTATGACCGGAGTAAGGCTCGGATATGTCGTTGGCGCCTGACAAAACGAGCCAAATACAGAATATCTGCTTATTATTGTTTCGGCTTGCTAGGCATGCTTAGACGACAATAACTTCAATTCCTTCTCGCTTAAACATAGCCAAATCTTTTTTGCTGATACCCCGATCTGTGATCAAAACATCAACATCTTTTAATGGGCAAACGATCATATTGCTGCGCGAACCAATTTTGCTGCTGTCAGCCAACACAACTAGCTTGTCTGCCTGTTTTTTTAACTTGAGCTCCGCTCGCACCAACAGGGGGTCAGATTCCATCACCCCGTAATCACCAATGCCTGGTGTTCCCATAAACATCATGGAGCCGTGGTAATGTTCGATCGTGTCGTTTTCGAAGGCGCTCAAAATAATATTTTGCTTGCGATATAGCTCACCGCCCGGCAGAGAAACGCGATTGTCACTGGTATTGAGCAATTGCAATGCCAGTGGCACCGAGTTGGTGAGAATATTCAACTGACGTTGGGTCAGGTATTCCGTCATCATGTAAGTGGAGCTGCCGCCATTAATAATAATTGACTCACCATCGTGACAGAGCTCAACCGCTTTTTCGGCGATAGCGCGTTTTTGCTCTACATTTTTTTCGATATCTGCAAGAAAGGCAGATCCCTCAATATGAGGACGCATCATACTGACATTGCGCTTCTTCCTTTCAGCTCCGCCATGAACCTTATTGAGCAAGCCTTGCTCATCAAGTTTATTCAGATCCCGTCTAATCGTGGCTGGCGACGAATTGAGTGCTTCAGTGAGCTCGCTTACAGTCAAAACTTCGCGCTCATCAAGCATATCGAGTATTAAGCTGTGGCGTTGTGTTTCCAACATGGCATGACTTCCGATAGTAGAAACCCCTGATGTTAGCCGCAGATGATCACAGCTGCAATATTTTGATTATATGAGCAACAAATGAGCGAATAGCCTCGTTCGATCTCATCCCCCATAGAGCGCCGACTCACGGCGCTTTCATGAGCCGCACTGGACCCAACAGCCCCGAAGTTCGCAACGGAGCATTTTCCACGTAGGTAGGAAATGTGGTGAACGTAATCTTATTCGCACCGGGTTGCGCATC
This sequence comes from Litorivivens sp., assembly GCA_041619575.1. Lineage (GTDB taxonomy): Bacteria > Pseudomonadota > Gammaproteobacteria > Pseudomonadales > Spongiibacteraceae > Litorivivens. Next base: position 7,151 of record JBFKDP010000079.1, read on the forward strand.
GCCGATCAGTCGGTTTACCCACAAATTCGCGACGTCAACCTGCAAGGTATTTTCACCGGCCACCACCGCAGCGCCGATATCCAGCTGCCAGGGAGCGTGCCAGACAGTGCCCAGCTTTTTGCCATTGAGCGTAATTTCCGCGATATCGGCTACCTCGCCCAGATCGAGAACCAGACGTTGCCCTGGCTCGATACCTTCGGGAAGGCTAAATGTCTTGGTGTAGCTTGAAACACCGGAGAAGTATTTCACACCGGTTTGTTCATGCGCAGACAATGAGATGAGCGAATCTAGAGTAATGCGCTCCGGAGCGCCGCGACCAGCTTGGAAGGCAACCTCCCAGGAACCGGTCAATTCGAAAACGGGGGACAGCGCCGGCTTCTCCACAAATCGTGTTGTTTGTGTAGCGGGCTCCCGGAAGACAACGAAGAAGCTTTCATCGGCCGCCATGTCCAGCGATACAAACGTATGCTCACCGTCCATTCGATATGACGCCGGGGCTATCGTGCCGGTATCAGCTTTCCAAATTTCCGGCGCTTTGCCTGTCACCCGAAAACGGGCGACCAGCGACTCCGCGCGGTCCTTGCGGTTGTTCACAAAGTACAGGTCGCCGTCAGGCAGTGTGCGGTGCAGGAACAGGACTTCGCTGTCTGGACTCGCCTTGACCACCTGGTAATCCGGGGCGACGCCCATTGCTGCCAGTGATTGCTCCACGTCACTACTATTGATGACACGGCCTTGACCTACCTCGGTTTGGGCTCCGCCACCCCACAGACGCTGAACCAGCTCATAAAAAGCAGTTCGCTCATCCCCCAGGCTGGGTGTGGAAACCGGCGGTTTACCAACAATGGTGGCACCGGCTTTTGCCAGCGCTTCAATCCGCTCGAGAACGGGCAAGGTCATACGGTCTGCCGCGCTTCCCAAAAAAAGCACTTCGTAGCGAGCACCTCCGGTGCTGTGTAACTGACCATCGACGACATCCAAAGCCTCAAGCACCGTATTGGCACTAACAAAATCGTAACCGTAGTGCTTGGGCAGATCGGCGAGCGTCTCTTCAAACTTTTGGGAAATAATTGGTTTCTCTTCACCGTAGAAGTAGGCCACATCAGAAGCCTGACGACCCTGCTGCAGCATGAAGGAATTCCTAGCCATGTAGTCAACCCAGGGCCGAGCCATTTCAGCCCAGGTTTCGTGGCGGTTGAAGAACTGCCCGAAGATCAGTAGCGAAAAACCTGGCTGCTTGTCATCCAGTGGTTGATGAACCGACGTGTGAATCACCGGCCGGTTGATACCGTGGGCAAATTCGAGATCGATAATACGCCGCAGATCCGCTGGGGCGTGGGCCCAGGGTTGCAGTGCCGAAGTCATCGACTCGGCAGCAGCGATATTCTGCCCGTACACATTAGCTACAGACGAAGCTCCTTTCATATCCAGCAGATAGGAAGGCATTGGTCCCCGCTCACGCGAGTGTGTCCACAGGGCAGACATGGGATAGTCAGCGTAACGGCGCATATCCATATCATCGCCGAGAACAACCCGCAGGCTCTCGAGCGCTTCGCCGTAGACCTTCATGTCATTCTCGTGTGCTACGTCGGCAACCGTCTTATAGTGTTCGGTAGCCAGCAGTTCGCTCAGTGTGCGGCGAAAATCGTAGAGAAACTGATCGGACGCTTCACGCGAACCGACAATGTCGCCAACCAGTGCGGGCAAAAAAGGTTTAGGATCATAACCTCGGAGGTCTTCGAATTTTTTCCACAGACCCGGCGTCCAGTTTGATGCGCCCATTTCTACAGAGTCTGTAAGAATCGCGCCAACGCCGCGCTTACCAACCAGATCTTCGCCAGCGGCGTCCTTATACATTGAAAGGTAGGTTTCAAGATAATCGCGAACTGCTCGCGCATCATACTTATCAACTTCCAAGCCGGTGGCTTCTGCCGTTGCTGGATGGTTGGTTCGCCCGGTCAGAGACCAGCCCAGACGAAGTACCTTCCAATCTCCCGCTGGCGGCGTCCAGTCCAGCGAGCCGTCTGTCTTCATTTTCGAAGTCAAATCAATCACGCTGTCGGCAGGTACTGCGTCGGCCTGAGCAGCCTGACGCCCTTCCAGCGCGAAATAGTCCGACACCACCACAAAGCCGGCTTTAGTTTCAAAATTATCAATCTTTGCTTCGGATGAAAGACGCAACTCACCTAGCTCTAATACCTTGGGCGGCCTGACCATGGCCATCACTACACTTGGGTTCACTCCAGGCGAAGGGGTAAAGGCGGCGAAATCCTTTTTCCCATTTGGTACCAGCGTTACGCGGAAATACTGCGCAGTTACCGGATCAAAACTGACGGTTGTAGGAACTGAGGTAAGGTGCAGGTCGACGATGGGGGACCAGGTTTTCTTGTCGTTGCTATAAGAAAGCACTGGAATATATTTCGCGTCACCAAACATGCCGGCGATATCACGAATAAACATCGTCAGTGACCGCACCGTTTGGGGTGACGAATAATCAATATCGATTGTTGGCGTTTTCGGCAGGCTAGCGAGCTCAAGGTCCACTCCCTTGGCATATTGCCCATCGATCAAGGGGGCTACTGCAATCGCTTTTCCGTCAACTCGCACTTGGCGGGGTGCCGGCATCTGCTCGTGACCAGATACCCGGTAGGCGAAGACACCAATATCCTTATAAACCGAAGGAATCTTCAGGTGGTCATTGCCGAGTATTCCGGATTTTTTGACGGGTATATCCTGAAATGGACCAGACAGTCCGGCCGGCCTGGCCAGAGCGCCTTGAAAGCGCTTGCCACCCTGAACCATGATCTCCGACCAAACCAGTTTTTTCATGCCATCCTCGGGCTGGACCCAAGGTCCACCCGTTTCAGACCAGCCGGGTGAGGCAGCAATGGCAAACTCCAAGCCCAGCTCATCAGCCTTATTTGCTGCAAACTGGAAAGCGTCCTTCCAGTCTGGCTCCATAAAGACCAGTCGATTCTCCACCACCTGAGGAGTCAGTAGATTAGCATCGAAATTCTGCAGCCCTCCTATACCAACACGGCGCATCCACTCGAGATCTTTCTCGATACCGTCTTTCGTGACGTTACCATTCATCCAGTGCCACCAAACCCTCGGCCGCGCGGACATTGGAGGGTTTGCAAATCCTTCTTCTACAGCCGCCATGGGCTTGGTGGAGGGCTTTTCTGTGCCACTACCGCACGCTGTAAGCAGCGAAGCAGCCAGGGTAAGAAGACCAAAAGCCAGCAATGGATGTTTCATGGTAATCCTCTTCGTCGGCAGGCCGGAACAAAAGCCCAGATACCTGCGATTGGCCCCCGAGGGGCTTGGCATAGATGATTGAATGTAATCTATTATGACGTTTTTTTCAATATTATGGCGCTTTTCAGGCGTGGTTTGATTGCTGCCGCAGTCCGATAACCATCAGGCCCGCAATCAACGAACCCGCGCTCATCAGCAGCGCGATAGCACCGAACTGCAGTCCAGCCGCAAACAAGAGACCGGGAACTAGCGGTCCAAGAATGGCGCCACCACGCCCTACCCCCAGCACTAGGCCAGAGCCCGAGCCCAGCAGGGAGGACGGATAAGCAGCCGCGAAAAGGCCAAAAAAACCCGAGATCGCAGCGAAAATAAACGTACCGGTGAAAAACCCAAAGGTCTTCATAGTCGCTAGAGAGTCCGTGAAATGCGGGAACAGGGCAACGCCAGCGGCGGCCAGCAGCAGACTGCCAATCATCAAGGGCTTGATCGACACATAACGCGACACAATACTGATACCGATAGAACCAATCACACCGCCCAGGCTGATAACCCCCAGCACATTGGTCGCTTCTGAAGCGCTGTATCCCAAGTCTGAGACAATGGTGGGCAACCATTTGACAAAATAGTAATAGGTCGCGATGTTCCCGAAATAGGCAACCAACAGGATAAGCGTCGTCGGCAACATTGTCGGTTTAAACAAACTGGCAGTGCCTTCCGGCTCGGCCTGATCGGGTTCGATAGGCAGCAGCTTTTCAGGCCCAGGATGACCCAATCGCTCCATGATCGCTTTGATCTTTTCCAAGGCGCCCTCGGGTCGTTTTCGATTCAGATAGGCGACGGACTCAGGCACAAAGAAATAGACCAGAGGCAAGAACACCGCACTAAGTACAGCGCCCAGGATAAAGGTGACGCGCCAGTCATAGGCCTTTAACAGCGGTGCCAGGAAATTAGCCCCGAGATAAACGCCGAGCGCGAATCCACCAGCCACCAATACCACGGCAACAGAGCGAAATCTTTTGTTGCAATAATCGGCAGAGGTCGCGGTAGCAGTAGCCAGCAATCCACCGATGCCAATTCCGGTAAAGACGCGAGAGGAGCCGAGGACATAAATATTTCCTGCAAAGCCGGCGATGGTCATACCCACAGTGACAATCGCCAGACCCAACAACATAGTCGGTCGACGGCCGCGCGAGTCAGCCATGGCGCCCATTATGATTGAACCCAGCGCCATCCCCAGCAGTTCCAGCGGTAGTATCAACCCCAGCGCTGCCTTCGACAGGTTCCACTCCGCGGTCATGCCGGGCGCGGCAAAGGCGATAGACAAAACGTCGTAACCATCCATCGCCAGAATTCCAATACAGATCGCGACGATCAGCCACTGGCTTTTTGCCATTGGCTGATCCTGCAAGGTTTTAATAGGGCAGCTAGCGAAACTCATAATTTTTCCTCCGTGTCGTTATTGTTATGTATGGCTTCTCACTCGCCGGTCGATGCCCGGCCTATTGGCAACGAAAATTCTCAGCAAGGGTGATCGCGCCAGAACCAACATAGGTCGCAACCATTGGCCACGGACAAAGCGGCCGAGTAAATGGCGTGGCGCTGTCGGGTTTTATGGCGATAACCTGCGCCGGGGCAACGCCCTCTTCCACCCAGTCTTCAAGCACGGGTTGCATATCAAATTGCCAGGGCCCGTTACCCAACGCGCAGTGCATCATGCCGGGTGCCATATACAGCCTGACGGCATCACTCGCTGATTCTTTCCCAAGCGCGCGCTGAATGGAGTCGTAGTAAGCAATGGTAGATTCAGGCGCGATGATCGGATCATCCCACCCTTGATAAATAATGAGTTTTCCACCGCGATCCACGAATTCACGAATATCCGGGTCTTCGACGTTAATGGTGGACGCCATCCGCTTACGTACCTGCGGATAGTGTTTATCGATAACAAAGTCTTCCTTCCTAAAGTCAGGATCCCCCAGCATTAGCCACCGATAGAGTTCCTGTCCCATAAAGCCCGTTTGTGCTGTGGTAATCCAATTACTCCAGTTACCCGGTGCACCTTCGCTGCCCAATGCCGGGCCGGGATAGATCTGCTGCCCATCCTTCAAGTGTGGCCCGCCGTATAGTTTGCGCAGCGCAGCGATCTCTGACGAGGTGAGACACCGCGAGGCATCATCGCCCTCGCAGCGCAGCGTAGCGGGATCAAATGTACACTGCCGGGGATCTTCAAGAAGTCCGTCGGCAACGCCATCCAGCGTATCGCACTGCTGGATAATCGCGCTGTGCACCAATCCCAACTTTGCTTCCAGCTCAGGCACTGGGTTGCCCCCGTGCACGGCATGGTAGTTCCATAAAAACTGAGTGATGATTTCTACATATCTAATCGCGGGGGCGCCAGCTACCACGCCGTTGTAGTCGTCAGGGTAGCGGCTGACCAGCATCAAAGCGTCTCGCCCACCATTGGAACAACCCAAAAAGTACGCTTGCTTGGCAGGTCGGCCGTAGTGCGCTTTTATCACCTCTTTGGCGGCAACAGCCGCCAGATGATTGCCGCGATATCCAAAGTCGATAACTTTCTCGGGCTGCTGATACGCCCAGGATTCTGGAGAAGGTGCGGGCGTATGGCCTGCGTCTGTGGCAACGGCGGCATAACCCTGGGCGATGGCAGTATTTAACGGTTCTGCCGATCCAGCCAATCCCCCATCGAAACCGCTGCCGCCCAAGCCGTATAGTTTCTCGTTCCATTGTCTAGGCAGCCAAACTTCGACATGGATCACCGAGCCTTCAGCGGGGGTAAGCCGAATCTGAGCCCGACAGAAATGCGCAGCTGCTTCAATATTTGCGGTGCGACCTCCCGTCACCAACCCGCCCGGCAGAAACGCTTCGGCAGCTACTACCCGGCCAGACAACAGATGCAAGTCGGTAAGCTCGTCACAACCGACTGGCCTCGGCACTCCTTTAGTAGCAACGGCATTTGGCGTCCGGGCGCTGTTGTCTAACTCTTGACCAGATCGGAGCTCGCACCCCGAGACCACCACCATCACACAAGCCGCGATGCAAGACGTCTGTAAACGCAACCATTGTCGAACCATGACTACTCCCTGCGGAAAACTGGCCAGCGGATTCCCGCACCCGTAGGCGCGCATCCAATCAGCGGTGATCAGTTTAGTTTATTTATGATTTATTTTAAACTATTATGATTCTTTGCTGAGAGAGGCACAATCGCGAATGAACGGCCCAGTTGCAGAGAATCGCATTAGCTTGGCGAAACGCCCTATAAGGCGAATGTCTCCAGACGAGCGCCGCACAGAAATACTGATAACAACCAAACGACTACTCGACGAAGTGGGTGTTGTCGGATTTTCAGTGGAAGCCGTCGCTAGAGAAGCAGGCGTTACCGCCCCTTTGCTACGCCACTACTTTGGAAGTTCAACCGCACTCCTAGCGAATGTTACACGTGACGTTATTGAGGACGTCGAGCGCGCGCTGCGCTCAAAGAAAACTAACGCTGCCACTGCCGATCGGATTAGCGCCTACATGGATGTCATTCAGAGGCACCCATGGGGACATTCGATTTGGATGCGCTCGGTAGACTTTC
>JBFKDP010000080.1:0-13970 GCA_041619575.1 Litorivivens sp.
AAAAGGCAGGTAACTGATAATGGCGGAAGCAGCTAACAACGCACGAACTGCCACCGGGAAAGTGGTCAGCGACAAGATGGATAAAACCATCACTGTCCTGATCGAGCGTCGAGTGAAGCACCCGGTGTATGGTAAGTACATCACCAAATCTACAAAGATTCATGCGCATGATGAAACTAATCAGTGCAAGAGCGGTGACATGGTAACAATCAGCGAGACTCGTCCGCTGTCCAAGACCAAGTCGTGGACTTTGTTGCGAATTGACGAGAGTGCTGCTGAAGTTTAAAGCGGCTGTTGTGTGATCGCGAGTGATACACAGATAAGGGTTTGGGGTAGAAGATGATTCAAACACAATCGTATTTGGATGTAGCAGATAACAGCGGTGCCCGTCGTGTTATGTGTATCAAAGTACTGGGCGGTTCACATCGTCGTTACGCGCGCGTTGGCGACCTGATCAAAGTATCGGTCAAAGAGGCAATCCCGCGTGGCAAGGTTAAAAAGGGCCAGGTCATGAACGCTGTAGTCGTTCGTACCAAGAAGGGTGTTCGTCGCGGAGACGGTTCGCTGATCCGATTTGACGATAATGCTGCAGTGCTGTTGAACAACAACCTGGCACCTATCGGCACTCGGATTTTCGGGCCCGTGACACGTGAACTGCGCAGCGAGCGGTTCATGAAGATTATCTCTCTGGCACCGGAAGTGCTGTAAGGCGCTGTAACGGATAGGGTTGAGGTCGGATATGCGTAAGATTAAACAAGATGACGAAGTGATCGTTATCACAGGTAAAGACAAAGGCAAGCGTGGCAAGGTACGTAAGGTACTGGACGAGCGTCTGCTGGTTTCGGGCATCAACATGGTGAAGAAGCACACCCGAGCCAACCCGCAAGCGGGTGTTGCCGGAGGCATTGTTGAGAAAGAAGCTGCAATTCAGATCTCCAATGTGGCCATTGTGAATCCGAAAACCAATAAAGCCGATCGAGTCGGTTTCAAGGTTCAGGAAAACGGCAAGAAAGTGCGCATTTTTAAATCCAGCGGCGAAGTAATCGACGCATAAGTTGGTTGAGACAAGATAATGGCGAATCTGAGAGAAGTGTACGAAACAGAATTGCGCGGCAAGCTGAAAGAAGAGCTTGGCCTGGCCAATGTAATGGAAGTTCCGCGCATCACTAAAATCACGCTGAACATGGGTGTGGGTGAGGCTGTTGGTGACAAGAAGGTTCTTGATGCCGCCGTTGCTGATCTCCAGCGCATCTCCGGTCAAAAGCCGGTTGTAACCAAAGCGCGCAAATCCATCGCTGGTTTTAAAATTCGTGACGGCTGGCCGATTGGCACGAAAGTGACCCTTCGCGGCGAGCGTATGTACGATTTTCTGGAGCGTCTGGTCAGCATCGCGATTCCTCGGATCCGTGACTTTCGCGGCATCAGTCCGAAATCATTTGACGGCCGTGGAAACTTTGCGATGGGTGTAACAGAGCAGATTATTTTCCCGGAAATTGAGTACGATAAAGTCGACAAGCTGCGTGGTCTGGATATTACTATCACCACGACGGCGCGCAACAATGACGAAGGTCGCGCTCTGTTGAAAGCATTCAATTTCCCGTTCAAGAACTAAAGGGTAGAAATTATGGCAAAGCAGTCAATGAAAGCCCGTGAAGCCAAGCGAGCAAAAACTGTTGCGAAATATGCGGCTAAACGTGCCGAATTGAAGGCAATCATCAGTAGCACAACTGCTTCTGATGAAGAAAAGTGGGAAGCGCAGATCAAGTTTCAACAGCTGCCCCGCAATGCCAGCCCCATCCGACAGCAGCGTCGTTGTCAGATTACGGGTCGACCACACGGTGTCTACCGCAAATTCGGCTTGTGCCGTAACAAGCTGCGTGAAGCAGCAATGCGCGGTGACGTTCCTGGGCTAGTTAAGTCCAGCTGGTAATTACGAGAATTGTTGAGCCGGACATCCCGGTCAGAGTTGGGAGCAGAACATGAGCATGCAAGACCCATTGGCGGATATGTTAACCCGTATTCGCAACGCTCAAATGGCAGGTAAAACCAGTGTGGCTATGCCGTCCTCGAAACTGAAGCAAGCAGTTGCCAATGTTTTGCTGGAAGAGGGCTACGTTGCCGGTCATCGTGTCGAAGAGAGCGAAGGCAAATCCGCTCTGATTATCGACCTTAAATATTTCCAGGGTAAGCCTGTTATCGCTGAAATCCAGCGTAGCAGTCGTCCCGGTCTCCGTGCCTATGCAGGCAAGGATGAGCTGCCGAGCGTGCGTGCCGGCCTGGGTGTTGCAATTGTGTCGACCAGTAAGGGTGTTATGACCGACCGCGCTGCGCGAGCTGCGGGTGTTGGCGGCGAAGTACTCTGTACAGTCTTCTAAAGTTTGATATTGGCGAGTTTGCAAAATGTCTAGAGTAGCGAAAGACCCGGTTAGCATTCCCAAGGGTGTCGAAGTCAAGCTCAACGGCGGCGATATTGCGGTCAAGGGTTCCATTGGCTCACTGTCAATGAAGATTCATGAATCCGTTGAAGTGACTCAGGAAGATCAAACACTGATCTTCGCTCCTCGCAGTGATGCGAAGAACTGGGCTATGGCCGGAACCACGCGCGCCCTGGTTAACAACATGGTTGTTGGCGTAAGCAAGGGCTTTGAGCGCAAGCTTGAGCTGAACGGTGTTGGCTATCGAGCCAAGGCTTCAGGAAAAACAGTTAACCTGACATTGGGTTTTTCTCACCCAATCGATTACCAGCTGCCTGAAGGTGTGACTGCGGATACACCCAGTCAGACAGAAATAGTTTTGAAAGCAGCAGATAAACAATTGTTGGGTCAAGTGGCTTCTGAAATTCGCGCTTTCCGTCCGCCAGAGCCTTATAAGGGCAAGGGTGTACGCTACGCGGATGAACATGTCCGTCGCAAAGAAGCGAAGAAGAAGTAAGGCTGAGATTATGAGCGTTAAGAGAGATTCAAGATTACGTCGTGCCCGTCGCTCTCGCGTTAGAATGCGTGAGCTGTGTGCAACTCGATTGACTGTACATCGTACTCCTCGCCACATGTACGCCCAGGTGATTTCCGCTGAAGGTGACAAGGTGTTGGCAAGTGCGTCAACCCTGGATAAAGAGCTGCGTAGCGGTTCTACCGGTAATGCTGAAGCAGCAGCATCGGTAGGCAAACTGATCGCAGAGCGCGCCAAGGCAGCAGGTGTTACACAAGTTGCTTTTGACCGTAGTGGTTTTCGTTACCACGGTCGCGTGAAAGCGCTGGCAGATGCTGCACGTGAAGGCGGCTTGGAATTCTAAGAGGCAAGCAATGGCATACGATCAGAAAGACAAAGCGAACACCGAAGGCCTGCAGGAAAAACTTGTACAGGTTAACCGTGTAGCGAAAGTGGTTAAAGGTGGTCGCATCTTCGGCTTCACAGCATTGACTGTAGTCGGAGACGGCAACGGTAAAGTCGGCTTCGGTCGCGGCAAGGCGCGTGAAGTGCCGGTCGCAATCCAGAAGGCTATGGAAGCTGCGCGCCGAAATATGATTCAGGTGGATCTTAACGGTCACACTATTCAGTACGCGGTAAAAGCGCGTCACGGTGCATCCAAGGTATACATGCAGCCGGCCTCTGAGGGTACGGGTGTTATCGCTGGCGGTGCCATGCGTGCAGTACTTGAGATTGCAGGCGTGCACGATGTACTGGCCAAGTGCTATGGATCAACCAATCCGGTAAACGTAGTTCGGGCAACGATCAATGGCCTGAAAGCGGTTTCATCACCGGACGAAGTTGCTGCCAAGCGCGGTAAAACAGTAGAAGAGATCACAAGCTAAACAAGCTGGAATTTAGAGCCATGGCGAATACGATTAAAGTTACCCAGATTCGGTCTACAGCGGGCCGTCTGCAAGCTCACAAGGCCTGCGTTGCAGGATTGGGTCTGCGCCGGATTGGTCATACCGTAGAGGTTGAGGACACTCCCTCTGTTCGCGGCATGATCAATAAAGTCAACTACATGGTTCGCGTTGAGGATTAAGCTATGAGTTCAGATCTTCGTTTGAATACCCTGAGCCCGGCGCCTGGCCACAAGAAAGACGCGAAGCGCGTCGGTCGTGGTATTGGTAGCGGACTGGGTAAAACCGCCGGTCGCGGTCATAAAGGTTTGACCTCCCGTTCCGGTGGTAAAGTGCGCCCAGGTTTCGAAGGCGGTCAAATGCCTTTGCAGAAGCGCCTGCCGAAGTACGGTTTTACTTCTCGTCTGGCGCGAGTTACTGCCCAGGTACGCACTTCAGAACTGCTGAAAGTCAGTGATGATGTTATCGATCTTGATGCGCTGAAGCGTGCCGACATCGTGGGAACCAACATCGAGCGCGCAAAAGTGTTCCTGTCTGGTGACCTGGACAAGGCCGTTACGATCAAAGGACTCGCTGTCACCAAGGGTGCTCGCGAACTGATCGAAAAAGCCGGCGGCAAAATCGAGGAATAGAGGTCTAGATGGCTAAGCCAGAACCGGGTTCCATGAACAAGGCGGGATTAGGCGAGCTGTTTGCTCGCCTTCGTTTTGTACTGCTAGCAATAATTGTGTATCGAATCGGTACACATATACCGGTGCCGGGCATTAACCCGGATCAATTGGCCGCGCTATTTAATCAGAACCAGGGAACGATTCTGGGTCTGTTTAATATGTTCTCCGGTGGTGCACTGGAGCGCATGAGTATTTTGGCTTTGGGCATCATGCCTTACATCTCTGCATCGATCATTATGCAGTTGATGTCGGCGGTCAGCCCTCAGCTCGAAGCGCTAAAGAAAGAGGGTGAAGCCGGTCGTCGCCGGATCACTCAGTACACGCGCTATCTGACGGTAGCCCTGGCGACACTCCAGGCCACCGGTATGGCGGTCGGTATGGGCAATCAGGGGCTAGCCTTTGAGCCAAACTTCGCCTTCTATTTTGTGGCGGTTGTGTCCCTGGTGACAGGCGCCGTATTTATGATGTGGCTCGGTGAACAGGTCACTGAACGCGGCATCGGCAACGGTATCTCGCTACTGATTTTCGCGGGTATCGTGGCAGGTCTGCCTGCGGCGGTAGTGCAGTCTCTTGAGCAGGCGCGACAAGGCGAGATCAACATTCTGGTATTGCTGGGTATTTTGGCCCTGGCAATTGCGGTTATCTACTTGGTTGTCTTTATTGAGCGCGGCCAGCGGCGTATCACCGTGAATTATGCCAAGCAGCAACGCGGTCGCAAGATGTACCAGGCGCAGAGCAGTCATCTGCCTTTAAAGGTAAACATGGCGGGTGTTATTCCGGCTATATTTGCCAGCTCGATTCTGCTGTTTCCTGCGTCGATAGCGCAGTGGTTTGGGCAGGGCGGCAATGAAAATATGGAATGGTTGCAGGAGGTGGCGCTAGCTATTGGTCCTGGCCAGCCTCTGAACATTCTGCTGTTCTCTGGCCTGATTGTATTTTTCTGCTTCTTCTATACGGCGTTGATGTTTAACCCGACAGAGGTTGCGGACAACCTGAAAAAATCAGGTGCGTTTTTACCCGGAATTCGTCCCGGTGTGCAGACGGCCAGCTACATCGATGGTGTGCTGACACGTCTGACCATGTTTGGATCGCTCTACATCGCACTGGTGTGTTTGTTGCCCCAGTTCCTGGTCGTAATGTGGAATGTGCCATTTTACCTCGGTGGCACCTCATTGCTGATTGTTGTGGTAGTGGTGATGGATTTTATGGCTCAGGTTCAGTCTCATCTCATGTCTCACCAGTATGAGTCCGTGATGAAAAAGGCGAACTTGAAAAATTATGGCGGTGGTCTGCGGTAACGCAGAGTATTGGCGATATTGAAGGCGGCGGCTCGGAAGGGCCAACGCAGTCTCTAGGAGAGTACGAAATGAAAGTGCGTGCATCGGTAAAGAAAGTCTGCCGCAACTGCAAATTGGTGCGTCGCAAGGGTGTGGTTCGGGTTATCTGCAGTGCAGAGCCTCGCCACAAGCAGCGTCAAGGCTGATTTGCTTGATTTGTCAGGGTCTTGAGTATAGACTATCGCGCCTTTCGCGTGCGGTAGCCTTGTCGTTTGAGGCTTCGTCCCGGGTTTAAGCGCCCGGAGTTACTGTTTGGAGTGTTATAAATGGCTCGTATTGCTGGTGTCAACATACCAGATAACAAACATGCCGTGATTTCGTTGACTTATATTTACGGAATCGGTCGCACAACGGCTAAAAGTTTGTGTACAGCGACTGGCGTTGCAGAAGATGCCAAGATCGGTGATCTGTCAGAAGAACAACTCGACCTGCTGCGTGGCGAAATTGGCAAGCTGCAGGTGGAAGGTGACCTTCGTCGTGAAGTGTCTATGAATATCAAGCGTTTGCTGGACCTTGGCTGCTACCGCGGTCTCCGTCACCGCAAAAGCTTGCCGGTTCGTGGTCAGCGCACCAAAACCAATGCTCGCACCCGCAAGGGACCGCGTAAACCGATACGTAAGTAACGTTCATTCGTACTTAAATTCACGGTTTCCGCTTTAGTGTAGCTACACCCCGCCCTCAAGAGGCAATGTGTAGTGCTGATATTAGAGATAGGACGTATTTAATGGCTAAGCCAAGTACCAAGAAAAAGGTCAAAAAGACCGTTGTTGACGGTGTGGCGCACGTTCATGCTTCGTTTAACAACACTATCATTACGATCACTGACCGCCAGGGTAACACCCTGAGCTGGGCAACTTCCGGTGGCTCCGGCTTCCGTGGATCGCGTAAAAGCACCCCATTTGCTGCGCAGGTAGCTGCTGAGCGAGCAGGGGAAGCCGCCAAGGATTACGGACTGAAGAATCTGGACGTCGAAGTTAAAGGTCCTGGTCCCGGTCGCGAGTCTGCCGTACGTGCATTGAGCAATTGCGGTTACAAAATCACCAATATCACGGACGTGACGCCTATCCCGCATAACGGATGTCGTCCGCCCAAAAAACGTCGCGTGTAATTAACAGTTAAACAGGAATACTCGGAATGGCTAGATATCTAGGCCCAAGCTGCAAACTCTCCAGACGGGAAGGCACTGACCTGTTTCTCAAGAGTGGCGTTCGTCCTCTGGATTCAAAGTGCAAAGCAGAAGCGGCACCTGGTATGCACGGCGCACGTCGCAGCCGTCTTTCAGACTATGGTGTACAGCTTCGCGAGAAGCAAAAAGTCCGTCGTATGTACGGCGTTCTCGAAAAGCAGTTCCGCAACTATTACAAAGAAGCTGCTCGCCTGAAGGGCGCGACAGGTGAAAACCTGCTGCAACTTCTTGAAGCACGTCTTGATAACGTTGTTTACCGCATCGGTTTCGGTTCAACCCGTGCCGAAGCTCGCCAGTTGGTTTCCCATAAGGCGATTACGGTTAACGGCGCGACTGTGAATATCGCATCCTACAAAGTAAAACCGGGCGATGTTATTTCGGTTCGCGAAAAATCCAAAAACCAGCTGCGTATCAAATCTGCAATGGCTCTGGCCGCGCAGCGCGGTGAGATTGCATGGATCGACGTGAATGCGGACAAAATGGAAGGCGTCTACAAAGCCGACCCAGATCGCACTGACCTCTCTTCAGAAATCAACGAACATTTGATCGTTGAGCTTTACTCTAAGTAAGTTGTCAGCCCAGATAATCTCACTACAGGTGGAACTATGCAGAGTGCAGTGAACGAATTTTTAACGCCCCGCGTGATTCAGGTTGAAGAAAATGGCGATACCCGTGCAAAAGTGACACTGGAGCCGCTCGAGCGTGGCTTTGGTCACACTCTGGGTAACGCGTTGCGCCGAATTCTGCTGTCTTCCATGCCCGGTTGTGCCATCACCGAAGTGGAAATCGACGGTGTGCAACACGAGTACAGCGCAATGGAAGGTGTGCAAGAGGATGTCATTGAAGTCCTTTTGAACCTGAAAGGCGTTGCTGTCGTGATGAACGGCAAAGATCAGGCGGTTCTTAACCTGAGCAAGAAAGGCCCCGGTGTTGTGACTGCTGGCGACATACAGGTTGATCACGATATCGAGATCAAAAACCCTGAGCATGTAATCGCGACGTTGAATGAAGCGGGTGAACTGAACATGCGCCTGACCGTAGGTCGTGGCCGTGGTTATGTACCGGCTGACGCTCGCGAAACTGGTGAAGAAGAGACTCGCAGCATTGGGCGTCTGAGCCTGGATGCGACTTTCAGCCCGATCAGCCGCGTCGCTTACGTTGTTGAAAGCGCGCGTGTTGAGCAGCGCACCGACCTCGACAAGCTGGTTCTGGATCTCGAGACTAACGGTACAATCGACCCGGAAGAAGCCATCCGCCGCGCAGCCACTATTCTGCAGCAGCAATTGGCAGTCTTTGTTGATCTGGAAAGCGAAGGTGATTCCGAGCCTGCGCGCGAAGAAGATGAAGTTGATCCTATTCTTCTGCGCCCGGTTGACGATCTTGAGTTGACGGTTCGAAGCGCCAACTGCCTGAAAGCTGAGAATATTTATTACATCGGTGATCTGGTACAGCGCACTGAAGTTGAACTTCTGAAAACCCCTAACCTGGGCAAGAAGTCGCTGACTGAAATCAAGGACGTTCTGGCGTCGCGAGGCCTTTCTTTGGGCCTGCGTCTGGACAACTGGCCACCCGCCAGCCTGAAGAATGACGACCGCGTTCTCGTTTAAGACGCGGTTATAGAGTTATAGCTTGCTGAGATAGCACAACGTAAAGGAATTGGACAATGCGTCATCGTCATAGTGGACGTCAGTTAAACCGCAACGCATCGCACCGCAAAGCGATGTTTCGGAATATGACGGCATCTTTGGTAGAACACGAACTGATTAAAACCACGCTGCCTAAAGCGAAAGAGCTGCGTCGTCACGCTGAGCCGCTGATTACGCTGGCAAAAAGTGACAGTGTAGCCAATCGCCGCCTGGCCTTTGATCGTCTGCGAGACAAGGCTGCTGTCGGCAAACTGTTCACTGAGTTGGGTCCTCGGTATCAAGAGCGCCCTGGTGGCTACATTCGCATATTGAAATGTGGTTTCCGAGATGGTGACAGCGCACCGATGGCCTACGTTGAGTTGGTTGATCGTCCAGTCGCGGAAGCAGAAGAGAGTGCTGACGAGGAGTAAGTCCCGTCTGGCAGCAAATAAGCCGGCTACGCGCCGGCTTTTTTGTGCCTGATCAAAATAGCCAGTGAAATTGACTGAACAGTGCATAGTCTGTTTTGAATTGTTTGGGTACTCTTGTGGCTCTGAAGATAGAAGCCGCGCCAGCGCATGCCTGATGGCAGCTGCCTGACACGGGCCAGCAATACATTATTACCGTTCTGCGTGCTTTAAGGAGTTCAGCGATGAAACTGGGTTTGCAACTGGGTTACTGGGGGGCGTTAGCGCCGGGCAATAGCCATGTCGAGCTGGCACAGGAAGCTGAAAAGCTAGGCTATGATTCTGTCTGGACTGCGGAATCCTGGGGCAATGACGCGTTTACTCCACTGGCTTGGATTGGTGCCAATACCTCGAAAATCAGACTCGGCACCTCGGTCGCCCAACTTTCGGCGCGCACACCTACAGCCTGTGCCATGTCGGCTCTGGCGATGGATCATATGTCTGGTGGCCGCATGATTCTGGGGCTGGGCGTTTCTGGTCCGCAGGTGGTAGAGGGTTGGTATGGTCAACCATTTAGCAAGCCGGTTTCACGTACTCGGGAATACGTAAGTATTATTCGTCAGGTGCTTGCGCGTGAGGCGCCGGTGACCAACGATGGCGAACATTACCCCCTACCCTATAAGGGGCCAAACAGTTGGGGCATGGGCAAGCCACTCAAGCCAATTACGCATCCGCTTCGTAAGGACCTCCCAATTTTCCTGGGTGCAGAGGGGCCGAAGAATGTAGCGCAGACGGCTGAAATTGCGGATGGCTGGTTGCCTCTGTACTACTCGCCCTACCGCCAGGAAGTCTATGCTGACCAATTGAAAGGCGCTAAGGAAGGCTTTGAAATCAGCGCGATGGCGATGGTGAATATTAATGACGACCTAGAGCAGGCTCTTTTCCCGGTGAAGGCTATGCTGGCATTTTATATCGGTGGTATGGGCTCGAAGAAGCGAAACTTTCATAAAGAACTTATGTCGCGGATGGGTTTCGAGGCTGAAGCGGATCGTATTCAGGAGCTATTTTTTGAAGGTAGGCAGGAGGAGGCCATTAAAGTCGTTCCAGATCAGTTTGCCGATGAAATCTCCCTGTCTGGGTCGCGCGACCGCATCAAAGAGAGGCTTGAGGCCTGGAAAGACTCACCGGTTACGTCACTGTTGGTCATGGGCGACAACAGTCTTCTGCGTGAAATGGCCGAAATGGTTCTGTAAGAATAACGATACATTTCAGGGGTGTGCATCGCTCGTACGCTGCCCCCCAAATTTTCCCTTCCTGCGGTTTCTGTTGAAAAAACAACCAGTGCGTGGTAGTTATACACTCATAACACGCTAAAATGCGAACTGGTTCACAGGGCCTTCAGGACTTTTTCTAATGACCCCCTTACTGACTCGGGTGGTAGACTATTTTGTGCCGGACAAGCTCAAGGTCGAGGCGGCGCTAAACTACAGGCCGCAACTTTTTATCGTCGCCAGCTTGGGCTTGATTGCGGTTATTCTAGGGGTTGAAGTCTATACCTTGTTGTTCAGTGCTCTAGCCGCAAATGACATTCTATGGACCTTGGCTTTTACCGTGCCCCTCCAGCTTGTTTTTATCTTCGCCTTGCTGTTCCTGCGAATAAAAGGCGAATTTTCAAAAGCCGTCACGATTGTCTTGGTTGCGCTTTTTCTTACGTTGAGCTGTGCTGTGTATTTTCTTGGCGGTCCGCTCGGTGGTATAGCGGTATTGATGTCTCTAGTTCAGCCGCTGTTTGCTTTTGTTCTGCTAGGGTTTCGCCCCGGCTTGCTTTGGGCGTGTGCAACCTATGTACTGTTAATGGTCGGCAGCATTATGGACGTTGCTGGCTATCAATTTCCCTATATCGACAATACACCGCATGCGGGCGTGGGCAAGATTATTCACTTGAATGTTGCCTATGTTTCGCTTTTTGTCATTGTTACCTTTTACGAAATCACCAATCAACGATATCGGCTGGAACTGCAAGCGGCTGCTCAGCGCGATGACCTAACAGACCTGCCTAATCGCAGCGGGTTCTATCAGGAGGTTGAAACGGCTATTGCTCATTTTAAAGAGACGCGTACGCCTTTTACCCTGCTTTACATTGATCTTGATAACTTTAAACAGATCAATGATCAGTATGGTCATGGCGCGGGCGATCAGGTGTTGCAGGCATTCGCGCGCCGCTTACAGGCATCTGTGCGGCGGCAGGATTTCGTTTGTCGCTTGGGTGGCGATGAATTCGCGGTATTGCTGCGCGACTCGATTGACACCCGCATTGCACAATTGGTGCTCGATCGCTTGGAAAAGCACATGCTCAAGGCTGTGAGCCTACGCAATGGCAAGAGCATAGCCATTGAGGCCAGTATCGGGATGGCCTTTTATCCTCACGATGCGGCATCGCTGGAAGAGATTCTCCACGCAGCTGATGAGCGGATGTATGACAGTAAACGGAAAAACAAAGACGTGCCGGCGGAGGCCGCTTCAGTCTAAGGCGCGGGGTGAGCCGGGCCCAAACGCTTAAACGCCACGATTTCTCCTGAGTGACTTTGCTTGGCAGTAGCCCGGATTTTTATGGCAGCATTGACTGACCGTGCACGGCGGGTGACGCTCAGGCGGATCTGGCCCGCTTTCCGGGTGATACAATATCCGCCAGAAAACGTCCCGTGTGCGATTGCTCCATGCAGGCGACTTCCTCGGGTGTTCCCTCGGCAATAATGTGGCCACCACCACTGCCGCCCTCAGGGCCTAGGTCAACCAGCCAGTCTGCCGTTTTAATAACGTCCAGGTTATGCTCGATGACCACAACGGTGTTGCCGTGGTCGCGCAATCGGTGAAGGACATTCAGTAGTTGTTGTATATCGTGAAAGTGCAGCCCTGTCGTTGGCTCGTCAAGGATGTACAGCGTTTTGCCGGTGTCGCGCTTTGATAATTCTTTGGCAAGTTTAACGCGTTGTGCTTCACCGCCTGACAGTGTTGTGGCTGCCTGCCCCAGTCGAATATAGGTCAGGCCGACATCGTTCAGTGTGTCGAGCTTCTTCTTGATGGCGGGCACATTCTCAAAGAACTCGGCGGCGTCTTCCACGGTCATTTCAAGTACTTCGTGTATATTCTTGCCCTTGTAAAGAATCTCAAGTGTTTCGCGGTTGTAGCGTTTACCGGTGCACACATCGCAGGGTACATAGACGTCCGGCAGAAAGTGCATTTCTACCTTGGTAACGCCATCACCCTGACAGGCTTCGCAGCGACCCCCTTTGACATTGAAGCTGAAGCGCCCGGCTTTGTAACCACGTGAGCGCGCTTCTTGGGTGCCGGCGAAGAGCTCTCGCACTGGTGTAAAAATGCCAGTATACGTTGCGGGGTTTGATCGAGGTGTTCGGCCAATGGGGCTTTGATCGATATCGATGCATTTGTCGACCTGCTCGAGCCCTTCGATGCTTTCATAGGGAGCTGGCGTCAGGGTGCTTGCGCCGTTCAGCTCAGTGGCTGCAATCGGGTAGAGCGTGTGGTTTATCAGGGTCGACTTGCCGGAACCGGATACGCCGGTGATGCAGGTCATCAAGCCCAGGGGAATGCGCAGCGTAACATTGTCGAGATTGTTGCCCGTGGCGCCGTTCAAGATAAGTTGTCGATCGGGGTCAGGGGTGTGGCGCTTTTGTGGTATCGGAATGCCCTGCTTGCCCGAGAGGTACTGACCCGTCAGGGATTTGGGGTTATTTACGATATCTTTCAGTTGGCCTTTGGCGACGACTTCACCGCCGTGAACACCTGCGCCGGGGCCGATATCCAGAATGTAGTCGGCGGCGCGTATCGCATCCTCGTCGTGTTCCACAACGATGACGGTATTACCGAGGTCACGCAGGTGGATAAGGGTGTTCAGTAAGCGCTCATTGTCGCGCTGGTGCAGGCCTATAGAGGGTTCGTCCAGTATGTACATGACGCCAACCAGGCCGGCACCGATCTGGCTGGCCAGCCGTATTCGCTGGGCTTCGCCGCCAGAAAGGGTGTCGGCGCTGCGATCGAGGGTCAGGTAATTCAGACCCACATCGACCAAAAAGCTCAGGCGCTCCCGAAGCTCCTTGAGTATCTTCTCGGCTATTTTGCCACGGCGACCACTGAGCGAGAGGCTTTCAAAGTAGTGACGTGCGTCCGCGACCGGCAGGGCGGCGATGGAAGGCAAGGTGTGGTCGTCGAGAAAGACATTGCGCGCTTCGCGTCTGAGCCGGGTGCCATTGCAATCCGGGCAGGCTTGGGTGCTGAGAAATTTGGCGAGCTCTTCGCGTACCGACATGGATTCCGTTTCGCGGTATCGCCTTTCCATATTGGGAATGACGCCTTCAAAGCGGTGTTTGCGTTTAAAGGTGTCGCCCCGGTCATTGATGTAGGTGAACTGGATTTCGTCTTCACCACTGCCATGCAGTATGGTTTTTTGCTGTGCCTTGCTCAGTTCTTCAAAAGGGGTGTCTACGTCAAAGCCGTAATGCTCGGCCAGAGACGTCAGCATGTGAAAATAGTACACGCTGCGCCGGTCCCAGCCACGAATTGCGCCTTGCGACAGACTGGCTTCAGGATGTTGGACGACGCGACCTTCATCAAAAAACTGGCGCAAGCCCAGACCGTCGCAGCTGCTGCAGGCTCCCATAGGACTGTTAAATGAGAACAGACGAGGTTCCAACTCGGACAGGGAGTAGCCGCACTGGGTGCAGGCAAACAATGAGGAAAAAACAATGTCGGCGTCGCTGGATTTTTCATCCATTGAGCTGACAACAGCAATACCGCCAGTCAGATTCAGGGCGGTTTCAAAGGACTCGGCCAGCCGCAACTGCAAATCGTCGCGCACCTTAAAGCGATCAACCACATCGATCTGGCCGAGGCGCT
>JBFKDP010000081.1:0-13921 GCA_041619575.1 Litorivivens sp.
ACAAACCGACTTGAAGAGCTGAAAGAGGCAATTACCCGACATACCGAGAACTGCCAGGAGCTCACCGATGAATGGCAACATGAACTTCAAGCAGTGCAAGATGTTATCGAGAAGCGCTGCGCAGTAGATCAAGCCGTCGAGCCGGACGCTACGCTCGAAGAAGCGCTGCGATCTTCAATATCAGCATTGGAAGACATACAGAAAGACAAGCCACTCATTGCGTATGAGGTGACTGCAAACGTCGTTGGCGAAGTGATATCCCATTGGACCGGTGTACCACTGGGCAGCATCGTTAAGAGCGAAGCGGAAGCCTTGTTATCTTTCAACTCAGAAATGAAGAAATGGATAAAGGGCCAAGATCATGCCGTGGACTCAGTCGACTCTGGTATACGCACCGCAAAGGCGGGCCTGCAGAACCCGGACCAGCCCCTGGGAATATTTCTATTCGTAGGCCCGAGCGGGGTTGGAAAAACTGAGGCGGCAACCGGTGTCGCTAATTTAATGTTCGGCGGCGACCGTTTTATGGTCACCCTTAACATGTCCGAATATCAGGAAAAACACACTATATCCCGCATGGTAGGCTCCCCCGCCGGGTACGTGGGGTACGGGGAAGGCGGCGTTCTTACCGAAGCTGTTCGGCAACGGCCTTACTCCGTTGTATTACTCGACGAAGTGGAAAAGGCCGATTTGGAAGTCATGAACCTGTTTTACCAGGTATTCGACAAGGGCACGCTGTCCGATGGCGAGGGCCGCGTCATAGATTTCCGAAACACCATTATGTTCCTCACATCAAATCTAGCCTCCGACGTGATTATGGAGATGTGTGAAGGCCGGGACGAACTCCCGACAGTTGACGCTGTAACTGAAGCCATCCGTCCTGTACTTCAAAAGCACTTCAAGCCTGCCCTACTCGCTAGGATAACAGTCGTTCCATTCTTCCCATTACAAGGCGAAGTCTTATCCAGCATTATTCGACTAAAACTTGATAAAGTGGGCAAGCGACTAAAGCAGAGCCAAAAATTAAATCTGATGTATGGCGACGAAGTCGTCTCCCATATCGCAGGGCGCTGCTCCGATATTGAGTCCGGTGCCCGCAATATAGATCACATTGTTAACCGAAGCTTACTGCCACGTATTTCGACAGAGGTATTAGGCCGTATTGGTGCAGAAGACCCAGTAAGTAACCTTCAGTTAACAATTGATGAGGCCGGGCAGTTTGCAGTGGCGCTTAGCGCCTGATTGCCTTTTAAGAACCATCTTTTTTAAGAAATAAGCAAACTCAACCGTCCCATAAAAGGAGCTCAACCATGCCTATCCCCGCCTATATGTCTGTAGAAGGTGTTACTCAAGGAATGATTACCGAGGGCTGCCTATCAGAAGAAAGCGTAGGCAGCTTGTATCAGGAAGACCATGAAGAGCAGTTTTTGGTCCAGGCCTTTGAGCACAAGATTATTATTCCCCGTGATGTTCAAAGCGGACAGCCCTCCGGTGTGCGGGTACATCAACCGCTTACCGTTACCAAGATCTTCGATAAATCGTCCCCCCTCCTCTACCAAGCACTGGTAACAGGGGAGAGCCTGGAGTGTGAAATTCAGTGGTACCGAACTTCGGCTGAAGGTATGCAAGAGCACTATTTCACCCAAATCCTTGAAGGCGCAGTGATAGTGGAGATGGAAGCGTTGATGCCAAACTGCCAGGATCCAGCAAATGGACAGTTCACACACCTGGAACGTGTCTCCTTTAGTTACAGCACGATTCGGTGGACCCATGAAATCGCTGGAATAGAAGGATCCGACGATTGGCGAGCAGCTAAATAACAAAACGCATAGGCTAGCCAGCGGTTACGGGCAGCAACCAACCTGCGCGTAACGCTGGCACTATTTTAAACTTTCAGGAAACCTATGGGCACAATTCAGGGCTTTCTCCTTGCCGGAGCGACTATCCTACTTTTTGGGTGTGCCGCACCGGCTGAACTCACAGTACCGGATGACCAATGGACATTCGAGAAGCGAGCTATTACGTTCGAAATAAACGCGCCGGCCGATCTGAACGAACGTAGCGGTCGACCACATGCCATATCACTGAGCATATTTCAGCTGAGCGACCCCAATACCTTCAGTGGACTTTCGGCTACCCGAGAAGGTGCAACAGAACTCATGAACAAAGGGAAGATCGACGATACCATCGTCGATTTTAAACGGCTCACCGTACAACCCAGCGAAAAAAAGGCAATTCTGATATCGCGTGCGAAGGATGCTCGCCACATAGGCGTCATTTCAGGCTACTACCGGATAAATCCGCAACAGGATGTCTACTTGTTTCCGGTACCCATTGAAGGGAGCAAGCGAGGTCTAGTTGAAAAATTGCTAGCGACGGCCGGATTAATTAGTAATGAAGCAGACGCATTACCCACAAAGATGCAAATACGTGTCGATTTGGGACGTTTGGGAACAAAGCAAGCCTACGCGACAAAGATAGACAGCAACAATAATGGCAACTGATCGAGGTACGTTGTGAGCCAAAAATCCCCTATATACTGGCATCAAGGCTTATTCCTTCAGCCCCAACATTTCCAACTGTCAGACCAGTATCAGCGCGAAATGCTCGAGCCTCTACTGCGCACCATACATCCACATTTGTGGGGCTGTGCCAGTCTTTCGCTCGCTAACACAGCGCTGACTAACCGTCGCTGCGAAGTTGACGGTGGTGAATTTCTGTTCCCCGATGGAACGTTCACCTCACTGCCCGGAAATGCCATCGTCAATTCACGAAAATTCGATAGCGAATGGCTTGAAGCAGACAAACCTTTCACCATTTATATTGGTCTGCGGAAACTCAACTCACAGGGTAATAACGTCACCACCGTTACCGATTTAAGCGCGACAACCGACATTACCTCCCGATACGTCACCGAAGCAACACCAAGGGATGTCAAGGATCTGTATAGTGGCGACGAGAATGCGCAGGTAAAATCACTCACACATGTACTGCGTATTATCTTCGAGAATGAGCTTGGTCAACACGAAGACTATATGCTGATTCCGATAGCTCGCGTAATTCGTGAAGAAAGCGACATTGTATTTGACGAATCTTTTTTTCCGCCGGTACTGGGCTTCGCCGCGTCCGACGGCCTAAACAGGTTGGTAAAAGAAGTTCGCGACGACATTACCGGTCGAATGATGCAGCTCGCAGCCTACGACACGACTGAAACCGAATCCAGTACCGCTTACGATGGAA
The DNA here is from genome assembly GCA_041619575.1 of Litorivivens sp. Classification (GTDB taxonomy): domain Bacteria; phylum Pseudomonadota; class Gammaproteobacteria; order Pseudomonadales; family Spongiibacteraceae; genus Litorivivens. The sequence goes on from JBFKDP010000081.1 coordinate 3,238, forward strand.
CGCTGATGCGCTACCGTCTGGCTGGTCGCACCCTCTCGCGTTATATACCGCGTCTGTTTCACTACACTGATCAAGGTAGTGTGCACCCATGGGACGTCTACGGCGTACTGGTCGAACTCATAGGCGAGCTAAGCACATTCTCGTCAACTGTGAATGTGTTAGGTGAAACAAAAGCGGGCGACGCATTATTGCCTACCTATGATCACAGCAATATTGGTGACAGTTTTCACGCAGCTAAAAATCTCCTCATATCTCTACTTAATGAGATAACGATTGGTCCACAATACCTCGTTGAGATGGCTAAAGAAGATGTTATCTACTCTTCCGATGTGCCCGCAAAATTCTTTGAGCAATCTGTAGACTATTACCTGATCGTTACCACCAGTGAAAATTTCAGTAGCTTTCTCGAATCGCTTATTACAACGGCAAAAGTCGCCGCTAGAGAGCGCGTCGACACCTTGCGAGATCGATCCCTGCCTGGCATCGGATTAATACACGCACCCAACCCACCGGCCGAAATGCCGCGCCGGCCTGATTCGCATTACCTCCGCCTCGATTCGCACTGTGATGAATGGCAGGCCGTTGAACGCTACAGATCTATAGCCCTGTACTGGGATGAAACACCAGACGACGCCAAAGTCGAACTAGTTATCGTAAGGAGATAACGTGTGCGATTAACCGACTGCTACCTCGACCTGATTGTACTCGCGCGAAAAACAGCTCGAGTACTCGACCACTCCGAGCTGAACCTGGAGAAAATTCGCGACTCCTTTGTCACTCTCGCGCAAAGAGGACTGTCGAGCGCAGAGAAATCGGGGTACTCGGAGGAAACAGCGATGGCTGGATTGTTTCCGGTTATTGCCTACATAGACGAATTGGTACTGTGCTCTAAATGGGAACAAAAAAGCGAATGGCAAAAGAGATCTTTGCAAAGACACTTTTACCAGACAACAAATATAGGTGCTGAATTCTACGAGCAGCTCAACAACCTGTCTAAACACGGCGAAGACGCCGAGATACGAGAAGTATATGTGCTATGCCTCGGTCTGGGCTTTCGCGGCCGCTACTTCGCTAACGATGATCGGCGTACGCTCGAGCAAATTAAAGGCTTTAATGTCGGCGTACTGATGCCGGAAGAAGCACAGCGCAACCTAGAAACTGCCACCCTGTTCCCGGCAGCCTACGGCTCTGTAGCCCGAGACGGAAAAGGCAGGTTCAAAGCCAGATTCAACGTCATCCCTTTTGTATTAGGCGTGCCTCTCGTACTGTCACTAGCGCTGATTCTTTACTACCACTTCGGTGTAGTTGACACGCTCAATACAATCGCAAGAGCCGTTAAATAGGTACATAAGCACGTTATGATGAAAAAATTTCTAAAGTTTTTACTGTACCTCTTTATCATACTGCTGGTATCAGCGCTTGTTATTGTCACCTTTGTCCTGATGCAATGGCCGATAGAGCAAGCCTTTGTCACACTCGCCTTCATCTTCGGGATCTTCTTCAGCGTCGTTATACTCAGAAAGCTCTACGTTCGCTATAGAGCTAGAGCACAAGTAAAGCGAGTTATAAGCACCGGAAAATCTGAAGCTGCCGACGATCTGGGAATGACGCCGTCCCAGCTGGTAGCCGAGCTGAAGCGCGGATGGCGCACCGCATTAACCCGCATCAAAAAGTCTAATTTACGGCTAAAGGGCGACCCGCTCTATGTGCTTCCGTGGTACATGGTGATAGGTAAGCCACGCTCAGGTAAAAGTACAGCGCTGAAAAACGCCCGCCTACTATCACCAGATATAGATCTCCCCAAGCAAGGTGAAGGGTCAACCCTGAACCTTGACTGGTGGCTCTACGAACAGGCTATCGTTATTGACACAGCCGGACGCTATGCAGTGCCGGATGAAGCAAAACGCGACAAAAAAGAGTGGTCAACGCTTCTTACGATGCTGTCGCGTCACAAGCAGAAAGAGCCCATTAACGGCATAGTACTCGCCGTATCAGCGGACAGACTGCTCCAACATACTGACGAGGATCTACTGGAGGAAGGTCGCCAGGTACGCGCCAGCATCAGCGAGCTGATGGAAAAGCTGGAAATCAAAGTTCCAGTGTACCTCATGATCACAAAATGCGACCTGATCGAAGGATTCAACGAATGGGTCGACTATTTACCCGAAAAAGCCGCTTTACAAGCTATGGGTCACCTGCATGAAGCGGAGGGCTTCAACATCGAGCAGGATATCGACCAAATACTCGATGCATTACTCTACCGTATCAAGCAACTGCGCGTTTTGATGTTGGAACGCCGCCAATCACACCCCGATGAATTACTCACATTTCCAGCAAATCTCGAAGGCTTGAGAACAGGTCTTAAGGTTTTCGTTCACACTGCGCTAAAGGAAAACCCTTACCAGGACACACCCCGCTTCCGAGGCCTGTTCTTTACTTCCAGCCAGTACAAAAACGACAACCAGGGACAACTACAGAACCGAGGCCTATTCCTCCACGAATTCTTTTCACGTGTTCTGCCGGCCGATCGTGACCTTCTCGACAGTCTTCCCAGTGCACTGAGATTAAGACGCGCCGTTAAGGCCTATAGCTTGAGTATTGGCGGCGCCGTAACATTTGTCGCATTAGCGTTTATTACCATTCTTTACAACAACGACATGGCTACCTTGAAAGATATCGAGGAAAGCTACCCGGAAATAAATATCCAGAAAAAAACCGTCAACGATCGACTTTACGAACTCTACAGCCTGCGCTCACTTATCCTTGATTTGGAAGAAGCACAGTCTGAATGGATGATCCCGTGGCACGGCAGGCTAGGAGAACTCCAGCAAACCCAGGCTCTTAAGCTTCGCTACATCGAAGCACTCAAACTTACGGTTCTCGATGAATTAGATACAGGACTAACCTTGCGTCTCGACGATCTTGCCCAAACTGGCACAAGTAGTTTGGCCGGAGGTTTGATACGGCGCATAAATCTGCTGTCGGCTCGTCTTTCGGAAAAACCGCAACAGGAAGACGAAAATTATGTACCACTGGATGAAAAGCCGCCGGTACAAGCCGACTATATAAAGATACTCGAGCGTAGCGTCAACCGGGAACCTGCAGAAATATTCAACGACCTGTACATATCCTATCTAGAATGGAATACCTCCAAACCTCAATTGTTTGAAGAAAAAGCTCAGCTACAAAATGCATTTATCGTTCTGATTGAACGTAACCATGGCGACTACAGCTGGATAATAGATTGGGCCAATCAACAAGACAACCCGCATGTCCAGCTATCAGATTTTTGGGGTGGCTCCGTGAAACTCGCTGATCCAGTGCGAGTTGACTCTGCCTATACGCTGGCCGGCAGGGAGTTTATCGTAGAATTCCTCAATGAGCTGTCTGAGGCGAGTAACGACGATACTCAGATGGCACTGATCAAAGCTGACTTTGAACTTTTTTACAAACGCCGATATATACAAGCCTGGACTGAATTCGCTAAAAACTTCGACCAAGGTAAACTACGCTTACGCGGCCGACGGGAATGGGTAACTGCCGTAGACACGCTATCGACAAAAGATAATCCCTATTTTCGTTTAATGGAGAGAGTTGTCGCCGAGCTTGAACCACTGGAAGTTGAGGAAGAATTTGAGGGCAAGGAGATGTTTGATTTCTTTGTCGAAATGCAAGAGTTCACCGGCGCCGCAACCGTCAAAAAAGGCAGCAACAAAGCCGCTGTTAAACTTGGCTTGAAAATTCTCGGAAAGATGGGCCCAATCGGCAAGCAACTGGCTAAGGCAGGAAAAACCAGTCTCAAAGAAAAGAAGAAGCTCGACAAAGGAAAACCCAAAGGCCCTGCAGGACCAGACTTGGATGATGCCGTAGAAAAAGGATCAGAGTCACTGGTCGCCTATAAGAAAGCATTAGCAGACGTCGCCTTCAACTCCGAATCCAAAAAGCAGTCTTATGATGCGATAAACGCGCTGTTTAACGAATCAGGTGGAGCTGGAGATGGAGCGCCCGGCGAAGCCGTAAAGGCAATTGATGGCTTGCAGCGCGTCAGCGGAAAACCACGTCCTAGCACGGCCTTATTCTGGAAATTGTATACAGGCCCCATGGGGCTCGTTTACGACTTTATGGAGTATGAAACAAACTGCCGACTGCAGGATGCGTGGCAAGAAGAGGTATTGTCACAGGTCGAGGGCGTTTCACAGAACAAAGTAGGAAAGATACTGATTGGGGAAGCTGGGCTGATATGGCAGTACGTCAATGGTACGGCCAATCAGTTTTTGATCAAACGTGCAAAATCCGGCTACATCCCGCGCATTGCCGACAAACGAAAAATGCAGTGGCAAGGTAATTTCCTTGAGTTTATAAACCACGCAGATGAAGGTCGTTTCATCGTCGAAAGCGAATTCACTGTAAAAATCGACACGCTTCCCACTGGCGTAAATATTGGAGCAACTATTGCGCCATACGCAACTTTCCTCGAACTTCACTGCGCCGACGGCGTACAGACGCTAGCAAACTACAATTACTCTGACGGACACGATTTCAAATGGTCACTTGAGAAATGCGGCGACGTATCACTTCGCATAGAGATCGGCCACATACGTTTAAGCAAACAGTACACTGGGGTGAAAGGATTCAGTAAGTTTTTAGCTGATTTCCATGACGGTCGGCGAGTTTTTCTTGCTGAAGAATTCCCGAATCAAGCTGCACAGTTAAAGAATGAGTTCGTACGTGCAATCGACGTAAGCTATGAGATTCGAGGACAAGAACCCGTGGTACAGATATTGGAATCTGTACCCCTTCAACCACCGGCACGCGTTACTCAGTGTTGGTAACCGAGAGCCTACTATGAACCTACGGACGCAATAATGGCCACAGCCGAACTAGCCATTGAAAAGATACGGATGGTTTATAAATCCAGCGGCCCCAATGGCGAAGCTGAAGTTGAGCTACCTTTCCGTGTGCTGGTGGTCGGCAACTTCTCCGGAGACGACAACGCGGAGTTCTTTGAAGAACAAATGCCTCTTGCGGTAACGATAGCAACATTTGACCAAGTACTATCCCGCGTCTTGGGACAACTTAAACTACATATTGAAAATAGGCTGGAAGACAAAGAAGATCACCCACTAAGCATCAGCTTGACGTTTCATTCACTAGCGTCGTTCGAGCCAGAATCGATAATCTCTCAGATTCCTCAACTTGAAAGACTAATTACGCTGAGGGAAACACTCGCCTCGCACCGCAATGGTTCAATTACAGCCACAGAGTTGGCCACTTTACTTAGCGAATACCGGGAGGATAGTAGTACAGGGGCGATTCACGACATAATCATCCAGAGCCTGGAATCCGTTGACTCGCCTATTATTGATGCCTGCGTCGCCGAAATTGACGAGCTCGTAGGTAATCAACTTGACGAAATTCTTCACCACCCAGCATTCAGTTTGCTAGAGGCCAGCTGGCGGAGCCTGTATTTTCTTGTTGAACGTTGCCCTATCGACGAACCCTGCTCTGTTGAGATACTTAATGTTAGCAAAACCGCGCTGGCGGAAAGTTTTGAAGACGTGCCTGAGGTCATACAATCACCACTATATCAACGTGTCTACAGCGAAGAGTTTGGACAATATGGTGGCCAGCCCTACTCGTGCATCATCGGAAACTACGCATTTAACGCCGCCACCCCTGATGTATGGTTGCTTCAGCAAATCGCTAGCGTCTGCGCTATGTCCCATGCCCCTTTTATTGCGGCGGCTGCACCAGAATTTTTCGATATTGACCATATATCCGGGCTTGCACGCCTAAGAGACCTTTCCGCCAACTTTTCGCAGCCTAAATTTGCAAAATGGAATAGCTTCAGACAATCAGAGGATGCGCGATATATTGCTTTGACCCTACCCGGATTTTTACTCAGGGATAGCTACGATAGCGATGAACAAAGTAGTATCTACCGCTTTAACTACAAAGAACGCTATCCCAAGAAGACTAATGGTCTATGGGGAAATGCAGCATTCGCTTTCGTCACGCGATTAATCGACAGTTTCGCTACCACACGCTGGTGTATCAATATCGTCGGCGAAGAATTCGGTAAAGTAGATGGGCTGTCCATGCGCAGCAACAATGCGCGCGCGACAAAGGAACAGCGAATCCCCACTGAAGTGCTTATTTCAGACCGCCGGGAAACCGAACTGGTCAAATGGGGGTTTCTACCTTTAACGGTACACAAAGGTACAAATTCCGCCGCATTTTACTCCTCCAACTCGGTACAGGCAGAAAAGTCGTTTGCCGATTCACCTGCCGGACAAGCCGCGCGCATCAACCACCTTCTAGGATCAAGGCTTGCGTACCTGATCATCATTTCTCGTTTGTCCCATTACATAAAGATGATGCAACGAGAGCATATTGGTTCCTGGAAGAACCGCAGCGATATACAACGCGAACTCAATGAATGGTTACGACAATATGTATCGGATATGGATAACCCCACGGCAAGCGTTAGGGCTCGCCGCCCATTGCGGCATGCACAGATCGCCGTAGAAGAGGTAGAGGGAAAAGCCGGATGGTATATGGTGAAAATAGCCGTAACACCACATCTAAAGTATATGGGTGCATCGTTTACTCTCAACGAAACTGGAAAGCTCGACAAAGCCTGATAGCAATTACATACAGCGAATAGCGCAAGGGATAGACTATGCCAACACCATGTCATTTAACGATTATCGGTGAACAACAGGGCGACATCGAAGGTAGTTGTGAATTTGAAGGACGCGAGGGCACAATTTTAGTGCAGTCGGTCGATCATACTGTTGAGATTCCTACCGACAGTCGCGGCATCTCAACAGGTCGACGGGTACACCGCCCTATCACCATTACAAAAGAGATCGATTGCTCAACTCCAATGCTTTATCAGGCACTATGCACCGGTGAGCGGCTAACAGACGTCACACTAGACTGGTACCGCATAGAAGATACCGGCGACGAAGAACTCTACTTCAAGGTGTACATGCAAAATGTGCTCATTAATCGTCTACATCCGTGGATGCCTAACGCTTTAGACAAGAACAACGTCGGACTAAGGCATATGGAAGACGTATCTTTTATGTATGAGAAGATACGATGGACGTGGGAGCTTGATGGAATTGAATATGAAGACACATGGGGCGAAATGTTTGAGCAGTAAAGATGTCGACTGACCGTTTCTTAAAGAAAATTCGCCGGTGGGCGCAAGAGGATCAATTTCGATCGGAAATTGAAATTGACGATCTTACGGCGTCTGTTATCGATGATCTGGAGAAAATGTACAACACCCGGCAGGGAACCGTGATGCTAGACACTGAGTTTGGTCTACCGGACTTCACTAGCATGATGAATAGCCTGTCGCCCTCAGACATCGAAAACCTGACAAGGGCATTTATTATGACTACCAATAGGTACGAAAGTCGCTTGAAGAATGTCACCGTGCGATTTAATAAAAAGGAAGGGGATCTCGGCGTCATGCGATTCTCGGTAAGCTGCAAGATAGCCCATGCCGAGCAATTGTATCCGATGAAGTTCGACGCCCTACTTCAGGGTGACGGCAGCGTCACTTTACAAGCGTAGGTTACACATGAAGACAGCTCACTATCAAACTCAGCTAAATAGCCTTCGTGAATTGGCTGTTGAGTTTGCTGAGAAACACCCCGCACTTGCACCACAACTTAGCGGTCCAAGCCCAGACCCCGATGTAGAAAGAATACTCGAAGGCGTTGCGTTTCTCACTGGAAATATTCGAGAACGTCTCGATGATGACTTCTCGGAGTTTTCACAATCACTTATGCAATTGGTATTTCCTCATTATCTTCGACCGCTTCCGTCTTCAACCATCATGCGTTTTACGCCGAAAAGCATCCTTAAAACAGCACTCGATATACCTGCCAACACGTTTGTGGATTCTGAAAGCATCGAAGACACCCAATGCCGATTTCGAACTTGCTATGATGTCAGTATCGCGCCGGTAGCTGTTAGCGGCGTACGATTGAGCGATAATGGCAGGCATAAGAAAATATTCGAAGCAAAGCTATCGCTCAACGGTATATCCTTTAGTGACTGGTCTGGCGACAGCCTCAGATTCTATATAGGTGGAGACTTTGTGGGCGCAGTTGATACCTGGATGCTATTGCTGAATCACACCGCTAGCATCGATATTCTAAGCGATGGAGGTGTGGTTAAGACGCTCCCTAAAACGGCTCTTCGCCCCATAGGCTTCGATGATTCGTCGGCGATGATTCCGTTCCCAAGTAACAGCTTTCCGGCTTACCGATTAATACAAGAGTATTTTCTTTTTAAGGAAAAGTTCCTCTTTTTGGAACTTACCGGTCTAGCAGATATAGGCAGCAGCAATGTAGTACTGAAATTCCATCTCGACCAGGTAGACTTCGCAACCCCACGCATCACACCAGACCGTTTCCTATTACATAGCACACCCGCAGTAAATCTCTTCAGTCATGATGCGGAGCCCATACGCAACGACAATCGCCAAAGTGAGCTACGCGTTAAGCCCGGCAAGGGTCGCTCACGAGGTGATCAAACCCACTATCATATTTACAGCATTGACTCGGTCACCGGACATAACCGTAAGGCAGCCAAAGAAACCGTTTACAGCTCTATCAACATGTTTAATGCTCTGCATACTACGGAACCCGTCTATCAGGTAACCCAGCGAAGTGACGACGACAATCGCATTACCGAGCCCTACATAAGTTTCAGTTACCCAGTGGAACACGAGATTGCTGATAAAGAAACACTATCGATTTCTCTGACCTGCACAAATGGCAGCCTCCCCTCTAAACTACGCCCAGGGGATATTTGCAAAGCCACGAGCAGCACATCTGAGCTCGTTGAATTTGGCAATCTCACGCCACCAACCGAGCAGCAACAACCGCCCACAGGTGGCTCTTTACTCTGGCGGCTGCTATCGCATCTCTCGCTAAACTATCTATCACTGGCGGATTCGGAGAACCTTAAGGCACTACTCGGTCTCTATATTTTTCCCGGAGGCTCCTCACCAAAAGAGGTCGCCATCAATCAAAAACGTGTCGATGGCATACAGAAGGTTTCTGTCCGCGCTGAGGATCAGCTCGTACGCGGCGATCTGCTACGCGGACAGGTGATAGATATCGGTTTAGACAGAGACTACTACGCGAGTAACGGCGACATGTATCTCTTCGCTACGATGCTTGAAAGGTTATTTAACAGTTTTTCAAGCATTAACTGCTACACGCAATTAAAAGTAACAGACACCAGCACGGGTCATGAGTATATATGGCCAGCCAAGTTGGGGACACGGTCATTGCTATAGAAGAAGATTTACTTGAAAACCCAGAAGAATACGACTTTTTTCAAGCCGTACGCCTGCTCTCGCGCCTAAAAGAACAGCAAAGCGCGGGCATGGAAGACGGCTTGGCCTCACTGACTATTAAGCCCGAATTGAGTCTAGATTACCCTGAGCATGATATTACTAGCCTTGAACAGAACGACGAGGGTGATTTCACACTCACAACCACGTTTATGGGGCTGTATGGTATATCGTCACCACTGCCAGCGTTTTATACTGAAGAACTGCTCGATGAAGAATGGGACGACGGAACGGTCGCGAAAGACTTCCTCGACATAATACATCGCCACACTTACCCCCTGCTCTATGAGGCATGGCAGAAATATCGCTTTGGCCACCAGGCGGTGGAACAATTTGATAACCGCTACTGGGATATCCTTTATAGCTTGGTAGGCCTTGCCGATTCCGAGTTTCGTCTTTTAACTGACTCACCCGAGCGATTTTTGCCCTACCTCGGTCTCTTAGGGCAACGACAGAAATCGGCGCTCGGACTTACAACCATACTTCGGAACGTTATTGGCACCGACAATGTCACTATAGAGCCCTGCGTTACCCGATTTGTAAATATACCTGCGCCACAGCGCATGCAGCTCGGTTCCCAACACAGCGAACTGGGATCCGATACCGTATTGGGCGGGACTATACGTGATCGGCTAGGACAAGCGAACATTCAAATATCGGGAATAACCGGAGAGACATTTCAGAAATTCCTAAATGACAGGGAATATACCGACTTTCTTTGGCTGACCATTGATTTCTATCTAGTCCAGCCGTTCGACATAAATTTTGAGCTGGTTCTGCAGCCAGGGGCGATACAACCGATCGGTCTCGGAAACCGCACCTGGGGAAGCCTCGGCAGAGATACGTGGCTAAACGGTGAAGCCAATACTGTAGAACAATCAGTCACTATTGGGCGAAATCATTAATATTCACCCACCTACGCAGACAACTTAATCGGCAATACTCACGCCGGTACGGAGCAAGACCATGAGCTACTTTGCAGATCTCGATAGCAAACGCTTTTCCTTTTCGTCACAAGCCATGGGGCTTACGGAGAGTACTTTTGCCGTGATGAGTTTCAAGGGTTACGAAGCAATATCCAAACCCTACGAGTTCGACATATTACTGGTCTCGAACGAGCTTGAGCTAGACCTGGACGAGGTACTCAATTCCTCCGCCCAGTTTATTATTCATCGCGGCGACAACGACGATGTACTGTACAACGGCGTACTCGCAGAATTTGAGCAACTACAGGAATTCAGCGGCCATGTGGTTTACCGCGCAAGATTGGTACCCAAACTCTGGTGGCTAACCCTAACC
>JBFKDP010000082.1:0-13879 GCA_041619575.1 Litorivivens sp.
GATGAAAGCGATGGAAGCGACTTTCACGATCTCCGGCAAAGTGAAGAACATTATTCAGGTCGAATGGTCCACCGGAGCAGAAGCCGTAGACCAAAGCTGGCACAACTTGTTGGACAACAAAGTTCCGGGCAGTGTCGGCATAATGGCATCGCTGCTCTCAGTTAGCGAGTAGGCTATAAAGGAAAGTTTTGATGCGATTAACGCTAAAAATGTAAAAATTGCGTCCAGAGACTCACTGAGGGGTTCCGTGCGGATAGTGCAAACTGCACCATCCGCACGCAATAAACAAAACATAGGCTTAAAATACCCAGTAAATAGATACGTCATCGAGAGCACAGCACAACATCTGTCCAGTGCTCAATACACGCCGTTGTATTACGCTGACACAAGTATCGAGCGCTGATTTGAAAGCTCCTGGAATCCATAAACGCCGTGATAGCGGCCTGTGCCGCTGGATTGCGCGCCGCCAAAGGGGAGGTTCTGTTCAAACGCATGCAGCATGCAGTTATTCACCGTAACCCCACCCGATCGGCTATTGGCGAGAACCTCTTCTACAAAGTCTTCATTTTCACTAAAGACATAGAGTGCCAGCGGCGTCGGTTCAGTATCCAATCGAGTGTATACCTCATCGATATTCTGATACGTTCTTACACACAGCACCGGGCCGAATATCTCATTGTCGAGAATGATCGCTTCATTAGGAATATCAACCAGAATTGCAGGTTCCATAGTCTGCAATTCTGGATGTGCATCACCGCCAAAGGCTAAAGTTGCGCCCTTTCCGACAGCGTCTGCCAGATAGCCTTGAATACGCTGCAAATTGCGGTCATTAATTATTTTCGACTGTGCACTGACAAGAAACTTACCATCCTTGTAGTACATGGCCTGAATCGTCGCCTTGGCCGCGGCAATGAAACGATCCCTTTGGCTTTCGTGAATCCAGATATTTTCGGGGCATAAGCAAACCTGCCCGCTATTAATTGTACGATGGTATGCGATCTTCGCGGCCGCAGCTTCTATGTCAGCATTCTGATCCACAACTACGGGATTTTTTCCGCCTAGTTCTAATGTTACTGAGGCCAAGTGCTGGGAGGCCGCAGCCATAACTGTCCTGCCGACAGAGGGGCTGCCAGTAAAAAAGATATGGTCGACCGGCAATTTGAGTAGCTCGTTGGCTAGGTCGACGCCGCCCTCGACAGCAACCACCTCTGTCGGGGCGCAGCTGTCAGCTATAATTTCTGCACATACGGCACTGGTTGCGGACGCCAATTCATTCGGCTTAACAATAGCAACGTTTCCTGCCGCAATAATGGGAACCAAAGGCTGAATTACCAGTGCAAACGGAAAGTTCCACGCGCCAAAAAGTAGGACGACGCCTTTGGGTTCATAGTGAATCTTGTTCTCCACTGCGCCTAGCCCCGGTGACTTTTCAACAACTCTCGGCTGCATCCACTGCTCCAAATTGGCTACAGCAAAATCGATATCTGCAAGGCTGCTGTTAATCTCACTCAAGCAGTCTTGCTCTGGCTTAGCCAAATCTTTTGCTAATGCACGTACAATATCGCTGCGCCTTGATTTGATAGCTGACTTGAGACGGAGCAGTCGTTCAATTCTTTCAGCCGCAGACGTGTGCTTCATCATGCGACAGTTCGCTTTAAGACCTGTAAAGAGCACATCCAGTTTATCCGGCGACTGGACCGTAGATGTCTGACTCATAGTGGGTTTCCTGCCTTTTAAAATTCGTTTACGGGAAAGTTCGTATCAAGAATTTAATAAAATGGATCAGCTTTAGCGTTAGACAATGCGACTAACTTTGTTTCCATCCATCAATATGCAAGAAGTTCTCAAGCGGTTTTCGAGCGCCTAGTTTAAAGTGAGTTCCAACCGTATAGCCGATAGATATCAGTGCGATCTGGGTCACCTGGTCGTAGGGTATCCCCAATATCTCGGCCACTTCGCGCTCCCTTTGAAGGTGCAAGGTTGTCCACGAACTGCCGAGACCTCTAGAACGGGCGGCCAACATAAAACTCCATGTCGCAGGAATTATGGAAGCGTAAAGGCTCGCGTGATAGAAGTTTGCCGACTCTCCGCTTAAATTATCTGTCCGCCCAGTAATACACGGAATGAGAAAGGCGGGAATTTTATGGAGGTGGTCAGCAAGATACTTCGCTGAATCCATAACGCGTGATTGAACGTCAGACATCGATGGGTCTTTGCTATGAATTTTCGCCGCCGAAATAGGACTCTGCTCGTAATCACAAAAAACCTCTGCATAGATCTCGGCAATCTGCTTTCGTTTGGACTGGTCGGTGACTACGACGAACTGCCAAGCTTGGGAATTGGATCCGCTGGGCGCTTGTAGCGCGAGCTCCAGGCATTCTTCGATCAACTGGCGAGACACCGGCCGATCAAAGTCAATTCGTTTTCTGACCGCTCGTGTAGTCGACAGTAATTCATCGTTAGTAAGATTAAGCGTGGACATGACGTTTCCTGAATGCATGGGTCTTCGTAATTAGGAACTGGACATGGCGAGGGCTTGCCGTAGGCCGCTGTACTTCGGCTGATCGATAGCAACCTGATTGGCAACGGTGTGGCGCAAATGGGCTTGCAGTGTCTTATCAGACAGATCGACGACGCCATTCCGAATATCTTCACAAAGTCGCCAACGGAGGCTGGACGAATCCGCATCTGATTGGTAGAACGATCGAAGCCGATCGTGTTCTCTTTGTCGATGCTGCGCTCCCAGCACAAGCTCTCTGCCGATAATATCCAATGAATTAGCAGCCACTCGTGCGAGAAATTTGGTTCGCCCCTTGCTGGTCTCGCTTATGTCATCGCGAAGAAATTCGCTTACACTAGCCAGCAGCTCATCGCTGCGGGGGATATCTGTTGTGGTCAGTGATTCAGCGGGGTTAATAAGCTCAATTCTGCCCGGGCACAGCAAATTGATACAGTCGATCTGTGCTTCAGAACTACGGCGTCCAATCGCAGGCTTTTCAACCGTCTTATCCGGTCCGTTGCGAAAATTTAGCGCAGTGCTCAAACACCCATAAGCCCAGCTTGCAGATCCGAACACTTGCCAGAATTTGACCCGCTCCGGATCTACTTTTTTACCTGATACTGACTCGTATCCCTTAAACAGATCGCTGTAGTCACCGAATCCTCCAACCGGCAAATCGGAACCGAAGCGCCAGGAGTTAGTGCAAAGCCATCCCAGGTCTCTCATAGGATCGCCAATATGAGCGAGCTCCCAATCCAGTACAGCCGCAATACCGTTTTCTGAAACCAGTAGGTTGCCGTTACGAAAGTCATTGTGAACCAGGGTCAGGGAGGAATTCTTGGGCACGTTATCGACCAGCCAGCGAATCGCGTAATCGATCATGGGTTGCGGTGAGTTCAAATCATAGTAATGCTGTCGCAATTGGTCGATAGATTCAGCCGGCGTCAGTGTCTTGAGTTTTTTTTGAAAGCCCGCCGCACCATGATCGATACTATGAATCCCGGCGAGGATTCGGCCGCATTCATAAGCAAGTGAGGGTCGAATTTTCTCAAATTGTGGGGATCGCACTATCTTTGATCCCAAGGCCTCACCATCCAGCCATTCCATGAGGAAGCCACGACCGAGGTTATCGTCGTCTTGTAAAACGTAGTAAATTTCAGGGCCCGGAATACCCGTAGCCTTAGCCTCGTTCATCAGAAGTGCTTCTGTTTCAAGCCCGGGCCGTAGCGAATGTTGGTCTTCGTAAAGCCCTGCCGGTGAACGGCGCATCGCTAGTTGCTTAGCCCCATTGGCAGTCTCAACGACAAGGCGATAGGTTTCCTGGCTAGCCCCACCGGACAAGCGCTGTGTTTGTGTTAGCGCCTGAAAGGTCGGGAATACCCTGCTTAGCATTACCTCGAGCTTTTGTTCCAAGCTAACTTCCAGAGACACTCTTTACCCCCTTCGGTGCTTGTCGTTTCATGTAACCAAACATATAGCCCGCAATTCGGCGCATCTGGATTTCTTCAGCACCTTCCGTGATTCGATAACGACGATGGTGCCGATAGATATGCTCAAACGGCTTGTGGCGCGAGTAACCGAGTCCGCCGTGAACTTGCATTGCGCGATCAGCTGCATCACAGCAAAGTCGATTACTGACGTAGTTACACATACTTACCCGGTCGGAAACCGAAAACACACCGTACTTGTCCATCTCCCAAGCAGTCTTTTGAACCAATGCACGCAACATAGTCGCCTGTGTATTCAATTCAACCAACGGAAATTGAACCCCCTGATTGCTTGAAAGTGGCTTACCAAAAGGCTTCCTCTCCCTCGCGTATGCTACTGCCTGATCGATACAGTATTGGGCGGCTCCGAGACTGGAAGCCGCCTGTCGAATCCGGTTTTCGTTAAAGAAATGCTGGACGATTTGCAGCCCTCGCCCTTCTTCTCCCAGGATATCTGCGTCTCGCACGTATACATCCTTCAGCGACACCGTCGCATGGTCGGTCGGCATATTAAACGTCCAAAGATATTCCTCCACTTTGAAACCGTCAGCGTCCATCGGCACGAGAAACGCGGTTATGCCGTTTGCGTCACCTGCCTCCCCGCTGGTACGCGCCATTACCAAATCATACTTGGCTTTGTGTACACCGGAATTCCACGTTTTTACGCCATTGATACGCCATCCATTTCCGTCGCGTGTTGCGGTGGTCTCCATATGGGTTGCATCTGAACCGTGGTTGGGTTCGGTGATTGCTACTGCAAAGCCAGGTTGGCCTTCCAACATCCTTGGAATCCAATCTTTTTTTTGCTCTTCACTGCCATAATGGGACATCAGCAGCACACCTACACTGTTACCCACAATCGAATGCTCGTTCTGGAGATCGTTGTGCAGCCCCAAACCTCGTGCTGCGAGGTGCTCTCGTATCACTGCCATATCGAGGTTGGTTCCAGCCTTGCCGCCCATTTCTAGCGGCAATGCATAACGATAGTGACCTGCTTTGTCAGCCCGCATTCGCGCCTCGTGAAGCAAGGCCTCCCACTCGCGTGTCGGCAAGCCGCCTCGGTCCCAATCGGTCCGGGAATGCTCACGCCGATGATCAAAGAAATGGATGTTCTCATTTTCCAGAGGCTTTATTTCTTTCTCAATAAAGCTATCTAGCTCGGCCAGGTAATTCTTTAATTCGTTTGGAACATCAAAGTCCATCATTGCCCACCTTGTCATACCGACAAACCATTCAGTCTCACTTGACCAAGCAATGCGTGGCGCTTCTCGCATGTGCGGACTGAAACATAGTTGCTTGCGAGGACGAAACCTGTTCAACGAAAGGCTTACGACCAAATAGTACACATGTATACATTGTAGTACAATTGTAAAGTACTGCGAAACGAACTTACAATCAACCCTAAAACCGACTATAATGAAGAATTAAGGAGATCTCCGATCATTACTGTGCTAGACCAGACGAGGTAGTTAGATGAAGTCAGCGGCGGCTTGGCGCGAATTCTCTCGAGATATGCGGCGCGACGAAATCCTGGACGCGATCATACGGGTCATCGAGGAAAGAGGGCTACTCGACTTGTCCATGCGACAAATTGCGTCGGCGATTAACTTAACTGTGTCTACGTTGACGCATTACTTCGGGTCCAAGGATCAACTCTACGTACAGCTTTTTTCGCGCGTCTTGGAGTTAAGGGCTACGCGACTATATGCGCTTGCGGAAGGGAAAAATACGCTCACCGGCGTGCTGCGGGAACTGTGGGAAGAAAACATTGCCGATAGTAGCCTAAGAAGGGCCCTGGTCGAATTAGAAGTCTATTGTCACAGCCTGCGTCGCGCAGACCAAATGAAGTCGGCCCTCAGCACAGCCAAAAATACGCGTCGGCAATTGTTTAGGGAGCTTATTGAGAAAGAAGGCGTTCCAAGCAAAACCGCCGGAACTATGGCCGCCGTGGTTGAGGATGCGTTTACCGGTTTTGTTCTCGATTACATGAGCAACCCAAACAGCGCCCATGTTAAAAGGGCTTTCGAATGCTTTACGGACATGTGCGAGCTGAAATTGGCAGCCGAAACGAGGCCAGCTGAGTAAACTTGCAACGATTTCATCAATTACTTGAGGCATTGCAAGCAAATACATTGGCTGCCTAGATCAGCTCGTCATAACGACCGTATATCTGGCAGCCGTTAGCGATAGATTTACCCTATTTGTGCACTTGGATTCTCTATAGATGACGGCCTCTATATAGCCTCAAGTATTGGTCACTACTGTGGATTTATCTGGCTGCCAATTCTCTTCTGACTGAGGTAATAGCCTTGCAATTATTCGCCAGACGACCGGATTGACGGTCAAGCCGCTATGGCTACCGACTACCCTTATGTTCTGCACCTTCTCATGATCCGGCTGCTGCACAGTCGTCCTCCAATTAACAATGCCATCACCGCGGGTAAAGATTGCCGTCGTCGGGACCGGCGGTGCTATAGCCAATGTTTTCTTGGTGGCTTCCAGCTCGGGGTCTATTGCGCGAGTAGGGTTTAGCCGGTCAAACAGGCGATTAAACCTAGACCCCGATTCACGCCCCTCTCCAAAGGCACTGCCAAGGGTAATCACATGACGAATGTTTTCCGGGCGCTTGCGCGCGACCTCGCGTGCAAATATACCTCCCAGACTATGTCCGATCAGAGTAACGCTCTCACCACTTTGACGAGCCAATTCATCGACACGTGCAACCAATTCTTCAAGCGGGACTTTATCAGGCCCCCTATTTCTACCTTGCCCCCAACCACTCGCTTTGTAGCCCAGTGAATTAAGAAACTCCAGCAACAGACGGTTGCTGCCGTCATCCGCCAGAAAGCCGGGAATCACCATGACACAATGACCATCACCAGAGGTCGTATGTTTGAGCAACGGGCGCGTCAATATCAGACTGGCAACCTCTGCAATATACCGTGGTGCCTCGCTGACGGAGAGCAGAATAGATGGTGGTTTCATGACTTCGCTCGTTTTTTCCTTGTTGATTTAGCCGTATCGTTAGCCGCTGCCGAAGCGGCTGCTGCGACCAACTCGTCTATTGTCTCGGTTACGCAATCCCTATAGAACCCCGGGTCTGGCATCATCTCCCGACATGAAGTGACCGCGATAAAGAATTTCCCGTGGTAGCTGGTTATCACATGAATTAACCCTAAACCATCCAACACGGGACCAGCACCATAATACGCCAGCATCTTGGCGCCGGTACTATACAAGGGCACTGTGGGCCCCGGTACGTTAGTAACCACGCAGTTAAACGCCGGCTTCATGGTCGTTTGTACCGCGCCCACCAACTTCGAAGCACGCGCAGCCAAAACCGACGGAATGAATTCACTGTAGTCAGTCATGGTTCTGGCACCAATGGCACTCGCAAGCTCTTTGGCATCACGTGTTCCTTCATTGACAGCCGCCAAACGACCCAGAGGATCTTCGATGTCTGTTCTCAGCTTGACAGCCATTGATGAAATGATATTTCCCCCAGCTTTGTCATCGCTCGTTCTGACATTAATGGGTGCCATTGACACAAGCGAATCTTCAGGTAGCTCCTTATGATGATTAAGATATTTTCGGAGTGCACCACCTACGATAGTCAGCGCGACGTCATTTACCGTCGCCCCCGGGAATGCATTTTTAATATCTTTAATTATTTGCAGTTCAACTTCGACAGCCTGAAATACACGGTGAGGCGAAACTTTTTGATTGAAACGCGTTCTCGGGACGTTCTTTACCCGTTGCAATTCGCCCTTCCGCAAACCATTCAAGACCTTGGCCAATCCGGGCATAGTGTTACGCGCCACACCGAGAAAATGGAACGGCTTTTTAATATTGTTCCACTGGGCTCGGGTAACCAGCTCCCAATTGCTTGGCTGCCTTTCAATATCAAACTCGACAGATTTTCGGTCAGCTTTATAGTCGGGCGTCAGATCATGAAAGGCCGCTGCCAAATCGATACTGGACGAGCCATCAATAGCTGCGTGGTGGGTCTTCGTGAAGACGGCAAAACAGCCTTTTGGCATGCCCTCAACGTTATCAAGCCCTTCGATGATATAGGCTTCCCACAACGGGCGATCTCTGTCCAACGGGCGCGCATGTAGACGAGAGATCAATATACATAACTGTCGCCAATCACCGGGGGCTGGCAGTGCTAGATGTCGGATATGAAACTCAGGGTCAAACGTACCATCAGACACCCAGTATGGGTGATCAAGATCCAATGGCACGGTGACGAGCCGACTCGTCATGGCGGGTATGTCGCGCAAACGCTCGGTGTAATTTTTAACCAGCTCGGTAAAACGAACTTTCCCTCCCTCCGCAGTTGACTGGTCATAGATCGTCAGTGCAGAAACATGCATGGGTGCGCTCGCGGTTTCTGTGTATAAAAAGGTGGCATCAGTGCCAGACAACTGCCTCATATCAATCTCTCTTTCGGGTTATAGCCGGAGTTTCATTCACTCATTGTCCAGCTGGGACAACCGCAAAATCTCAGCTGTTAAGTCATCTCAGCGCAAGGTTAAAATGCCGTATGGTTTAACATTGCATGCACCACCCTATCCCATTCTTCTTCCGGCACGGTGTGTCCCACGCCGTCCAGAATCATCAGTTCAGCGCCGGGTATAACGCGTGCAAGTTCGCGGCCGTGGTCATCAGGCATCACAATATCCTTGTCGCCGTGAATCACCAGCGTGGGTATATCTAATGAGGGCAATCGATCTATCCAGCTTGGCGTTGCGACAAAGGCGATGCCGTGATTTCCTGACTTTGCGTAATCTATTGCTCTGTCGTACTCGGCCTCACAAATTGAACGAAAAGTCGCTTCCGGATAGGGATAACTGCCGTGCAACATACCCATCATCTGTACCTTGGTATTGATAACCGCTTCGCGATCTTCATAGTCTTGCTGTGAAAACTTACCGATGGCCTCAATCCATTCATCCGTTGGCGGCGACAATTGGGTCGCTCCCGGCTCCTCACCCAACGCAGTTAACGCGGCGGCCGGGTCTGGCGAGGTCGACATCGGGATGATCGATCGCACCCGTGCCCGGTGATTCAGCGCGAGGTGCTGGACGACCATTCCACCCAACGATGTGCCCGCCGCATGGGCCGACTCAATACCGTAGGCATCAAGCACACCTACCGCATCGTCGGCCAGATCCGCGACAGTATAAGGCTGCGTTTCGAAATCAAAGCAGGTGCTTTTTCCGGTATCGCGGTTATCGTAGCGAATAACATAGCGACCGCCATCAACAAGTTTCTGGATAAACTCCGGCTGCCAGTGCAACATTGACGATGTCGCACCCATAATCAGTAATAGTGGTATATCGTTAGGGTCACCAAATGCCTCCGTACAGAGATCAACTGCCCCTGTACTAATCATCCTTTCTGCCATCATATGCTCCTATATTGTGCCGGATAACGTGCTCGGCTTACGCTGGAGCCGACTGCTGTCCGCGAATTAATTTTCCTGGCATCGCCCCCGTAGGCTCTCCGTGTTCAAATGTCACCACCCCGGATACTAACGTCGCGACATAGCCCACAGGATCTTGCAGTAAGCGCATGCCGGCTGCAGGCAGGTCGTGGGCAACACGGGGGCGCCGCAGACTCAGCGCATCGAAATCGATGACATTGACGTCGGCTTTCATTCCGGGCGTTAACAAGCCCCGATCAAACAGACCATATAGCTCTGCGGTAGCACGGGTTTGCAGTTTTACAATCCACTCCAACGGCAAACGCTCTCCGCGTTTCCGATCCCGCCCCCAATGGGTCAGCATGTACGTTGGAATACTGGCATCGCAGACCACACCACAATGCGCACCGCCGTCGCCAGCGCCAATCACCGTCGCCGGGTGCAGTAACATCTCACGGGTCACATCGAGGCTGCCGTAGCTGTAATTGAATACCGGGAAGTAAAGCAGTTCTTCGCCGTCGCGACGCAGCATCATTTCATAGGCGACCTCTTTGGGATTTCGCCCTTCGCGCTCGGCAATGGCCAAAACACTTTTATCTCGCGAGGGTTCGTAATCCGGCGGATCACCCAGCGGAAACAACTTATGAAAATTCTGCAAAAAATGCTTATGCAGGGGCTGCGTAAATGTATATCGCTCTGTCGTAATCTGATGTTTTATTTCCGGCTCTTGCAAGCGCGCAAGCAGCTCTGGCCACGGCAGATCAGCTATCTGGCGAAATGTCGGACTGTCAATAAACGGATGCAGGCTGGAGCGCCAGCCAAATAACAAGCTCGTGGGTCGCCCCCCGACTTGCGGCACAACATTAGCGCCTTCATTGACGGCCTCAAGACTCAAGTCCAGCATCCGCTTGTATTGTTTGGGGTCAACATCATGCTGTACTAGCAGAAAGGACACTGGCCGGCCTGTGGTGGCGGCCAGTTTGCGCATCCACGCCATTTCCTTCTCGGGCGCTGCCAGGTCTTCCCCTGTCGTCCCGGCCGGGGCCAACTGAAAAACACCGGCACCGACTTCACCCAGCGCCTCTCCAATTCCCATGAGTTCTTCTTCTGCAGCGAAAGTTCCGGGCACGGGTCTGCCATCAATTGCACGATGGGCTAGCGTGCGCGAAGTAGAAAAACCAAGTGCTCCTGCCTCCATGGCCTCTTTGACTAGCGCTGCCATCTGCGCAATATCGTCCGGCGTAGCTGGTTCATTTTGGGCACCACGATCACCCATGACATAGGCACGTACCGCCCCGTGTGCAATTTGTGTCCCCACGTCAATGACCCGCTTACCGCGCTCAACGGCGTCAAGATACTCGGGAAAGCTCTCCCATTCCCATTGAATACCTTCAGCCAACGCAGCCCCGGGGATATCTTCAACTCCTTCCATCAGGCCGATTAACCAGTCATGCTGGTCACTGTGTGTCGGTGCAAAACCGACTCCGCAGTTGCCCATCACTGCTGTTGTCACGCCGTGCCAACTTGACGGGGTCAAATACGGGTCCCAGGTAACCTGACCATCGTAATGGGTATGAATATCCACCCAGCCCGGTGTCACCAACAATCCTTCAGCGTCTATCACCCGGTGCGCGTCGCCCGATACCGAGCCTGCAGGCCCAACGGCTGCGATGCAACCATCCTGAATGGCAACATCACCGATATAGGAGGCTTCGCCCGAGCCGTCGATTATCTTGCCGCCTTTAATCATTACATCGAACATTGCTTTAACCCCACATCTTTTTGGCGATTACCACTCAGTCGCTATACGCACAACCCATGATTTTGGCCGACCAATGGTATAGGTATCCGGTTCAAAAAATGCTGTACCGTACTCAGTACGCTCATCCGTCAGGTTTTTAACCGCAACACTGAGATCCCAGTGATCACTAACAAATGAAAGTCTTGCATTGACTAATTGGTGAGAGATCAGCGGTTCATTGGCTTCATAGGGGCCTGGCAAATTGGCCCAACGTTCATCAACAAATTGGGTGTCGACCTGCAGCGACGGAGTGAATCCAAATATTGGCCATTGTCTGGCGGTATAGCCAATAAGCGCCGAATAGCTCGTGTCAGCGAGCTGTGGCAGGGGTGAACCATCAGGAATTTGTCCATCGTCACTACCTTCCACAATCTCGCCTTCGGCAACCGAGGCATTAAAGGCTATAGTCAAACCCTCCAACGGCTGTGCTGACAGTTCAAGTTCAGCGCCCTCGCTATAGGCACGGCCAACATTTTTCATAACGTTTACCGCCAAACTCACCGCCGGATTTGAACGCAGGGATACAGTCTCAAGTGTAGGAACCTGTAGATCATTCCAATTATTGCGATAGACACTTATATTTGCTGTTAAAAGACCGTCAAACCATTTGGTCTTTGCGCCAATCTCATATGCCCAGAGTTCATCCGGCTCGAAGAAGGGAGTCGCGTCATACAGAAATGTTTGCGCGTTGACACCACCGGAACGATCACCTTTAGCCGCGCTAAGATAAATCATTCGCATATCGTCAATGAACCAGGTCAGCGACGCCTTGGGACTAACCCCGGCAACATCGGAACCGAGAGAAGCCTCATCATTACAGCGCTGAGGATTGGTAGGGTCCGCAAAAGCAGGATAGGTATAGGAACCGATACAGCTTGTTACCGTATAACCAAAATCTTCTTGAAATTTTCTAAGGCCTAAGCTGGCTTCGAGATTCCACGGAAGCGTTGCGGTTGCTTCTCCGAAAATCGCATACTGCTCATAATCCTGACGATCATCATAATGTACGGTGTAGGGCCCCTCCGGGTCGTTTTGCGCGACGCTGTCGCTAAATTCTCCAAACCCGTCACGTATTCGCTCACGATAAAATATTCCTGCCACCCAGTTCAGCCACGAATCGCCGTTTGATACCAGTCGCGTCTCGTGCACAAACGTCGTTTCTTCATAATAAGATCTGAACCACTCTTGCTCCATAGCGTCAGGGGGGGCAGGCACAGCCGGCAAACCAGCATCCTCTATGCCCGCCAACACCGGCACCAGAGCAACATCAACAATAACGCCGAAAAAAGGAAAACGTGTCAGGGCCGCCTGCTCACTCACGGCACCACTAGTCGCTATCGTAGCGGTGGCAAAGCCCAGATCATAGTTAAAGGTCAGAGCCGCGAGCGAGAAATCGAGGTCCTGAAACTGGGGCTCGCGATTGGTATTCGTAAACTCACCCTGCCCCTTTTGAGCCTGCGGAAGTTGATCAAGGCGCTGCTCCTGGTGCATAGCCAATGCAGACACGGACAGGGCGTCTGATATATCCCCGTCAACATGCAAACGAGCCGATTTACTGCTGGTGTCGTTGGCGCCCTCAATACCGAGGTTTACATAATCGATATACCCTTTGTTCGTGCGGTTGGTACCGACCAAACGCGTCGCCCAGCTCTCGCCTAGAGGTATGTTAACCGCCGCCTTCTGAAACCGGTCGTAGCCATCCGCATGCTTAGTCTCGCCAAATCCAATTTCACCCTTGGCATAAAATTCCGACGGATCCGCAGGGTTCAGCAGCATCCGCACCGCACCGCCTTGCGCACCTTCACCATAGAGCGTCCCTTGTGGACCTTTCAGCACCTCAATACGCTGCAGATCATATAAATCCAAATCCTGAAGCGCGCCACCGCCTTGAATTGGCGTGTCATTAAGGTAAACCCCAATGGGGGACACTTGCACATAATTCGCTTGGGGCGGCGCCATTTTTGAGATTCCCCGCACCGAGATTTTCTTGTCTGTACCGTTATCGCCAAAGTCGGCTCCGGGAATTTGGAAGATGTAGTCTTCAAATTGACTAGCGCCACTTTTCTCGAGATCTTCACCGCCGAACACCTTTATGCCACTTGCGATATCCTGCACATCCTGGGCACGACGAGATGCCGTAACCACGACCTCTTCGACAGTTCTAGACGCTTTTTCATCCGGTTTACTGGACTCTTCCTCGCCTACAGAAAACGAAGGCACAGTTACACAGACTAATGCTATAAGCCCCTTGACGTGACGTAGACCTAACGAGCACCGTTTTTTCAAAGTCCGATTGTCTAAATTAGCAAAACTGTAATGCAATGCCTTGGTAATGTATTCGCCATTGCCCAGCGATGTGTCACTCATTTTTCCGTCCTCCACATAGACGAATCGTTTCTACTCTTCCTTCGAAGTACTATGATCGCTTAGCCAGCCAAAACTTTTCTAAACCGACTACAACCTTTCGCTTAATCAACAGCTCGTAGTTCACCCTGCCAAAACGGCGCTCGTAGGTTCTTTTTCAAAACTTTGCCTGAAGCGTTCCGGGGTATTTCATCTATCACTTTCATCTGACGCGGGATTTTATAGCCCGCGATTTTATCGCGACAGAAAGCAATCATTTCTTCCGTATCCAGAGACGACTCCGGCTTCAGAACCACAAA
>JBFKDP010000083.1:0-13408 GCA_041619575.1 Litorivivens sp.
CAAAGATGCAAATCAGCCTGAAAGCTTCCGCCACACCGAGCCAACAAAAGTCTGCCTGCCTCATTCTGCTGCTGACCGCCGATGAGGCTGGCGGTAAAACAGCGCTCGCGGATGCAAGCCTGGCAAAGCTGATCGCAGACCTGAAAAAGCGCGGCGACTTCGAAGCAAAGACAGCACAAACCCTGCTGCTGCCCGTCTGCAAAGAGATCAGCGCAGAGCGCCTGCTTTTGGTCGGGCTGGGGGACGCCGACGCCCTGAGTGACCGCGTATTGGACAAAGCGCTGAACGCTGCTTTCAAGAGCCTGAAACAGCACGCCATTACCGAAGCCTGCCTGCATCCTTCAGGTAGCCTCGATGGCGCACTGGGTCTGGCACGGGTACTCAGTGGCACCGCACGTCTGGCAGAAACTAACCAGTATCAATACACCTCCTCAATCAGCAAAAAGCCCGATCCCACCCTCAGGAAGCTGGCCATTCTGAGGGGCAATACAGCCGCCAATCGCGCCGCTGTAAAAGAAGGACAGGCTGTTGGCCGTGGCATCAACGTTGCCCGCCAGCTGGGCAATCTGCCCGGCAACTATTGCACCCCCAGTTTTCTCGCCAAAGAAGCGAAGAGTCTGGGCCGAAAGCACGCCAAATTGAAGGTCACTGTGCTAGAAGAAAAGCAGATGCGCGAACTGGGCATGGGCTCACTGCTTTCTGTCAGCGCTGGCAGCGACCAGCCCGCCAAGCTGATTGTCATGGAATACAGCGGTGGCAAAAAATCGGACAAGCCACAAGTGCTGGTTGGCAAAGGCATTACCTTTGATAGCGGCGGCATCAGCATCAAGCCTGGTGCTAAAATGGACGAGATGAAGTTTGACATGTGTGGTGCCGCCAGCGTGATGGGCACCATGAACTCGGTCACCGAACTGGAACTGCCCATCAATGTGGTGGCCATTATCGCCGCTTCCGAAAACCTGCCCAGCGGCAGCGCCACCAAACCGGGCGATGTGGTAACAAGCATGTCCGGCCAAACCATCGAAATTCTGAACACGGACGCCGAAGGTCGCCTGGTGCTCTGTGACGCACTGACCTACAGCGAACGCTTCAAACCTGCCGCCGTCATTGATATTGCCACCCTTACCGGTGCCTGCGTCGTCGCACTTGGCAGACACGCCAGTGGCCTCTACAGCAACGATGATGCCTTCGCCCAGCGCCTGCTGAATGCCGGCGAGAAAGCAGCTGACCGCGCATGGCACATGCCCTTGTGGGACGACTACCAGAATCAACTCGATACCCCGTTTGCGGATATTGCCAACATCGGTGGCCCAGAAGCCGGCAGCGTGACAGCAGCCTGTTTCCTCTCACGCTTCACCAAGAATATGACCTGGGCCCACCTCGATATCGCGGGCACAGCCTGGTTGTCAGCTGGCCCCAAAGGTGCCACTGGTCGCCCCGTCGGGCTGCTCACACAGTATCTGATCGACTGTGCCGGCAACTAAGGCCGGCATGACCAACGTAGACTTCTACATACTGGACTCAGCCCAGCCCCTCGACGCACTGACTTACTGCTGCCGCCTGGCGGACAAAGCACTTAAGAAGGGGCTCCGCATCTATATTCATTGCCAGTCGAGTGAACAGGCCAAGGAACTGGACGCACTGCTGTGGTCCTTCAGTCCTGACAGCTTTGTCCCTCACGCGCTAAAAGACGAGCAAACCGCCGAGCGCATTGTCATCGGCTGCGATGGATCAGCGCCACAAGCTGACGAACTGCTGATCAACCTGGCAACGGAAATACCAGACTTTTTCAGCCGCTTTCAGCGAGTTGCCGAAATTGTCTGCCAGCATGACAGCTGGTTGCCACCCAGCCGTCAACGCTACCGCTTTTACAAAGATCGCGGCTACCCGCTGAAAACCCACAAGATTTCCTGAACTTCCCTAGCCGTATCAGGCATTTCCAGTATAATAATTCGCCACTCGCGCGACCGACCGGTAGAACCGCCGAAACCAGTCTGCTGCACAACCCCATCGCCCTCTCTGTTGTAACGAATTGGATTTATGGATAAGACATTTCAACCCGCGAAACTCGAAGCTCATTGGTACCAGCAATGGGAGGAAAAAGGCTATTTCCGCCCGTCCGGCAAGGGGGATTCCTACTGCATCATGATACCGCCGCCCAATGTCACGGGCAGCTTGCACATGGGGCACGCCTTTCAGGACTCCATTATGGATGCGCTCACCCGCTACCAGCGCATGAAAGGACGCAACACACTCTGGCAGGTGGGTACCGATCACGCCGGCATCGCCACCCAGATGGTGGTTGAGCGCAAGCTGGCGGTCGAGGAAGAGAAAACCCGCCACGAGCTTGGTCGCGAAAAATTTCTTGAAAAAATCTGGGACTGGAAGGCCGAGTCCGGCGGCACGATTACTCGCCAGCTCAGACGCCTGGGCGCCTCAGTGGACTGGGATCATGAACGATTCACGATGGATGAAGGCTTCTACAAGGCTGTACAGGAAGTTTTTGTCCGCCTCTACGACGAAGAACTGATCTATCGTGGCAAGCGCCTGGTGAACTGGGACCCGAAACTGCACACCGCAATTTCCGACCTCGAAGTGGAAAACCACGACGAAAAAGGTCATATGTGGCATTTTCGCTACCCACTCGCTGATGGCGCCACCACCGCCGACGGCAAAGATTATCTGGTTGTTGCCACCACTCGACCCGAAACCGTGCTCGGCGATACCGCCGTAGCCGTAAACCCCAAAGATGAACGCTACCAGGCGCTGATCGGCAAATTTATCAATCTGCCGCTGGTTAACCGCCGCATTCCGATCGTTGCTGACGACCACGTCGACAGAGACTTTGGCACGGGCTGCGTAAAAACAACCCCAGCTCACGATTTTAATGACTACGCCATTGGTCAGCGCCATTCGTTGCCAATGATCAACGTGCTCACTGCCGACGCAGCCATTCGCGACATAGCGGAAGTGTTTAACAGCGATGGCTCCGACAACACCGACATTGACCCCGCACTTCCCGCCGAGTTTGTCGGCCTGGATCGTTACGACGCCCGCAAGGCCATTGTCGATGCGCTCGAAAAAGCCGCGCTGCTGGAAAAAATTGACGACCACGCCCTGAAAGTACCGCGCGGTGATCGCTCGGGCCTGGTTATAGAGCCCATGCTGACTGACCAGTGGTTTGTAGACGCCAAAACGCTTGCCAAGCCCGCCATTGAAGCGGTTGAAGACGGTCGCATTCAGTTTGTCCCCAAGCAGTACGAAAACATGTACTTCTCCTGGATGCGCGATATCCAGGACTGGTGTATCTCACGCCAGCTCTGGTGGGGGCACCGGATTCCAGCCTGGTACGACGCTGACGGCAATATCTATGTCGCGCGCAGTGAAGCCGAAGCGCGCAGTAAATATCAACTTCCCGCTGATATTGAATTGCACCAGGACGAAGACGTTCTCGACACCTGGTTCAGCTCTGCCCTGTGGACATTTGGCACGCTTGGCTGGCCCGAGAATACGGAGCGACTGAAAACCTTCCACCCCACAGACGTGCTGGTTACCGGCTTCGACATTATTTTCTTCTGGGTTGCGCGCATGGCCATGATGACCATGCACTTTATGAAGGATGAAAACGGCGAAGCTCAGGTGCCTTTTAAAACGGTTTATGTAACCGGCCTTATACGCGACGAAAGTGACCAGAAAATGTCAAAGTCCAAAGGCAATGTGCTGGACCCGCTGGACATGATTGATGGCATTGAACTGGACCATCTGGTCGAAAAGCGCACCGGCAACATGATGCAACCCCAGCTCGCGGAAAAGATAGGAAAACGCACTCGCAAGGCATTTCCAGAAGGCATCAGCGCCCACGGCACCGATGCACTGCGCTTCACCCTCTACTCACTGGCATCGACTGGCCGCGATATCAACTGGGACATGAAAAGGCTCGAAGGGTATCGCAACTTCTGCAACAAACTGTGGAACGCAGCGCGCTATGTGCTGATGAATACCGAGGGCGAAGACTGTGGCACTGAGGGCGGCGATGTCGCACTGAGCCTCGCCGATCGCTGGATTATTTCGCGCCTGCAGGACACGGAAGCCGCGGTCGAAAAAGCGCTCGGCCAATACCGCTTCGACCTTGCCTCCCAGGCGATTTATGAATTCGTTTGGAATGAATACTGCGACTGGTATCTCGAATTGTCCAAACCCGTGCTGTGGAACGATAACGCGCAAGCGGATGCCAAGCGCGGCACCCGCCGCACACTGATCCGCGTACTCGAAGCCACATTGCGTCTGGCACACCCTTTTATGCCTTTTATCACCGAAGAAATTTGGCAGCGGGTCGCACCCATTGCCGGCACAGCAAAGAATGACGGCAGCGACACCATCATGCTGCAGCCCTACCCGGAAGCCGATATGAGCAAGCGCGACGACGCTGCCGTGGCCGATACCGAATGGCTGAAGCAAGTCATTGTGGCCGTGCGCACCATTCGCGGTGAGATGAATATCTCTCCGGGCAAGCAAATCCCCTTGATCTTTAATAATTGTTCGGACATCGACACGCGCCGCATCGAAGAGAACAGCCAGTTTCTGACCACCCTCGCCAAACTTGAAAGCCTGAAGGTGCAGGCACCCGGTTCCGAACCACCAATGTCGGCAACGCAGCTGGTGGGCGAGATGGAAGTGCTGGTTCCCATGGCTGGCCTGATCGATAAAGCAGCCGAACTCGGACGCCTGCAAAAGGAAATTGGTCGCCTAGAGAAAGAGGTCAAGCGCCTGGCAGGAAAACTGGGCAACGACGGGTTTATCAGCAAGGCTCCTGAAGACGTTGTTGCCAAAGAGCGCGAAAAACTCGCCAGTCAGGAACACTCGCTGGGCAAGATGCGCGAGCAGTACGACAGCATCGCTGCCTTGTAACGGGTTGCGCTCCTCACTACGTAAGGCTACACCCCCCTAACCCATTACTGTGCATAGTTTTTTTGCGCTGGACAGTCTGGAAGGGGGGCTATAGTATAAATTGCAACAAGGTCGTTAGTCAGTTGCATCGTGACCCTTAATAACAATAAAAGTGACGTCGTGCCCGGTCGGGCCTACCCGACAACCGGGTCTGTCTGCTCTCGCAAACCCACCCTCGCAAGACTGCGCCTGAATTTATTTGGCTGCCCGGTCGAGCTTCTGCCATCTGGAGAAACACCATGAGCACCCGCATATCCGGAACTGTTAAATGGTTTAACAACGCCAAGGGCTTTGGCTTTATCACTCAGGAACAGGGCGATGACGTTTTTGTACATTTTCGCTCAATCCGCGGCGATGGCTACAAAACCCTTGAAGAAGGTCAGACTGTTGAGTTCAACCTCGTTGAAGGACCCAAAGGCCTTCAAGCGGAAGATGTGGTTAAAATGATCGAAAGGGTTGAGTAGCGCTCACCAAAACAGGCAAGCAGGGCGTTTTGCTCGAGCAGCACGGCTCGCATCGCACGCTTCTCGTCATCATAACCAATTCCCCCCAAATGGCTCGCGCTCGCCGCGGCCATCCTTGATGAAATTCCAGAGGTAGCCATGTCAAAACTTGCAATCGTTACCGGCTGCGGCACCGGCCTGGGTGCAGCAATGGCCGAAGCCCTGCTGAATCGAGACTGGCATGTTATTGCTACATCCCGCCAGCCGGAGAAACTGACTCTCAAGCACCCGAAGCTGACGGCGGCCTTTCTCGACCTGTCGGCACCTGATACCTTTGCCGAGGTCGCTGAACAGTGGCGCAAGGTCCACGGCCCGGCCTCGCTAGTGATCAATAACGCCGGTTACGGCCAGATGGGGCCCATTGGCGAGATTCCCTGGCAAGCCATGCAAGCGCAACTAAATATCAATGTTGTCGCCCCATTGGCGCTGGCTCAGGCGCTATTGCCGCAGCTGATTGAGACCCAGGGCACCGTGGTCAATATCGGCAGTGTGTCCGCGCACCTGACAACACCCTTTGCCGGTGCCTACTGCGCCTCAAAAAGCGCACTGCACAGTCTGAATGACGCCATGCGCTGCGAGCTGGAGCCACTGGGCGTTCGGGTGCAGTGTGTCATGGCTGGCGGCATTCGCAGTAACTTCGGCGACACTGCGCAGGCAGAACTGGCCAAGGTCTTCCCTGAGAATTCGCGCTATCACGGTATTCTCGCGCACATACGGGAGCGAGCGGGCTTATCCCAGAAAAACGGCAGCCCGGCTCATGAAGTCGCAGAGCACATTGTGAAAACGGCGACCGAACGCCCGGAACGACCCTACGTCACAGTGGCGGCGGGCGCCCGCAAGCTCTACCTGACGAGCCTGCTACCCCATCGCACCCTTGACAGGATCATGCAAAAGCGATTTGGCCTCACCAAGCTTCGCCGCCAGCGTTGAAACCCTTTGGCGACCGCGCGGATGCACTCCTAAGAGGCACTTACTGACTTCGGGTTAGAGACTGGGGCGCTGACGTGGTAAACTTCTGCGCCGCGCGTCCAGCAGCCACCAGTCCGGCGCGCCAATATCATGAATTTAAAAGAGTTTAGAAATCGTTATGGTGTTTTTAGTCAAACTTATTGCCGCCCTCTTACTCGCGGCAATCGCCACCCTTATCACCCAAATCAGCTCAGATGGCGCCCTTTTCAGCGCTGCCAGCCTTAGCTCACTGCTCGGCTTTTTCCTGGTCAGCCTTGCCTCGTTCCTGTTCAGCCCCTGGCTGCCCGTTGCCGTCGAAAAGCTCACCCCCCAGCGCGAAACTGGCACGGTAAAATGGTTTAACGCCAACAAGGGTTATGGTTTTATCACTCGCGCCAATGGTGAAGATGTATTTGTACATTTTCGCTCGATACGTGGCAAAGGACGGCGTAGCCTGACAGAGGGTGAAAGCGTGCAATTTGTGTTAGCACAGGGCGACAAGGGTGCCCAGGCAGAGGATGTACGGACAGCCAGCAGCTAAAGCGGCAGCAAGTCCACCCCCTAATAGTGGGGTGGGCGTTGCTCTGCTGGACTGAATTGCTCATCCCCGGAACGTAATTCCTGTATGGAATTATTCAACTGCTTGATCAACAGCTCCAGCCGCTCAATCTGTTGCCCCTGCACGATCACCGTCTGATTGAGACTGTTGATCATGTCTTCCTGAAAGGCGTAGCGTGTCTGCAGATCCTGCAGCTGTTCTTCAAGTTCTGCCATGACTAGCTCCTGTTACAGCAAAAAGGCGCCCATTATACGGCTAAAGGGGGCATTGTGAGTCGAGTATATTCCACGGATGCAGGGCGTATCTGTCCTGATTGCAACGAACCAGTGGCTAAGTGCCTCTGCAAACAGGCCAGTATCGCTCCCGCCGGCGACGGCATTGTGCGAATCAGCCGAGAGACCAAAGGCCGCAAGGGCAAAGGTGTCACCTTGGTAAAGGGAATCCCCCTGGCGGGCAATGAGCTGAAAGGTCTGGCCAAGCAGCTCAAACAACAGCTTTCGACCGGCGGCGCCGTAAAAGAGGGTGTGCTCGAATTTCAGGGTGACCAGCGCAACGCTGTCAAAGCCTTGCTGGAAAAAGCAGGCTACTCAGTAAAATTGTCGGGCGGCTAGGCTCAACCTGCCTTAGCGTTGGAGTTATCAGTGACCAGCTTGATACCTTCAGCGCCCGTCGTTGCCGGCTCCTCAGTTTTCTCGCTAACCCCAACATGAATATGCTTGCGCAAGCCGTTCAGCAAACGACTGAATAATGCCAGCAGGCGCTCGCTAGCACGTAAGCAGTATTCCAGTGCCATAAATGTCAGCGGTTGACTGGCACGCAACCAGTTGGCCAGCACACACAATTGAGCACTCAGAAACAGCGGTACAAGATATAAAAGACCGCTGGCAAGTCCGGCGCTGAACCCACCCCACTGGGCCGAACGCAAGGCCTTGTTCATGTCAGTCGCGATACCGTGCATTCCGCCCACACTCAACAATATGAGCATCACAGCGCAGAGCAATCCAAGGCGAACCCGCCAACGAAACCCCAGCTCGGAAATCCTGGGAAATATCATCGAGATACGAACGCAACAGGCAACCGCGGCGCCCAGAAGAAGAATGACAATGAGATACAAGGTCGGCCAGATAGCAGACCAGCTAGGCGCCATGACGGAGTGGGAAACCAGCACATCAACCAGACGCTGCTGTTCTACAAGCAGGTAAATGCTGAACCAGGCGCCCAAGGCCAGTAAAAGCGTCATTCCAAGGCCGGTCGACAGTCCGCTGAGCAAGCGTCGCCTGGCCGGGCGCTGATGCAGCACTTCCATGCGTGCGGAGGCTTTGGCAAGCGTCTGTTCGCCTGCTTTCAAAGCGCGCCCATATTCCTCTATCGCACCCAGGCGCTGCTTCAATTGCCGCCAGTAGCGTGCACTGGCAAGTAATGCGCGGCCACGTAGGGCTGCGGCCCAGCGAAACTCACGCATGGCCTCGGCATGATGAGACTCCGCAGCCTCGAGCATCGCTTCAAGAATTTTGGCGGTCGCCGGCTGGCTGTTACCACCGGGTAAGCCGCCGATGGCGTCTGCAGCAACCACCCACTCCGGCGCCTCGGGCTTTTCCATATGCGCAGCTTCAAGTTCGTGATAACCGCGCGCAATCAGCGCATCAGAGTCACGGCAAACTGCCTCAACGATTTGCCAGCGTCGCGTCAGCAACTGCATGTAGTCGACCATGGCCAGCCGATAGCGGGTTGCCGCCAGATGTTCTGTAAATACGGAAAATGCCTTATCCGCGCGCTCCTGCCATAGCGCTACTCCCCGAATGCAGCGCTCACGCCAGCGATCCAGCACCGCCACGGCCGTACCCAGCATTTGCCAGCAGGCGCGGCGTATCTGCTGCCGCTGCCACACCGCCACTGTCATCAGTACACCGGCTACGAGGCTGACAAACCACCAGGGCAAGATAATTCCGGTTTCCGTCATCTACACACCCAAAGCTAAAACAATCTTTTAGTAAACAATCACTTAGTGGCCTTACACAAGCCCAATCACAGCCAATAGGGGATTGTACTTAGCGAACATTCCCATATTTATTCTCAACTAACTCATCTAATACCATAAAAAATATGGATATTTTTTTGACAAGTTGCTGTTTCTGCATTACATATATGACCATAGGCGATGATTATTCACAATCTTTTGCTGATAACGAATCGCCTTAGACGGTGTCGAAAATATCAAGAATGCAGCGCAGCGTTACTGACAAAGGCAATCCGGGCAATGAAGATGAATGTATCGGAGCTTAGGGAACAGATCATAGGCCCCACGCTGAAATACCTCGGCATTAATTCTAACGCCGCAGAAGAGTTGCTGTTAGGCACCGCAGCCCTCGAATCAAAGCTCAATCCACTGTGTCAGGACGAAGGTGGACTGGGTATCTACCAGATCACGCCTGATCAGCACCGTCAGATCTGGGATGAGTATCTCGCATTCAAACCAGATCTGGCCAGCAAGGTTCGTGGCCTGGCCAGTCAACATCGCTTTCTCCAGGATCCAGACAAGGAACTGAGCTGGAACCTGAGCTATGCAACCGCTATTGCTTGGCTCATCTATCAGCGTGAAGAAATTGTGTTGCCCAAAAACAGCGAGGCGCAGCACTTGGGGCAGCTGTGGCAAAAGTGCTTCGGCCGCAATCAGAGTCAGCGTAAAAATGAGCGGCGCTTTAATGGCTGGATCAGCAACTACCGCCGTAGTGTAGCGGCCTGACTTTACACTTTAGCCGCCCAGGCAGCCAATTCTGGCACATTCACTAGTTGAGCAAGATCTTCAGGTCGGTCAATATCAGGACACGCCTCCAACAATTCGCAAGGCCAGTTGATTTCTCGTAGGCGCGCAAGCGTTGCCTGCGCCACGTCCGGGCTACCCCAGCGAATGTCATCAAAAATACGGTCGTGATGCTCGCGCAGCAGCATCGCCACGTAGCCGCCATCAAGCGCAGGTACCAGCACAGCTTGCGAATGCATTGTTGCGGCCATTTTCTCAAGCACCGCCTTGTCAACAAAAGGACAGTCAGCGCCTACCACAATCACCGCAGCATAGTCTCGCAAACCCTCCTCAACCGCATGACTCATACGAGCACCGAGATCCGCCCCGCACTGCCGCTTTAGCTGCCAACGGTAACGGGTCGAGAGCTCGTCAAAGTAATGGTGTGGCTCCGTCACATGAAGTTGCACGCTGTAGGCATTGTCTGGCAGGGCAGACAGCGAGCGAGTCATATAGGCAATCATATCCTTGTGCAGCTGCAAGCATTCCTGCTCACTAAGCCGGGGCATCATGCGGGTTTTCACCCGTCCGAGGAGCGGTGCTTTGGCAAACAGGCACACCAGAGTTCGGCCAGCAGAATCTTGTATAGCGTTTCTCATTTATCGTCCATAGTACTGCCGGTGCAAACGCTCGGGAGCTACGCCCAAGACAAACTGCAGGCGCAGGGACCACATCAGCAGAATTGTGCGCAACACACCGTATTTGCGCCAGCGCCGACTGTCGGTTTCTACAGCGGTGCTCCAAATCCAGGGCCGCGCCAGACGTCGCAGGCGCTTACTCAATTCAACATCCTCCATCAAGGGAATCTCAGCGTAACCACCTATCTGGGTAAACGTGGCCCGACGAACAAACAATGTCTGATCTCCGGTGGCCACCGCTGTCAAGCGACTCCGCCAATTCATAAATCGTTCGACCACGCGCAGCATGGGGCTTGAAGGGCTGAGTTTTACAGTAAAAAAGCCCCAGTCCGGCGCTGCTGTAGTCAATGCTGACAGATACTCGACAAAATCGACGGGTAGTGACGTATCCGCATGCAGGAATATCAAATACTGACCCGTAGCAGTGGTGGCACCTGCATTCATTTGCAAAGCGCGGCCCGGCGCCGAGTGCATAAGTTGCGCGCCCAGTTCATTGGCTGCGCTCACTGTTCCGTCAACACTGCCACCATCAACGACAATCAACTCAACATCACCCGGCAGACGGAGCAATTCAGCGGCTCTGGCCTTCAAGCGCGGTGCCTCGTTCAAAACGGGCATAATGATCGATGCTCTATAGCTCACAGACTCTTTCCTGCCAAGATTCATTCGCTACCGCCCGCTGTGACGCAATACCGCACTATCGCAAGCGAAGGTTGGTTTGCACCTGCGCACAAGCTAGAATAGCCGCCTTTGCCTGCCCCGGTGGCACAGCTGGATAGCGCGGTCCCCTCCTAAGCAGCACTCCCATACAGTAACTATTTGATTTATAATTTAATCTGCTCAACGCCCCCTTTGAATTAAGCCACCAAATTTTCACCAACACCGGCTTTGGGGTCTTTACCAATCACCAAAACGTCACCAAATCAGGATAACAATAGCCGTGGCAATAAGGGACGAATACGAAATCCGACAGGGTCGAATCAAGCTGTATCGCCGTGATTCTGAAGGCGGTAAACACCAGTCAGACTCATGGTACTGCGCCCTCAAAATACCCGGTCAAAAAACGATCAGACGAAGCCTTCGAACCCCCTTTCAAAGTGAAGCAGAAAGCAAGGCTGAAGACCTGTGGTTTGAACTTTGTCAGCGCGCTGACCGGGGGCTATCCATTTCAACCAAGCGATTCGATCTTGTTGCCAAGGGGTTCCTTTCAGACTTTCAATCCAAAGTAGACCGCGAAGCCCAGCTACCCAAACAAAAGCAACAGTACAAACCACAGCTATTCAGAAACAAAAACCTAATCATCACGAAATATTTGATCCCCTACTTTGAAGGCAAGAACCTTCAAGACATAACCGATCAAAATATAATCAACTATGAAAACTGGCGTAAACACTACTGGATAAGCGGGACAGGCTCACAAGTTGAACACATTGAATATAAAAGGAATGGCAGAACAGTCCGCCGCCCCAGAGTCCCAAGGGAAACGACAGAACCCAACTGGAATACGATCAACAAAGAACTGACAACA
This sequence comes from Litorivivens sp., assembly GCA_041619575.1. Classification (GTDB taxonomy): domain Bacteria; phylum Pseudomonadota; class Gammaproteobacteria; order Pseudomonadales; family Spongiibacteraceae; genus Litorivivens. The sequence goes on from JBFKDP010000083.1 coordinate 11,924, forward strand.
CTGCGCCAGATATTTGAATATGCCCGTCGATCCAACATTATCGAAGGTAGAGAAATCCCGGTCATACGGAACGTAAGGAAACCTCGAAACACAACCAGCAAAAAACCGGGAATGTCTGAAACGGAAGTAAAATACTTCCTACAATTCATGGTTGATCGCTATCACGCACAAAAGAATGAAAAACATCAACGCAGCCACAAGCTACTAATTCACTATGTGAGCTGGCTGTGCCTTACAGGTATTCGGGTTTCCGAAGCAAAGAATTTAAGGATCAGTGACTGCCGATTCTTTACTAAGGGTGGAAAATCCTTCCTGAAAGTTTACGTGTACGGAAAGGGGAAAAGCCGTGAATTGGTCGCACAGGAAGAAGCAGCCTCGCTATTGGAAAAACTAATCACCTTCCACAAAGAAAATGCACAGCTACACGGCTGGGAATATTCAAACAATCAACACATGTTCATGGATCAGTATGGAAGACCTGTTGGAAGCTTCGCCCGAAGCCTCAACAATGCGTTAGAACTAGCGGGACTGCTATATGATTCCCACGGACAAAAGCGAACTGGCGGCACATTTCGAAAATACTACATCAGCCACGCCTTGCTAGTTGGAAAAATCAATTACTTCGAACTTGCCAAACAAACTGGCAACAGCGTGACCGTAATTGAAAAATATTATGCCGAAATAGACCCCACTGAACGCCCCGAAATGTTCATATTCGAAAACGCCTTATCGGGCGTCTATTCGTAAATTTGCAAAGGTGGTTATCGGGCATTCCAGTACAGATAAAGCACTGGTGCAACGGCATATATTAATAATTTGGCTGGGAACGACAAACAACCCCATTCATCATCAGCACCGGTGAAATCCAAATAGTTGTTAATACATAGTGCTGAAACCGCGAACCACAATATGGCGGTGACCACAATCAAGTAGACCATATACCCCCTTACAATCGACCAAAATCAAAAATCGTTTTTGCCAGCACCGCTTCTTTCCACTCCCGCTTTGATTCATCGTTATCGAAAATGGGAACAACGCCGGGAACTCCGGCATTGGTCATTAGTGCAATCAAATATTGGTCACCAGTAAGTCCAAGTAGGTCACTGGCTGATTTGAATAGGTCGATCATGTCCGGGCATAGCCCGGTAATGGTCAGGTACTTTCGTCGATGTCCCACATTTACCCCTGTTGTCAGTTCACGGTATATATCACGGATATACTGGCTCACATGTTGGAACTGGCGTGCAATCGGAACAACAACGTGATTGCTGTCTTTCGTCCCACTAGCAGTATTTGAATGGTGATGGCTTTAGGGGTAGTGCGGGTGTCGATAATTTCACGCACCGGGTTTTCATATCGAAGGTCGGACATCCAACGGTCAAACAAGTAGTCCAGCGAGTTGGACAGCGTACCGCTGGCACATATCAGGTCACACCGTATTAGGTTGTTCAGGTGGTCTGGGTGGTGGGTAATCTTTGATCTGGG
>JBFKDP010000084.1:0-13118 GCA_041619575.1 Litorivivens sp.
CTACCTGACGATGGATTATCGCTTTGAGGCGGATATTATTCGCGCTCTCGGTAAAATTGTTGACAACGGGCATGTGCAAAAAGGCTTTAAGCCCGTTCACTGGTGTACTGATTGCGGATCGGCTCTGGCCGAGGCAGAGGTCGAATATCAGGACAAGGTATCGCCGGCGATTGATGTTGCCTTCGCTGTTGCCAATACAGAGGAGTTTTCCCAGCGTCTGGCGCTTGAAAATGCAGTTGCTGACGCGGATATCGTGATCTGGACAACAACGCCCTGGACCCTGCCTGCGAACTTGGGTGTTGCGTTGCATCCTGAGCTGGATTACGTACTGGTGCATTGCCGTCATGACGGCGGTGAGCGCAATTTGCTGTTAGCCGAGGCCCTGTATGAAAAGGCGCTTGAGCGCTATGGCTTTGGCGAGTCTGAAATTATCGGTCGCTGCAAGGGTGGTGTACTGGAGCATTTGCAGTTGCAGCATCCCTTCTATGAGCGGCAGGTGCCGGTTATTCTGGGTGAACATGTCACTACTGACGCCGGTACAGGTGCCGTCCACACTGCGCCCGGCCACGGCGCGGACGATTTTGTCGTCGGTCAGCAATACGGTCTTGAGGTGCTGAACCCCGTTGGCGGTAATGGCGTTTTTCTCGATGATACCGAGCTCTTTGCCGGACAGTTTGTTCATAAGGCGAATGAGCCGATTATTGCCGAGCTACTCGAGAGGGGCCGATTGCTTAACAACGAGCTCTACGAGCATAGTTATCCGCATTGCTGGCGTCACAAATCGCCCATCATTTTCCGCGCCACACCGCAGTGGTTTGTCAGCATGCACCAGAACGGCCTGCTGGATACTGCAATGAAGGCCGCTGACGCAGTGCAGTGGTTGCCGGAATGGGGTAAGGCGCGCATTGAATCGATGATGCAGGAACGCCCCGACTGGTGCATTTCCCGGCAGCGCACCTGGGGTGTCCCTATTGCGCTGTTTGTTCACAAGCGGACGGCAGAGCTGCACCCCAATACGCCGGCCCTGATTGAACAGGTTGCGCAGCGCGTTGAACAAGAGGGCATTGATGCCTGGTTTGAACTTGAGCCCGCAGAGCTGCTCGGCGAAGATGCTGAGGCCTACGACAAGGTGAGTGACACTCTCGATGTGTGGTTTGATTCCGGTGTGACTCACTACGCGGTCCTGAATCAGCGCGATGCGCTGCAATTCCCCGCCGATGTTTATCTGGAAGGGTCAGACCAGCATCGCGGCTGGTTTCAGTCTTCTTTGCTCTCATCCATCGCAACGCAGGGAGTCGCCCCCTACAAAACGGTGCTGACTCATGGCTTTACCGTCGATACCAAAGGACACAAGATGTCCAAGTCTCTGGGTAATGTCATTGCGCCCCAGGAAGTGATGAATAATCTGGGCGCTGACATCTTGCGCTTGTGGGTTGCGGCGACTGACTATCGCGGCGAGATGACTGTGTCTGACGAGATCTTCAAGCGCACGGCCGATTCCTACCGCCGAATACGCAATACAGCGCGTTTTTTGTTGGCCAATATGACGGGCTTTGAACCGGAACAGCACCTGCTTGAATCTGGGGATATGCTCAGCCTTGATCGCTGGGTGGTGCATAGAGCCGCCGAATTACAACAGGAAATTATTGCCGCTTACAGCAAGTATCAGTTCCATCAGGTGTATCAGAAACTTCACAATTTTTGTGTGGTTGAGTTGGGTGGCTTCTATCTGGATATCATCAAGGATAGGCAGTACACCACGGCGACGGACAGTCGTGCTCGCCGCTCTGCCCAGTCGGCGCTGTACCATATCGCCCAGGCACTGGCGCGCTGGATATCTCCGATACTCAGTTTTACTGCCGACGAACTCTGGGAAAACCTGCCCGGTGACAACCCCGGTTCAGTGTTTACTGCCGAATGGTATCAGGGGCTTGATGTCGCCGAAGACCCGGAAATGGGGGCGGCTTACTGGGCTGAGATTCAGGCAGTGAAAACGGCGGTGAACAAGGCCATGGAAGCAGCCCGCAATGAAGGGGTGATTGGCGGCAGCCTACAAGCGGAGCTTACGCTGTACTGCGATGACAGTCTGCGAGCTACACTCGAAAAGCTGGGCGACGAGTTGCGTTTTGTCCTAATAACCTCCGCGGCGACGCTTGCCGATTTATCGGCTGCGCAGGACGCCCGAGCAACCGAGCTCGACAACCTGGAAGTGGCGATCAACGCTAGCGAAGGCAGTAAATGTGTGCGCTGTTGGCACTATCGGGAAGATGTTGGCAGCAATACGACTCATCCGGAATTGTGTTTGCGCTGCGTAGACAATATAGAAGGTGACGGTGAACAGCGTTTCTATGCTTAAAACAACGCTGCGGCGTCAACTGGTTGGTACCGGTGTGCTCAAATGGTACGCAATGGCCATCATTTTTGTGTTGCTGGATCAGCTCACAAAGTATCTGGCTGACACCTACCTTTCCTACGGTCAGCCGGTCTATGTGCTGCCCGTATTCAATATAACCCTGCACTACAATACCGGCGCCGCCTTTAGCTTTTTGAGCGATGCGGGCGGCTGGCAGCGCTGGTTTTTTATCGTGGTATCCAGCGGTGTCAGCATTGCCTTGATTGTCTGGTTGGGGCTGATCAAAAACCAACAGCGATTGTTGAGTTTTGCATTGGCGATGATTCTGGCGGGCGCTATCGGCAACCTAATTGACCGGGCGGTGCTCGGCTACGTTGTCGATTTCGTCTCTCTGCATTGGAAGGGCTATTACTTTCCGGCCTTCAATGTGGCGGACACTTGCATCACGATTGGTGCGGCGAGCATGTTGCTGGATATGGTGCTGCACCCGGAGGACAAGTGACATGGCAGCAGTAGACGCCAACTCTCGCATCACCTTGCATTTTGAATTGGCTATGGAAGACGGCAGCGTTGTGGACTCGACCTTTGAGCGCAAGGCAGCAACGTTCAATTACGGTGATGGCAGCTTATTGCCCGGTATAGAAAAGAAGCTGTTGGGTCTATGCACTGGTGATGAAAAAGTGTTCACACTGATGCCCGAAGACGCCTTTGGTCAGCCCAACCCGGCGAATATTCAGCGAATAAACCGCAGTAGTTTTGCGCCCGATATGACGCTGGAGGAGGGCATGGTCATTTCCTTCGCCGATGCCCAGAAGGCGGAATTGCCGGGAGTGGTGCAATCGGTCGGTGACAGTGAAGTTGTCGTCAACTTTAATCATCCGCTGGCCGGGCGTACACTGCGCTTTAAGGTTGAAATTCTTGCTGTGGACGCTGCTGAAACATGAGTGCAATTGAGATCAGAATGGCGAATCCGCGCGGCTTCTGTGCCGGTGTTGATCGCGCCATTGAAATCGTCGGGCGAGCGCTGGATGTGTTTGGCGCACCGATCTATGTGCGTCATGAGGTAGTGCACAATCGTTTTGTCGTTGAAAATCTGCGCGAGCGCGGCGCTGTTTTCGTCGATGAACTGCATGAAATACCTGATGATGTTATTGTCATTTTTTCTGCCCACGGTGTGTCTCGCGCTGTGCGTGACGAGGCTGAGCAGCGCGGTTTGAAGGTGTTTGATGCAACCTGCCCTCTGGTGACCAAAGTCCACATGGAGGTTGTCAAATACAGCCGTGAGGGGCGTGAATGCATACTGATTGGTCACAAGGGTCACCCGGAAGTTGAAGGCACCATGGGTCAGTATGACGTCAGCGAAGGCGGGGATATTTATCTGGTTGAAGATGTCGAGCAGGTTGCGGCGCTTCAGGTGAACGACCCGGAGCATTTGTCTTTCGTGACCCAGACGACTCTGTCCATGGATGACACTGCAGCTGTGATTGACGCATTGCGGCAGCGCTTTCCCGCGATTGAGGGACCGCGCAAGGATGATATCTGCTATGCCACGCAGAATCGGCAGGACGCTGTAAAAACGCTGGCCGAACAGAGTGATCTAGTGCTGGTTGTTGGCTCGCCCAATTCCTCAAATTCCAATCGCCTGCGTGAATTGGCTGAGCGCCGGGGCTGCGCTGCCCATCTGATAGATCAGGCATCGGATATCCAGGCTGAATGGCTGAACAATGTTAGCCGAATTGGCATTACGGCCGGTGCTTCTGCGCCAGAGGTGCTGGTGCAGGATGTGGTTGCCCGCCTCTGCGAGTTGGGCGCCAGCGCACCTGAAGAGCTTGTGGGGCGCCCGGAAAATATCACCTTTTCTTTACCCAGAGAGTTGCGCTGGGTCGATGCCAGCTGATTGCCAGCTGGCTCTCTGTCTACTATTAACTGCGCTGCACTAACTCAGACTCTCTAGAGATCAGATGCCTAGCGGCTAGTGCCATTTCCTTGAGCCGTTGGTCGACGTTTTCGCTGGTTATTGCGTTTAGGGTTTGCCCCGTTTCCCGGTCGCGCGTTGGCGCCGCTCGGTCCTTTTGGCTGCTGCCGGGGCTTGTGCGGTCGGCGAATAGCTTGGGAATCCGGCACATCATGATCGGGCTCGAAACCGTCGATCAGGTGGCGTGGAAGGTTTTTCTTGATTAGTCGCTCGATCTGTCCAAGCTGTTTGGCTTCGTCAGCACTTACCAGCGACACGGCCTCACCTGAAGCGCCGGCCCGCGCGGTGCGGCCGATGCGGTGTACATAGTCTTCGGCAACATTGGGCAGGTCAAAATTCACTACGTGGGGTAGCTGGCTGATGTCCAGACCGCGCGCGGCGATATCCGTAGCGACCAGTATCTGCATGTCACCTTTCTTGAAGCCCGCCAGTGCCTTGGTACGAGCGCCCTGGCTCTTGTTGCCGTGGATCGCGGCAGCTTTGAGCCCGGCCCCTTCAAGATTGCGGGTCAGTTTATTGGCGCCATGCTTGGTTTTGGTAAATACCAGCACCTGTTGCCAGTTGCGATCCACAATGAGCTCAATGAGCAAATCAGCCTTGCGCTTCTTGTCGACCGGGCAAATCCACTGGGTGATGTTGTCCGCGGTGGTATTGGCACTGGCGACCGAAATTTCTTCGGGGTCGTTCATGATGCCCTTGGCCAGCCGCCGGATTTCATCGGAGAAGGTGGCTGAGAACAGCAGGTTCTGCCGCTGTTTGGGGAGCAATGCCAGAATCTTTTTGATGTCGTTGATAAAGCCCATGTCCAGCATGCGGTCAGCTTCGTCGAGTACCAGAATTTCCAGTGTGTCGAAGCGCACTGCATTTTGCTGGTAAAGATCGAGTAAGCGCCCTGGGGTAGCTATCAGAACGTCAACCCCTTTGCGCAAGGCCATCATCTGCGGGTTGATTTTAACGCCGCCAAAGACGACGGCGCTGCGCAGGGGCAAGTGCTTGCCGTAGTCGGCAACGCTCTGGCCAACCTGTGCGGCAAGCTCGCGCGTGGGGGTGAGAATAAGTGTGCGAGCCTTGTTTGGTCCGGCGGACTGGCCGTCTTTGAGTAGCTCAAGAATCGGCAGGGTAAAGCCGGCCGTTTTGCCTGTGCCGGTTTGGGCGGCGGCCATAACGTCGCCACCTTTGAGAATAGCGGGTATTGCCTTGCTCTGAATAGGGGAGGGGCTGTCGTAGCCTTTGTCGGCAATAGCCTGTAACAACGGGGCTGAGAGGCCCAGCGTGGTAAATGACATGCTTAGTAAATCCTGATGGGACCGGATGCCGGTCGGGAGGTCTCGGACGTTGTAGAGTGAGACATTCGGTACGAAGAGTATGGTGCCCAGGAGAGGACTTGAACCTCCACCCCCTTGCGAGGACCAGCACCTGAAGCTGGCGTGTCTACCAATTTCACCACCTGGGCAGATGAGAAATCATGGGTCGTGTGACCTGAGGCGCGCAATTTACTGACCTAAGGGTGTTTTGTCAATGGCAGTGCGTATAATGCAGGAAGGATTTATGTAATTCCCTGAAATTGAGAGGCTCTAACTTTTATATGGCAAAACGCCGCCCGTCCAATGATCCACACGCCGATCGCGAATCCTCGCGCTACGAAAACCCTATCCCCAGCCGTGAATTTATCCTGTCTGTGCTTGAGAAAAAGCCGTTGACTGAAGCGCAGCTGGCTAAAGCACTCGAACTAAAAGGCGACGAAGCGGAGGAGGCTTTGCGGCGACGAGTGCGCGCAATGCTGCGCGATCGCCAGATCAGTAGCGGCAAGTCAGGCCGCCTGGAAATATCCAAGGCAGAGATCTATGAGGGCTTGGTGCAGGCCAGCAAAGACGGTTTTGGTTTTGTTCTTCTGCCCGACCAGCAGGATATATTTCTCTCGAACTGGCAAATGCAACAGGTGTTTGATGGCGACCGGGTGGCAGTGGCTGCGGACGGTGAAGATCGTCGGGGGCGTATGTCTGGCACCATTGTTCGGGTGATTGAACGCAATACTCAGCAGATTGTCGGGCGCTTTGCTTCCGATAAAAGTGGCCCCACCGTTGTGACGGAGGGAAAGCTCAATCATATTATCCATTTGGAAGATCTGGGTGGCGCAACACCCGCGGAAGGCGATTATCTGACGGTCGCCATTACCCAGCAGCCCGCGGTTAAGCGACCGCCCAAAGGCAAGGTCGTTGAGCTGCTGGGCGATATTAATCGCCCCGGCGTCGCCACGGAAGTTGCGATTCGTCAGCACGATATACCCTTTGAGTGGCCGGAAGAGGTGGAGCGTGAGGCGCGCAAATTTGCGGCCGAACCCGGCGAAGAAGACAAGCTGGCACGAGTTGATCTGCGCAAGCTCCCGTTGGTGACGATTGATGGGGAAGACGCGAGAGACTTTGACGATGCGGTTTATTGCGAGCCGAAAAAGTCGGGTGGTTGGCGCTTGTGGGTTGCCATCGCGGATGTCTCGCACTATGTGCAGGTGGGCTCGGCGCTGGATGCAGAGGCCCAGAAGCGCGCAACCTCTGTATATTTCCCTGATCGTGTTGTGCCGATGCTGCCGGAAACCCTGTCCAATGGATTGTGTTCGCTGAAGCCGGAGGTGGATCGTCTGTGCATGGTGTGCGAGATGACGATCAGCGCATCCGGTCGCTTGAGTGGCTATACCTTCTACGAGGGCGTCATGCGCTCACATGCTCGCTTTACCTATAACGAGGTGGCGGCACTACTCAGTGGCGAGGCCAACGAGGATTTGCTGACTAGACGCAAAGGCTTTTTGCCGCAGCTACAAAACCTGCATGCTGTCTACAAGGCCTTGCGGATTGCGCGCGATGAGCGTGGAGCGATTGATTTCGAAACCGTGGAGACGCGGGTGCTCTACGATGCCCAGCATCGCATTGAAGCGATTGTGCCGGTGGTGCGAAATGACGCCCATAAAATCATAGAGGAATGCATGCTCTGTGCAAACGTTGCTACGGCACGCTTGCTCGAAAGTGCAAAAGAGCCTGCGCTCTACCGCGTGCACAATGGGCCCAGTGGTGAAAAACTGGAAAATTTGCGGAATTATCTCGGTGAACTCGGACTCAACCTTAGCGGTGGCGAAGCGCCAGAGCCCGGTGATTACCAGGCATTGTTATCCAGTGTCGCCAAGCGCCCGGATGCCGGAGTCATTCAGGTCATGTTACTGCGTTCGCTGAAACAGGCGATGTATCAACCCGATAATGATGGTCATTTTGGGCTGCATTACCCAGCCTATGCTCATTTTACTTCGCCGATTCGCCGCTATCCGGATTTGCTGGTACATCGCTGCATCAGGTACTTGCTGCGAAGCCAGAAGACTTCGAAAAGCATCATGAGGCATTTGCTGCCGAGCCAGAAGCCGGCAAAGAATCTTCGGCCTCAATCAGGTGCGAAGGCTCTGCCGAAAGAAAAAATCTACCCCTACGATACAGGCGCGATGGTAGCCCTAGGCGAGCATTGCTCGATGGCGGAGCGTCGCGCAGACGACGCGAGTCGCGATGTGATGGCTTGGCTCAAGTGCGAGTTTTTGCAGGACAAAGTTGGCGAGACCTTTGAGGCGGTAATCACCGCCGTGACCGGATTCGGATTCTTTGCCGAAATGCGTCCGCTCTACATGGAAGGCTTGGTGCATATCAGTGCGCTGGGCAAAGATTACTACCAGTTCGATCAGGCCAAGCAGCGCTTAATCGGTGAGCGTAACCGGGATGTTTTTGCTTTGGGCGACTCGGTGACCGTGCAGATTCTGAAAGTGAATGTTGAAGACCGGAAGGTCGATCTTGGTATTGTCGCTGCGGGCAAAAGCGCTAGTGGTAAAGCGCGTAAGATTACTCAGCGTGAAAAAATTGCGCGCGGTGAGTTTGACGACGAAAAGAAGCCCCGCAAACGTGGTCCTAGGCGGCGTTCTGGTGGCGGCAAAACGGGTGCTGCCAAATCTGCCGGCGATAAATCTACAGCAGGCAAATCGACCAAGAGCAAGCCCTCGACTCGCAAGCGCAAGTAGCAGGGTGCGCTGGCACCGGCGCATACGCTTACGAAAGAGGCCTTGAAAGTGTGATAGGTCGGGCATCGTCGGTATGCGATGGCTTAAAAAGAACTCCGGTTTTGAAAGGTAAGTGGCTTTCAAAGGACGGTGGCTTTCAAAGAACTCTGGTTTTCAAAGAAAAAATAGTATTGAGAGAACAAGGTATGTCAGATCAGGTATACGGGCTCCATGCAGTGCAGAGTCTGCTTGAGCGCCGCGCCGATGATATTGAAATCTTAATGGTGCAGCAGGGGCGGCAAGACAAGCGATTGCAACAATTGGTGGCGCAAGTCGAGTGTGCGGGCATAAGCCTGCAGGTTGTGCCCCGGGAAAAACTGGACACTCTGGCCTCGGGTGGGCGCCATCAGGGTGTGGTCGCGCAGGTGGCCGAGCAGGCTTCGGCTTATACCGAAAAACAGCTGCCCGAGCTTATCGAGCGCCTGCCGTCGCCCGCCCTTGTGCTGGTGCTGGATGGCATTACAGATCCCCACAACCTGGGGGCCTGTCTGCGCAGCGCCGACGCTGCCGGTGTCGGTCTGGTGATTGCGCCCAAGGACAAATCAGCCAGCCTCAATGCCACTGTACGTAAGGTCGCCTGTGGAGCGGCTGAAACGGTACCCTTTGTTGCGGTGACAAACCTGGCGCGGACCCTGAAACAGCTTCAGGACTCCGGTATCTGGCTGACGGGGCTTGCAGGTGAGGCCGAGCAGAGTCTGTACGCGCTGGACCTCACTGGGCCAGCAGCGATTGTCATGGGGGCTGAGGGCTCCGGTTTGCGGCGCCTGACGCGAGAAAACTGCGATTATCTGGTCAGATTGCCGATGTCTGGCGCCGTCAGTAGCCTGAATGTGTCGGTAGCAACCGGGGTGGTGCTCTATGAGGTTGTGCGGCAACGCCAGCAAGTCCTTGTTCAATGACTAAATTTTGTGCGATTTGGCTTGCATACCGCGCGCCACTTGCCTAAAATCCCGCCTCTTGAATTTTCTGTCGACTAGGGCTCAGCTTTGGTCGGCCTCCTTGCCACACCGTTTGTCGGGTGGCTATAACCCATAAGGAGATGCGTATGCGTCACTATGAGATCGTGTTCATGGTCCACCCGGACCAGAGCGAACAGGTTCCGGGTATGATCGAGCGTTATACCCAGGCTATTGAGAAAGACGGCGGCAAGGTTCACCGTCTGGAAGATTGGGGGCGCCGCCAGCTGGCTTACCCTATCGAAAAAATCCACAAAGCCCACTATGTATTGATGAATGTTGAAGCCTCGGCCGATGCTATGGAAGAGCTGCGCACCAACTTCCGCTTCAATGACGCCATCCTGCGCGACCTGATTATCCGTCGCGACGAGTCCGTGACTGAAGAGTCGCCCATCATGAAAGCCGAGAAGGAAAGCCGTGACCGCCGTGGTCGCAGCGATCGTCCGCGCCGTGATGACAGCGACGATTCAAGCTCCTCAGACAAAGATTCTGAGGAAACCAAAGCAACGGCTGACGCCGAAGACTAATCGCGGATAGCACTGGAGAATAGACATGGCACGTTTTTTTCGTCGTCGTAAGTTTTGCCGCTTCACCGCGGAAGGTGTTCAGGAGATCGATTACAAAGATCTGGACACGCTGAAAGCCTATATTTCTGAAACGGGCAAAATTGTTCCTAGCCGTATTACAGGAACCAAAGCCAAATATCAGCGCCAGCTCGCCACCGCTGTAAAGCGTGCGCGTTTTCTGGCTTTGCTGCCCTACACTGACAGCCATCAGTAAGCAGCAGTTGTAATACCCATGCGCGCTCTGGCGGAATTTATCATGAGAGGGCGCACACAGGCCGTAGCTGTGTCTGTGTTGAGTGTGGGCTCGGTGTTTTTTGCCTGGGTAGGCGCTGCCGCGATTGCCTTGGTCACCCTGAGGAAGGGCTCGAGTCAGGGCGGATATGTTCTGGTTTGGGCGCTTCTACCAGCCGCAGCGATTGCGCTGGGTGCTGCCGACCTAGGGCCGATTACGGCGATTGTCGGCGTGTATCTGGGCGCAACTTGTCTTCGAGCCTCAGGCTCTTGGGCGGTTGCGCTGGTCGTTATCAGCCTTGCGGCACTGGGGTTGGCAGTGCTGATGAATACGGCAGCGGTTGCGCAAACGCAGCAGATTGCAGATTTACTGTCGCAGGTTTTAGAACAGATGCGAGCGCAAAATCCGCAATTGACGATGCAGGCCCTGTCGGTATCGGATGTCGCCGGTTTGATTGGCGTTATCAATGCCTACACCGTGGCTCTGAGTTTATTACTCGCGCGCTGGTGGCAAGCAGTACTGTACAACCCGGGCGGATTTCGCAGTGAGTTTCACGCGGTTCGACTGGGGCCGGTTATGGCTGCGTCGCTGGTTATCGGCATGTTGCTGCTGGGTTCAACCGCCGAATGGCGCAATTGGATGCTGGTGCTGCAGGTGCCGCTAACGTTTGCTGGACTGGGTTTGGTACACGCGGCGGCAGACCGGTTTCGCTTGAGCCAGAGCTGGTTGGTGGTGTTTTACATATTGTGGGTGTTTTTGATGCCCTTGCGCTGGCTGGTTCAGCTGCTGGCGGTAGTTGACAGTTTTATTGATGTGAGAAAGCGTTTGCCCGCGCCCAAGTCGGCAGAGTAAGCGCGAACAGAGGATGAAATCATGCAAGTCATTTTGCTGGAAAACGTAGGTAAGCTGGGTGAGCTGGGTGACCAGGTCAATGTAAAATCCGGTTATGGCCGTAACTTCCTGATCCCGTTTGGCAAAGCCGTACCTGCAACGGCTGATAATGTTGCCGAGTTTGAGCAGCGTCGCGCCGAGTTGGAAGCAGCCGCTGCTGAGAAGCAGGCTGTTGCTGAGAAGCGCGCTGAAGCACTGAGTGAACTGGTAGTTACTATTCCCGCCAATGCTGGTGAGGAAGGCAAGCTGTTTGGATCAATTGGTACTCGCGATATCGCAGAAGCTGTATCCAAGGCCAGTGGCACGGAAGTGGTTAAGAGTGAAGTGCTGTTGCCACAGGGTGTTATTCGCGAAATCGGTGAGTTCGAGATCGATCTCAAGCTGCATCCTGAAGTGACCACAACCATTAAACTGTCGGTGATTCCTGAGTAAGGACACCGTCAGTACGGTTTCTACCCCGCTTTCCCGGGTAAATCGAAAGCATCCGTTTGACGGGTGCTTTTTTTTTGCGGGTAGATCCCCCACAATGACGGGCCACAGCGCATAATAAAGCGATATGCAAAGCGAAACCTACGACGACGCTCCGCCGCCGTTTGACGACATTGATATAGCCACACTGAAATTGCCTCCGCACTCGCTGGAGGCAGAGCAGTCGGTGCTTGGCGGCCTGTTGATCCGCGGCGATGTCTGGGACACTGTTGCTGACTTGCTCTCGGAAAATGACTTCTTTCAACCCCGGCATCGGCATATTTACGCCGGAATGGCCACGTTGGTTGAGCAGGACCAGCCCATTGATGTGGTCACCCTGGCTGAAGCGCTGGACAAACATGCCCAACTCGACAGTGTAGGCGGAATTGCCTATCTGGCCGAGTTGGCTGCAAACACCCCTGCAGTCTCGAATATTCGTGCCTATGCCGAAGCCGTGCGCGAGCGCGCCACCCTGCGCTCCCTTATTGAAGCGGCACAGAAAATTGCCGATAGCGGTTTTAACCCGGAAGGGCGCAATAGCGCCGATCTGCTTGATGCTGCCGAACGCGACATCATGCAGATCAGTGAAGACCGCCCCAAGGTTGGAGGCCCTCAGGCCGTCAACCCCTTGCTGGGCAAAGCGGTTGAGCGAATTGACGAGCTGTTTCGCAGTGGCACGTCGCTCACTGGTGTCAGCACCGGTTTTACCGAGCTGGACGACATGACCTCTGGTTTGCAGAAGTCTGACCTGATCATTGTGGCTGCCCGCCCCTCTATGGGTAAAACCACCTTTGCCATGAATCTGGTGGAGAACGCCATTCTGCTTGATGACCGTCCTGCGCTGGTGTTCAGTATGGAAATGCCTGCTGACCAGCTGATGATGCGGATGTTGTCCTCGGTAGGGCGAATTGATCAGACAAAGGTCAGGACCGGTAAGCTCGACCAGGAAGACTGGCCGAAGCTTAGCGCAGCTGTGAACAAACTGAAGGACAGACCGCTCTTCATCGATGACACGCCAGCCCTGACGCCTACTGAGGTGCGCTCGCGGGCGCGTAAGCTGGTGCGTGAGCACGGCGAGCTGTCGATGATCATGATTGACTACCTGCAGCTGATGCAGGTCGCGGGGCGCAGTGGTGAAGGCCGCACGGCTGAAATCTCCGAGATCTCGCGCTCTTTGAAAGGCATTGCCAAGGAATTCAACTGCCCTGTCATTGCGCTTTCGCAGCTGAACCGGGCTCTGGAACAGCGTCCCAACAAGCGTCCCGTGAACTCTGACCTGCGGGAATCTGGTGCCATCGAGCAGGATGCGGACGTGATAATGTTTATCTATCGCGAAGAAGTGTATAACGAAGAAACTGACCAGAAAGGTGTTGCTGAAATCATTATTGGCAAGCAGCGGAATGGCCCTATCGGAACGGCCCGTCTAACCTTTATTGGCAAGTACACCCGCTTTGAAAATCTTGCTTTCCAAGGTTATAGCGAAGACCCGGCTTACTAAAACCAGAGACGTTGCGTCTGCTCTGCCTACTCATCCTCGGTTGAATCGCGCACGCCAAGAAAGCGGCTGAAGAACAAGCCCGCCTCAAATAACAG
>JBFKDP010000085.1:0-13093 GCA_041619575.1 Litorivivens sp.
AAAATGCCGCAATTGCCGCCGGAACTTGCGCAGCTGGTGCCCTACTATACCTCGATGCTTACCGAGGTCGGCCTGGGCAAGGAAGACTACCTTCAGACGCAGGCGCGACAGGCGTCTGTGTGCGGCGCGATTAACGCCTTTAACAGTTTTCGCGGCGGTGCTGATAACGAGCAGGATGCAATGGCCTATGCCTTTATCAGCAGTAAGGCGCTGACGCGGTTCCATCGCGAGCAATCCCAGCTTATCCACGACACCCATACTCAGGCGCGCTTTGACGAAACGGAGCGCCTGCGTGAGCTTCTTGCCCAACAGCGAGCTTCCGCTGAAAACAGCATCACAGGGAACGGCCATGTTCTGGCCATGCAGGCTGCGAGCAGCGGAATGAGCCCGGTTGCCCAACTCTCTCATGAACTGTCCGGGCTCGCGGGTATCAGCGCGCTTAAGAAGCGACACGACGACTGCAAGGAAAGCCAAGGGCTGCACCAATATTCAGAGTTGCTGTCACAGGTCCATCAGCACTTTCAGGCCAGTGAAAAGCAACTTCTCATCATCGCAGAGGATGAGGCCATGGCGTCGATCAATGACGCAAACCAAACCATCTGGCGCGATGTTGAAACCGCAATCAGCACGGATTTTTCGCTGCCTCACAAAAGGGAATCTGTGCGCGAATGTTGGGTCACCGCCACTGAGGTCAACTTTTGCGCCAAGGCCTACGCGACAGTACCGATGGCGCACCCGGATGCAGCTGCACTCACAGTGCTTGGCGGCTTTTTGCGCAACGGCTACCTGCACCGAAGCATTCGCGAACAAGGGGGAGCCTATGGCGGGGGTGCATCACAAGACTCCAACATCGCTGCTTTCCGTTTCTACTCTTACCGGGACCCTCGCTCCCTTGCCACTCTGAACGATTTTGATCAATCATTGGAGTGGCTGCAATCCAATCAGCACAGCGACGAGCAGTTAGAACAGGCCATACTCGGTGTTATCGGCAGCCTGGACAAACCGGGCTCACCTGCCGGCGAGGCCAAACGGGATTTCCAGAACCAGCTGTTTGCCAGAGGCAAAGCCTTACGCGATGAGTTTCGTGCGCGGCTGCTCAACGTCACGATAAGCGATCTTCAGCGCGTCGCCCAACACTACTTGAAGCCAGAGCAGGCAAGTATCGCTGTCATTACCAGCCAGTCGTCATTTGATTCTGACAAGGCAGGTTACGAACAACTCGCTCTGAATCTTCGTCGGGTATAAAAAAGCCCCTTTATAAAAAGGGGCTGCACATTAGAGTTCCTGGATGGCTGGTGTTAGCCGTCGTAGCGTTTTTTACGGTGTTCGCGCATTTCCTCACGTTTGCGTTCGCGCTCTTCAGCCAGTTGCTCGCGCTGCTCGGGCGTGAGAATTTTTGCGATAGCGGTTTTTACGTCGAGGCGCTGACGCATGCCCGCGGCAGACAGACGACCAAATTCATTGCTGTATCGATCAATGTCGTCGCTCGTCAACGATTCCGCGGGTGTGGAGTGCATTTGCTTGAAGAGCTCCCGTTTCTCCTTCCGCAGTTCCTTGCTGGCTGCTTTAGAAGACGACAACACAGTTTTGATGGCGGATTCCTGATCGCTACTCAGATCAAGCGATTTCAGGTGCTTCATGATACGCTCACCGCCGCGTTCATGGCCGTGGTGACCTTCGTAGGACTTGGCAAACGCCAGGCTGGTAAAGAGCACAAGTACTGCTGCTGTAATCAGATTTCTGTGTTTCATGCTAGACCCCTCCCGGGGGTGAATCAGTGAATGTCGAAATCATAGTAGACAGAGCGCCTGTAAAACTCTGCCTGCCTATTGTAAATTTTGTGTAAATCCATTGGCCAGAGCCCATGACAGAGACAACAATAGCAAACCATGACGGACTCACCACAGACAAGCAGCCCACCAATGTCTTCTTTACTGATTGCTGATGACGATGAAGCCCTCTGTGGCCTCCTGCGGGACTACCTGCAGATGGATGGCTACCACGTAGAAAGCGTGCACCGCGGTGATGAGGTGCTAGATTACCTGAATAAAAGCCAAATCGACTTGCTAATACTCGACATCATGCTCCCAGGCCAGCAAGGCCTGGACGTACTGCGAGCCATGCGCGCTAACCATGTGCATACACCCGTCATCATGCTAACGGCTCGCGGCGACGACACAGACCGGATCGTCGGCCTAGAACTCGGCGCCGATGATTATCTACCCAAGCCCTGTAACCCTCGGGAGTTGTCGGCTCGCGTGAAGGCCGTATTGCGTCGTGCACCCAACGAGTCGAGCGCGCAGATCGCATCGGAGACGCTCAATTTCGGTGACTTCAATGTTGATCAGCGCGCACGGCGTCTACATGGGCCGAAAGCAGAAATCAAACTGACTGCGAGGG
Organism: Litorivivens sp.; assembly: GCA_041619575.1. Taxonomy (GTDB): domain Bacteria; phylum Pseudomonadota; class Gammaproteobacteria; order Pseudomonadales; family Spongiibacteraceae; genus Litorivivens. Next base: position 2,401 of record JBFKDP010000085.1, read on the forward strand.
AGTTCGACTTGTTAACGACCCTCCTGCAACGCCCCAATCAGGTTGTCAGCAAAGAACAGCTTAGTGAACTGGTGCTTTTGCGCCCCCTCGAGGCATTTGATCGTAGCCTTGATATGCACGTTAGTCATTTGCGCAAAAAGCTGGCTGAACAAAGCGAGCTTGAACATATCGTCACCGTGCGAGGCGTCGGCTACTGCCTCTACCCCGAGGGCAAACAGTGAATCGCCTTTTTGTCCGCGTGTTTCTGGGATTCTGGCTCACAACCCTGCTCGCCCTGATTCTCGGCCAACAAGTTGCCCACTACCTTAACCGGGAAGCGCCTCGCCAAAATGCTCTGCGAGAACAGCACGAGCAGGCCAGAATGTTTGTCAGAGAGTTCAGTCGTCGCTATCACCGCCAAGGTGAGGAGCGCTGGCGCGAGTGGCTGACACAGCAACGTACCGAGTTTGACTGGTTGCTGCACCGCCCTGATGGTGAGGATATCAGCGGCGGGCTGCTACTGGACTCTGAAATACGTGCACTGATAGAACAACCGCCGCCCGGCTTTGGCCCGCGTCCCCGCCCGACGACAAAAGGGTTGGTAAGTATCAAGCGCTTGCATTTTCGCGCATCTCCGGAACAGGCTTACCTGCTCACTCGGGTTAAGCGACTCAATCCCTTCTTTGTTGCCATGTTTCACGAGCACTTGTGGCTACGGCTGCTGCTGGCACTGCTCGCGACTGGCACGCTGAGTTACTGGATGGTCAAGCGCTATACTCGACCCATTACAGAGCTGCGCAAAGCAACCCAGCTGATGGCGGCGGGCGATCTGAACATTCAGCTCGAAGCCAGCGACAGCGTCGACGAATTTAACGCATTGCGTCATGACTTTAATCAGATGGCGCAGCAATTACAGGCGGCCCAACAACGGCAACGGACACTGATTCACGATGTTTCCCATGAATTGCGTACCCCCCTGGCAAGAATTCAGGCCGCACTGGCCTTGGCAAGCCGCAGACAAGGAGACTCTCCGGAGCTTGAACGAATTGCTCAGGAGAGTAACACCCTCAACAGCTTGATAGACCAGCTCTTGTTAGAGCCCGACCAGCAAATGGAACTATCCGACACGCTGGCATTGGGTGAACTGCTTACTTCGCTGATTGAAGCCAATCAGCTCGAGGCTGAAAGTCAGCACATCCATCTTGCCTTAGAGGGCGCTGATACGGATATATGGATACAGTCTGACAATCAAGCGCTTCGTACTGCGATCGAAAATGTTCTGCGAAACGCCATACGTCACAGCCCACCGGAGGCCATTGTCACTCTATCTCTCGAACAATCTTCGCAAGGAGACCTACACATCCGAATCCGTGATCTGGGCGCGGGTGTGCCGGAAGAGGCGCTGGAAAAGCTCTTTCTGCCCTTCTATCGGCTCGATGAATCACGCCAGCGGGGCAGCGGCGGTCACGGACTGGGCCTCGCCATCTGCAAGCGCATCATCCACAGTCATGGTGGTCAGGTAAAAGCCTGCAACCGTGAGCCGGGGTTGGAAGTCGATATTGTGTTACCCGCAGAGCTGCGCGTTGCTCCACCTACCTTGTAGGCTCGACGGTGTGCGGGCGGCTACCTGCAATGATGCAACGCTGACGACTCGCTTTGTTACGCAGCGGACTTAGCGCGTTCGGCAATTTTATCTCCCAGCGCTTGCGTTAAGGCTGCTGTTGATCCGGCCGTCAGTTCAATCTGACGTGCCATCAAGCAGTAACGAAATAGCGAGTAATCCCGGTCGACACCAATACCACCGTGGCAGTGTTGGGCTGCCTGACTCACCCGATGACAGACGTCGCCGCACCAGATTTTGGCGACCGTCACGGCATCCTCAACACTTTCGCTTTCCACATTCAGCTGAAATATTGCCTGCTGCGTTGTCAGACGCAGGCACTCCACATCCTTGAAACAATCTGCCATACGGTGACCGACTGCCTGAAAGGTCGCGACAGCGCGACCGAACTGTTCACGCTCACTGGTGTAGCTGGCCGTCATTCGCATCATGCGATCACACAGCCCTACCGCCATGGCACAGAGTGCGGTTTGATAGCGACGTTCTGTATAAACCAGCCATTGTTCTGCGGTTGCACCACGCGCCAGAATTTGCACGTCAGAAATGCGCAGGGCATCGAACTCCAGGTCAAAGTAGGTCTCACCACTGGTCACCACCTGCGGTTGAACAGAGAGACCTTTCTGCGTCCTATCAACCAGCACAATCAAAACGTCACCGGCCTCAGTACGCGCCGCCAGTAAGATGTGATCGGCCAATTCGGCCAGTGGCACACAGTGCTTGCGACCCGACAACAGCCACTCGTCACCTTCGGACCGCGCGATCATTGAAGGTCTCAGAGCATCACTATTACCAGGCTCAATGCGCGCCCAGGTTAGCAGTTTTTCGCCACTTGCCAGCCCTGGCAGCAATTGCTGCTTGCGCTGTGCCGAGGCAAATTTCTGCACCGGCAGGGCTGAGCCAACCAGCACCGGAATCAGCGCTACTTTAGCAACGCTTCGACCGGCCTCTTCCAACAGAATACACAGGCTTTCAAAATCGTAGCCCATACCGCCTTGCGCTTCATCAATAGCAACGCCACTCAAACCGGCCTTGCAAAGTGCAGTCCATAGTTCACGGTCAAAATATTCACCGGCTTGCTCAAGTTTTTTCAGGCGCTCAGGTTTACAGTAGTCATTAAAAATCTGCTGCGCCAGATTACGGATATCGGTTTGTTCTTCGCTGAATGAAAAATCCATAATGTCGCTTCCTGTTCTTATCCGATAATTAGCTGTTCTGTTCTTTACCTAACGTGAGCGCGGCATCCACAGCCCAGCCATTGCAATAATGTCGCGCTGCACTTCATTGGTACCACCCCCAAAGGTCAGAATTGAACCGGTCCGATAGCGATGTTCCAACTTGCCCTTGAGCAAAGCACCAGGTGAATCCGCAGCAATAAGGCCGGCCTCCCCCAGCACTTCCAGCAACAGACGATACAACTCAATAAAAAACTCGGTGCCATAGACCTTGGCCACAGAAGCGTCCGCCATCTCCAAAGTGCCCTCGGAGATCGCCCAAGCCTGCTTCCAACATATCATTTTCAGTGCCTCCAGGCCGGCATGGGCTTTCGCCAGATTGCCGCGTACCCAGGGCCTATCAATAACCAGACTGCCGCCACTCTCGGTACTGGCCGCCCACTGCACGACTTCGTCGTAGAGACCGGCCACCATACCGTGAGTCACGAGAGACAGCCGCTCGCGATTTAACTGGCCGGTGATGAGCTTCCAGCCACCATTGATTTCGCCCACGCGATAGCTATCAGGAATGCGTACATCTTCGTAGTAGGTCGCATTCGTGCGTACCCCAAGCGTCCAGATGGGTGTGCAAGAAAAGCCGGGAGCGTTCGTAGGCACAAGAAACATTGTCAGGCCCTTGTGTTTCTTGCTTTCATCCGGATCTGTGCGTGCCGCCAACCAAATGTAGTCTGCAAAATTGCCCAGGCTGGTCCAGATTTTCTGACCATTGATTACCCAATCATCGCCATCACGAACCGCCCGGGTCTTAAGACTGGCCAGATCCGTGCCAGCAGCAGGTTCTGAATACCCTATGGCAATAGCCACTTCGCCACGACGGATTCCGCCTACCACTTCATCGCGGACACGTTCGTTGCCATGCTCCATCAAGACGGGGGCGATGGCCTCTGTAGTCAAAAACGGGTATTGAAAGCCCGCACGTATGACTTCTTCCGTGAAAATATACTGCTCCATGGTCGACCAGTTCTTGCCACCCCATTCCTTAGGCCAGCTCACGCCAATCCAGCCATCAGCGCCCATTTTGGCAAACTGCTTGCGATGCTCTGGTCCGCCACCCTCGGAGAATTCAGGAATCTTTCCCTCCTCGACGAGAGCCGGTGTCATCAAGTCGCTCATATAGTTGCGCACTTCAGTGCGCAAGGTCTGCTCACGGGAGCTGAGTTGAATCTCCATTGTCACCTCTGTTTTTATTCTGAGTAACGTATCAAATTGCGTCGCTAGATCTTACTGCTCTGGTCTTGCCAGTACCGGTCACGCAAGGCGCGACGATAGACTTTGCCCGCCTCACTGCGAGGGATCTCTTCCAAATACTCTATGCTGCGGGGAACCTTTTGGCTGGCCAGATTCTTCTGGCAGTGCGAAATCAAAGCTTCTGTCATTGCGGCATCACCACTATAGCCTGGCAGCAACTGTACAAGTGCCTTGACCTCTTCGCCCCACTCCGTATTCGGCACACCAACACATGCCACATCCGCAACAGCCTCGTGCTTGACGAGCAGATCATCGATTTCCTGCGGATAAATGTTGACGCCACCACTGATAATGGTCTCCGCGCTGCGCCCGGTAAGAAAGAGGTAGCCGTCACTGTCTAGGTAGCCAATATCGCCTGCGGTAAAATAGCCGTCGCGCTGGGCCTGAGCTGTCTTTTCCGGTGATTTGAAGTACTCGAACTGGCTGTCGGCAGGGTTTACTATCCAGATCTGTCCTTCCTGGCCAGCCGACATCTGGCTTCCCTCCTCGTCGAGAATTCGAATCTGATCCGGGCCTGGCTTACCGACCGTGCCGGGTTTAGCTAGCCACTCCTGCGGGCTGACAAAGGTCCCCGGCCCTTCAGTACCTGCAAACATTTCCCAGATGATGGGACCAAACCAATCCATCATCTGTTGTTTTGTTGAGCGTGCGCAGGGCGCCGCGCCGTGAATCACGAAGCGCAAGGATGACAAGTCGTAGCTCGCACGAGTCTGTTCAGGCAATTGCAGCATTCGGGCAAACATCGTCGGGACGAAAAAGCTGTGGGTGACGCGATGGCTTTGAATCAGCTCCAGCGTCTTTTCCGCCTCCCAGCGGTCCATCATCACAATACCGATTCCAGCCGTCAGCGGTGTCTGCATACACAGGTTAAAGGGGCCTGCGTGATATAGCGGGCCCGTAACGAGTCCACAATCGCTGCCACTATCCGGCTCGAACTGGAAAACCGCCGTAATTAGCTGCTGCATGTCAGCGGCCTTGGCCGGGTCCGCCTGCTTCCGCAATACGCCTTTGGGCTTGCCCGTGGTACCGGAAGTGTATTGCATAACGCAGCCGCGAGTCGGCTGGTCAATGTCGCGGGTATCCAGAGCAATGGCTGCCTGATCATAGGGCTCAAAGCCCTGCAGAGCGCCACCGATGGCAAGCTTCAAACGCAGACGCAAGTTGTCGGCAATTGCCTGTTCTGCAGCAGCGCCAACGCGGATATCGGCGAAGAGTGCCAGCGCTTCACAGTCGTCGACAATATAGGCAATTTCCTCAGCCTTCAGGTGCCAATTTACCGGCGTTAAACGCAATCCCAGCCGGTGTGCGGCCATGACGACTTCGACAAACTCCGGGCGATTGCCACACAGTAAGGCGATGGGGTCACCGGCCACCAAGCCAGCTTCACGCAGCAAACGCGCAAGCTGATTGGCGCGCTGATTCAATTCATTGAAAGTCCGATTACCGTGTTCCGAGACAATGGCCCAGCGCTGGGGCTCACGCGCAGCGACAGCGGCGATTTCCATACCGTACGGGGCAAGTGCACAGGCAGCTTCAAAGATGGTTTGTTGTTGAGTTGCTGACATAGGGTTTCTCAAGGCTTATTGTTTTCCGGCATAGCGTGCTGCCGGGAGAGTGTGTAAGTGTAAAAGGTGAAGCGGCCGCGCGGTCTTAATTTTAGGTAATTGCACTGGCTTTGGCTGGCACTGAGCAAAGGACGATAAACTGACCGCTGACGCACGTGGCCGGACCAGCTAATCCAAAATATCTCTAATCTGGTCGTGGGAAAAACCCCGGTAGAGCAAAAAGCGTTGACGCCGCGCTTTCTCCTTCAAATCGTCCGCGTGCCGATCGCCAAACTTCTTTTGCACGACATCCTCCAGAATATCGAGCCAGTTGATGTCGTTGGCTTCAAAGGCTAGCGCAGTCGTATCTTCACTGACACCGCGGGAGCGCAATTCCTGCCTGATACGCGCCGGTCCGTGCCCGCGCAAAGCCCGGTGCCGGACAAAACCCTCGGCAAAACGCTGGTCTGAGAGCAAGCCGTCTTCGACAAGCACGTCCAACACCGCCTCCAGCTGCGCCTTGTCAAATCGGCGCGACAGCTTTTCTAGCAATTCGCTGCGGCTGTGCTCCCTGCGGGCAAGTAGATCCATCGCTGCAATGCGCAGCTCAACGGGCCTCGGGCTTTCTTCATTCAACTTTTATCACCAGATTCAATAACTTGCGGCATCTCGGTATCTACCTATTTCTCACTATCGCGAATAGCGTGACAATCGGCATCAAGGCGTAAACCTCAACGTATACGTCGCTAATCCCAAACTCGGAGATTGACCCCATGATCAAGCAATTCAAAGCCAAAATCACCCGATTTAACGACAGTGAAGAAGGCGCAAGTGCAATCGAATACGGACTGATCGCTGGCCTTATCGGCGCCCTGATAATCGTCGCGGTAACCGGCATCGGTACTAGCGTACAGACCTTCTTCACCACGATCTGCACCAGCTTGGGTGGTTGCGCGTAAGCGCCACCTCCTGCAGAGCACATTATCATGGAGTTGGGACTGCCTAGCCTCGCAATCATACTGACCACTTGCATTTCTGCAACTCTGGCCGTGATTGCATGGCGGGACTGGAGCGACCGCCGGATCCCCAATCTGGCGGTACTCCTACTCCTGATCTGCGCGCTAGCACGTTGGACGCAGCTGTCCGGCCTTGAGCTCGAACGTACGCTGGAAATGCACGGGATTAACGTCCTGCTCGCTCTGATGATTATCGTTCCCGGCGCACTCAAAGGAATTCTCGGCGCAGGCGACAGCAAACTGCTGCTGGCACTGGCACTGCTATGGCCGACCGACCTCTTTCTGCAGGCCTTTAGCCTCGGAACATTAGCTCTGCTCGCCATCTGCATGCTGATGGACACCCTGAAAAATTCGAAGAAGCAAGCAATGGACGGAAACAGCACGACACTCGCCTTACCCGAGGTCGAGACCATGATACAACGCGGTTTACCCCTCGGCACCGCCGTCAGCCTTGGCGCTTTTCTCGCCACCATTACCTAACACAGAGGATTCACACAATGCCAATGCAGTTCAAGCAACGCGGTGCATCGGCGATTGAATTCTCGCTGATTTTCCCGGTCTTTCTGGCTCTGATCTACTCCATTGCCACCTACTCAACAGTATTTATGCTGATTCAGGCCTTCACCTATGCCTCGGAAGATGTACTGCGCTCTGCCCTCGCTGTCGATTGCGATGGCCTAACCAACCAGCAATGCATCGATGACCGAATTACACCTGCTGTGCGTGAACAGGCAGTCAACTCACTGTCATGGTTGCCTGCGGCAGCAAAAAGCCAGGTACTGGGAACCGATGGCGATGCAGTAATCGTCAGCTGCAGCAGCGACACCTGTACCGTTGAAATTCGCTACAACAACTACGCCAGTAACCCGCTGATTCCTGCCATTACCTTGCCGGCAATAGGCACTATTCCGCGTATCCCGCAAAACCTGATCGGGCGAGCGAGTCTGCGCGTCTAGGAAGCACTTTACTGGAATGAACCAACAGCAAGGATGAGATCATGCAAGCCCGAACTCTTAAAATACTCGCCTTCTCCCTGATCGGACTGTCCGTCCTGCTCGCCATTGTGGGAATTCGACTCAGCCAGGAACCAGCGACTAACGCTGTGGCGCTCGCACCTGAATCGCCCTACCGCGTGATTGTGACCAGTCGCGACCTGAGTCCAAATACAGTGATTACCGAGGAAGACATCCAGTCGATCCCCTACCCCCTCAGTACAGGGGGCACCTACGCCAAGGTAGAGGACGTCATCGGTAAGGAAGTTTACGTTCCGGTGCCGCAAGGAGAAGTTCTACGCAGCAGTCACTTTGAAATGACCAGTGTTTTGTCTGAGCAGATCAAGCCAGGTTTTCGGGCCATGGCTGTGAGCGTTGACGAAACCATCGGTACCGGCGGCTACCTGCTACCCGGTGACCAGGTGGACGTCATATTTGCCACGCGTGCCAACCGCGAAACCGGCAACCAAAGTGTCGCGCGCAGAATACTCACTGACATTACCGTACTGGCCTTTGGCAATGTCATTCTAGGCAATGTCATTCAAGGTAATTCCGTTAAACCTGAGGATGCCAGCGGTAAGCGAAGCCGCACCGCCGTGCTGGAAGTTCCTGAAACGGATATCAGCAAGTTGCTGCTCGCGGAAACATCCGGAACCCTGAGACTGGCTGCCGTCGGCGATCGAGAACTGGATGCATTGAAATTAGACGCAGATCCAGAAAAACGCGGTGAAATTCGCGCCCGCATACCTGATTTAGTCGGTACAGCCGTCAAGCATACACCCAAACCCAGAGTGTACGTCTACCACGGCGACTCCGTAGAAACTGTGAGGACTCAGCCATGAAAGGCTTTCTAGCGCTCGCTCGAGTGACCGTGATCACCGCACTCACCTGTGCTGCACCGGCGGCATTTGCGACGGACAATACCGAACTCCGCTTGCATACGGGGGAGCAATATCAAATGCGCTCGCCGGAACCGGTGGTAAGAACGGCTATCGGCAACCCGAATGTGTTAACCGCGAAAGTCATCAACAGCCGGGAGTTGCTGCTAACGGCCAAGGGCAATGGAACCACATCGCTGATGATCTGGAAAAAGGGCTACAAAAACCCGCTGCGATACAGCGTAGCAGTAGCCCCCTTTACCGGCACCGAATCTCTCAGCATGCAGTGGGTTCACGGCGGTCTCCTTGTCCGCGGGGCCGTTAACTCGCTGGCAGAACATCGAGAGGCCATCGCTGCAGCCGGCGAAACAGCAATCGACAGCACACATTCAAGCGGCCCAATTCAAGTGCAGACGGACATACGAATTGTGGAAATCAGTCGCACAGAGTTAAAGTCATTGAGTGGCGGTGTATCCATTACAGAATTACTGAGCAGCAATAGCGCAACCAGCGTTATCCTTAGCCCGCTCAGCAATGTTTTCAGCGCAGATAGCCCATCAATCTCGATTTTCAAGGATGGCTCATCGCGCAAGTACAACTCCATCATCAACGCCCTGCAGAACAATGGCTACGCCTACACACTGGCAGAGCCTTCACTGGTCGCAATGTCAGGTCAGACAGCCAGCTTTCTGGCCGGCGGTGAATTTCCCTACCCAGCCAGCAATCGCAATGGCGATATTGAAATTGAATATCGCGAGTTTGGGGTGCGCCTGAAACTGACCCCAACCATTCTCGATGATCAGAGCATTATGCTGAAGGTTGCACCCGAAGTGAGTGAGCTGGATTTTATCAATGGCTTGCAGACCGGCGGTGTCTCAGTACCATCCTTGCGTGTGCGCCGCACAGATACCGCTGTCCAGCTCGCCTCGGGCGAAAGCTTTGTACTTAGCGGTTTGATCAGCTCGCGAACCGCTGGCAGTGCTGAAAAATTTCCAGGACTCGGCGATATTCCGATTCTGGGCACATTTTTTAAATCAACCCGCTTCGAACGCGAAGATAAAGAGCTGATCATGATCGTGACGCCGTATCTGGTGCGTCCCCTGGCAGCACAAGCACAGTTGCCCGAGCTGCCCGGTGAGATCTATCGCCACCACAACCCGAGTTACGGCGACATGTTGTTTGGCGATGGCCAGCCGGACTATGAAGGCAGCACCTGGGCCTCTCCGGGTGTGGGCTTTGCCAACTAGGCGGGAGTTAGTCATGAACATTGTCGATATCACAGCACCAGAAGCCGCACCAGCAGACGAACACCAGCGTCTCAAGGCTGCCTTGCACCGCTTTGTGATCGAGCGTATCGAAGACGAAGAAGTTTTCTACGATGGTGATACCAAACGATTGGCGAAATCCATTGCCGCCTATATCAGTCAGTATTGCCGCATCTATGAATTTCCGATAGCCGAGGACGAACAGGCAATTCTTGAAAAAGAACTGCTGGATGAAATCGCCGGCTACGGCCCGCTGCAAAGCCTACTTGAAGATAGCAGCGTTAACGACATCTTGATTAACGGTCCCACATCAATCTTTATTGAACGTGACGGTGTGCTGGAAAAAACCAATCTGCGCTTTCTCGATGACAAACATGTGTTGCGGGTCATACGTCGCATGATCTCGCCATTGGGTCGCCGCATTGACGAATCCAGCCCGCTGGTTGATGGACGACTACCCGACGGCAGCCGGATCAATGCCATTGTTCCACCCCTATCGCTGGAAGGTCCCTGTCTGTCGATACGAAAATTTCGTAAAGAGGCGCTGACCGAAGACGACCTGATTAACGGCGGTTCAATCTCCCAGGAAGCCATGGAGTTCCTGAAGGATGCCGTTCACGCTCGCCGCAACATTCTGATCAGTGGCGCCACCGGCTCGGGTAAAACTACCCTGTTGAATGCGCTGAGCCAGTTTATTGTTGAAGGTCAACGGATCGTGACCATCGAAGATGCCGCAGAACTACAATTGCAGCACGGACACGTTGTCAGGTTGGAAACTCGTCCACCAAACAACGAGGGCATTGGTGAAATAACCGCGCGCGAATTACTGCGTAATGCCCTGCGTATGCGCCCAGACCGCATTATTGTTGGCGAAAGTCGCGGTGGCGAAGTTCTGGATATGTTGCAGGCCATGAACAC
>JBFKDP010000086.1:0-13059 GCA_041619575.1 Litorivivens sp.
CAGACGTCCGACCCGGAATACGCTACAATTCTCCCAAAGGAGACCGCCGCACCATGAAACCCCGCAACATCATTCGCGCTATTGAAAACAGCCGTCACGAACTGCGCAAGTCCGAACGCAAAGTGGCTGACTTTGTATTGGTCAAGGCTGAAGACGTCATTCACATGCGCATTGTTGATCTCGCTCAGGAGGCCAAGGTTAGCGAGCCGACGGTGGTGCGCTTCTGCCGGGCCATCGGCTGTGACGGGTTTCAGGCTTTCAAATTGGCCTTGGCCCAGCATGTAGCACATAGCCCGCGCTACCAGCACTATCGCTTTACCGAGCAGGACTCGGCCCACGAGTACACCTTCAAGGTCTTCGATGCGACGATGGAAACCTTAAAGCGTGTGCGCGACAGCATCGATGTCAAAGCCATCGAAAAGGCGGTTGAAGCTTTGTGCAGCGCCAATCGCGTTGAGTTTTATGGCTTTGGTGCGTCGGGTGCGGTGGCGACGGATGCCCAGCACAAATTCTTCCGCCTGCAAATTTCTTCAAGTGCCTACAGTGACCCGCATATTCAAGCGATGTCGGCAATGAGTTTGCGCCGTGGCGATGTGGTGGTGGCAATTTCCCAGTCCGGGCGAACACAGGCGCTGATTGACGCCATCAAACTGGTCAAAGAGACGGGGGCGACCGTTCTCGGATTGGCTCCCAGTGCGACCCCGGTTGCCGACGCCTGTGACTTGCCGATATTTATTGACGTTGAGGAGGATAATGAAAACTACACCCCTCTCCCCTCGCGAATCGCGCACATGGCGGTCATCGATATTCTGGCGGTCGGTGTATCGCGGGCCAAAGGCCCTGCAGTGCGGGCCCACCTGGCCACGCTAAACCGTGGCTTGCAGTCGCTGCGGGTTTCACGCGAGCCCTGAGCAGCACCTTCCCTCTATACTGCTGCATACTCGGTTTTGTCGGACAGCCAGCGATCGATCAGTGCCAGACAGTGATCGGGGGCTCGCTCGCTCACATTGCGTGCAAGATGTCTGACGTCTTCAAGCAAGTCGCTGTCGCGTTGCAGGTCTGCAATCTTCAATTGCATCAGACCGGTCTGACGGGTGCCGAGTACCTCGCCGGGACCTCGCAGTAACAGGTCCTTCTCGGCAATCACAAAACCGTCGGTGGATTCGCGCAAGGCGCGCAGACGCTCCTTGCCAGTGCGTGACAATGGCGACTGGTAGAGCAAGACACAGTGACTTTCGAGTGCGCCGCGACCGACCCGACCGCGCAACTGGTGTAGTTGGGCGAGACCCAGCCGTTCGGCATTTTCGATAATCATCAGGCTGGCATTGGGCACGTCAACACCCACTTCAATGACTGTTGTGGCTACCAGTAAGTGAATGTTGTTGGCTTTGAATGCCTGCATGATCTCGGCCTTTTCAGCCGGCTTAAGCCGGCCGTGAACCAGTCCGACTGAAAGTTCAGGCAGGGCGGCGCGCAGCTCTTCCCATACCGCTTCTGCAGCCTGTGCCTGGAGAGCCTCGGATTCTTCAATCAGCGTACATACCCAGTACACCTGCTGGCCGCGCGCGCAGACATTGCTGACGCGCTCAATTATCTGGTCGCGACGAGCGTTATCGATGACAACGGTATTCACCGGTGTGCGCCCTGGCGGCAATTCATCAATCACCGAGGTATCGAGGTCGGCGTAGGCTGTCATTGCCAGGGTTCGAGGGATGGGTGTGGCAGTCATCACCAACTGGTGGGGGTGACCGTCTTCTGCTCTGGCCTTTTGTTTCAATGCCAGGCGCTGGTGTACGCCAAAGCGGTGTTGCTCGTCGATAATTGCTAGGCCAAGCCGGGCGTAGTGCACATCATCCTGAAACAGGGCGTGTGTGCCGACAATTAACTGGGCGCTGCCGTCGGCGATGCTGGACAGACTTTGCTGCCTGGCCCGGCCCTTCACTTTCCCGGCTAGCCAGCCGACCTTGATACCCAGAGGTTCGAACCAGACCTGAAAATTCAGCCAATGCTGTTCCGCCAGAATTTCCGTCGGCGCCATCATCACCACCTGAAAGCCATTGGCAATGGCTTGTAGAGCGGCAATGGCGGCAACGATCGTTTTACCGCTGCCAACATCTCCCTGCACCAGGCGGAGAGTTGGGCTGGGCTGCCCGAGGTCGGCAGATATCTCATCGCAGACTCGCTGCTGGGCGCCGGTCAGACTAAAGGGCAGAGTATCGAGAAACTGACGGACAAGCTTCGCATTCTGTTTAAGCGTCGGTGCACCGTGCTGGCGAGTGTCCAGGCGCGTTTGCAGCAGTGCCAGGTTGTGGGCGAGTAATTCTTCAAAGGCGAGGCGCCGCTGACTGGGGTGGAGACCCTCGCGAATTAGGGGCAGGCTCGCATTTCTCGGTGGCTTGTGCAGATAGCGTAAGGCGTCGCTTAGCGGAAACTGCCGGCTGTGGCTGCAATCGGGCAGCAACTCCCGTGGCGGGTGTGCATTGAGGTAATCCAGCGCCTGTTCGCAGAGCTTGCGCCAGGTGCCCTGGCCGATGCCTTCAGTGCTTGGGTATATGGGGGTCAGGTGCTCTTCGTTCAGAACCTGTTGTTCATCTTTCAGCAAGGTATATTCGGGGTGATAGATTTCCAGTCCGGCGCTACCGCGACGGGGTTCGCCGTAGCAACGGATACGCTCGCCAGCGGCCAGTTGCTTTTTTTGTGCTGCAGAAAAATGAAAGAATCGCAGGGAAACCGTGCCGGTTCCGTCCTGTACTTTGCACATCAGGCTGCGTCGTTTGCCGAAAACGATATCGGCGGCGACAATGTCGCCCTCAATCACGGCGTCTAGACCAAACTGCAGTGCACCAATGGGTGTAATGCGGGTGCGGTCCTGGTAGCGCAGGGGCAGATGGAACAGCAGGTCCTGTACACTGCGCACCCCGTATTTGGTAAGGCGCTCCCGGAGGCGCGGGCCGACGCCCTTCAGCCGGTCGACGCTGATCTCATGCAGTGCATTCACGCGTCGTGCTCAGGTCGGTGCTTCTTGTGGCACGCTTGGGATGAGGGTGGCTCCCCGGAAACGCGATGAACGGTAATGAGTTTTTCTCCCTGTGTTCGTCTTGGTGTTGTCAGCGGACTTGTTCCGGTATTGTAACGACCTTTGGCTCAAGCGCCATATGGCTGTCCTGATTGTGGGTAAGCCGAAGGAAGCCTGACCTGATTTAGGCGAGTGTTTATCAAGAAGGTGTGTCTATGGGAAGTTCGGTTGCTGATAAATCGCCGACCCTGCTACTGCTCGGTTGCGGTCAGCTGGGAACGGCAGTAGGTCAGCATTTTCTGGAGCGGGGTTGGCGCGTGATTGGGGCGCGCCGAAGCATCAATCGTTTGCCCGACAACTTTGAGCGATTGGCGATCGATTTTTCATCGGCGTCTGATATTGAAACTCTGGGCGAAATCCAGGCGGACTACGTGCTGATTACCCTGAGTCCAGACGGGCGCAGCGAAGCGGCGTACAACAAGGTGTTTCAAGTGGCCTTGTCGCATATTCTGGCCCACCTGAACCGCGACTCCCTCTCGCATGTTTTATTCACATCCAGTACCAGTGTCTACCACCAAAACGATGGCAGTGTGGTCGATGAAGAGAGTGCAACTGAGCCTCACAGTTACAGCGGCCGCAGTGTACTCGCCGCCGAAAAACTGCTCACGGCCAGCGGCCTGTCCGCCAGCGTAGTGCGCTTTGGCGGCATTTATGGTGGGCACAGCCTGCGCTTGGCGGAGCGTGTGCGCGCGGGCCAGTGCGCCCCTCTTCAGCCTGTTCACTACAGCAATCGGATACATCGGCTGGATTGTGAAAGAGTGCTGGAGCACCTTTTAGATCGCGCCGCTCGTGGATTGGCGCTTGAGCCCTGCTATCTCGCAGTAGACGATGAGCCAGCGCCAATTGCCGAGGTACATCTGTGGCTGGCGCAACAGCTCAATGTAGACTACAACTATGATAACGCTTACCGCCATATGGCGGGGAGCAAGCGTGGCTGTAACCAGCGTTTGCGCGCTAGCGGATTTGAATTCCGCTATCCGGATTATCGCAGTGGATACAACGCCGTACTGGCCGAGACTAACTGACGCTGGTCATTCTGCTTCGGTGGTTGCCTGCCCCCGTGCTTTGCTGAACAATAGTGCTTCAATTTGATGTTGGGTTGTTCATGACACATATCCTGGTTACCGGCGGTGCCGGTTATATTGGCAGTCATACCGTGGTTGAGTTACTGGCGAGTGGTTACGATGTGACTATCTTCGATAATCTGGCCAATAGCAGCCGCGTTGTTCTGCAACGTATCGAAAAAATCAGTGGCAAGATGCCTGATTTTGTCGAAGGCGATATCCGTGACGCTGATGCTCTAGCGGCGACTTTTGGCCGCAAACCCGTGGACGCCGTTATCCATTTCGCCGGTCTGAAAGCTGTGGGCGAAAGCATCGAACAACCCCTGAGTTACTACGATAATAATGTGTACGGTACGCTGGTGCTGTGTGAAGCGATGGCGGCTGCCGGTGTACACAAGATTATTTTTAGCAGTTCCGCAACCGTGTATGGCAGTGAAGCGCCTGTCCCCTATAAAGAAGATATGCCCTTGGGGCGCGCGACCAACCCCTATGGGGCTTCCAAAGCGATGATTGAGCGTATCCTGAGTGATCTCAGTGATTCAGATGCCCGCTGGTCAGTGGCCGCCCTGCGCTACTTTAATCCGATTGGCGCTCACGCCTCGGGCCTGATAGGAGAAGATCCCAAAGGTATTCCCAATAACCTGATGCCTTTTATTAGCCGGGTCGCCGTGGGCAAGCTTGAGGAGCTGGCTATTTTTGGACGCGACTACGACACTCCTGACGGCACTTGCCTGCGTGACTACCTGCATGTCTCCGATTTGGCCGACGGCCATTGCAAGGCACTCAAGGCACTCGAGAAGCCGGGTTTTCACGTCTATAACCTGGGCACCGGTCGTGGTTACTCGGTCATTGAAATGGTTAAAACCTTCGAGCGTGTTACCGGTCAACAGGTGGCGCACCGCTTTGCTGATCGGCGAGATGGTGACCTGGCAGAAGTGTGGGCCAATGCTGATAAGGCCAAAGCGGAACTGGGTTGGTCGGCCGATACGCCGCTGGAAAAAATGATGGAAGACACCTGGCGCTGGCAAAGCGGCAACCCTGATGGATATCAATAAAGCAGCAAGCCTTATGAAGAGGAAGCTGCAATGAGTCAGGTATTGTTTGGTGCCGCCGACGCATTGGGAAGTGAATACCTACCATCGATTGAGTGGCACCTCGTCCATCAGTTTTGCGGATTGCGCGGATGCCTTGCTGGCAATGTTGCATGACGATAGCTGGCTGGGGCAGGGCCCCATCGTGCAGTACTAACATTGTATAGGAGCGTGTACGCGATGTTCACGGTTTTACACAGATGGCTGCTGGCGATGCTTCTATTATCCGGAGGTCTGACGATGGCCGTTGAAGAAACGCCTTACGATGTGCTCAAGGAAGACGGAGACATTGAGCTGCGACAATACTCGCCTCATCTGGTTGCTGAAACGGAGGTGATTGGAGAGTTCGATTCTGCAGGCAACGATGCCTTTGGTCGACTGGCAGGGTATATCTTTGGTAAGAACCGTTCTCGCGATAAGATTGCAATGACGGCTCCCGTTAACCAGAAGCCTGCCAGCGAAAAAATCAGTATGACAGCGCCGGTCAGTCAGCAGCAGTCGGATGACAAATGGCTGGTCAGTTTTACCATGCCCGCAGGCTATACCCTGGAAACTTTACCCGTGCCGGAAGATCCTTCGGTCAAGCTAAGAGCAATCCCTGCCCGGTATATGGCTGCCATCCGGTATTCAGGGCGGTGGACCACAAAGGGCTACGACAAGCATTTGGCCGAGCTGGAGGCATGGATGGCGAAGGCCGAACTTGAGCCCATCGCCAATCCGATCTGGGCAAGGTACGACGCCCCTTTTGTACCCTGGTTTATGCGGCGAAACGAAGTCCTGATTGAGATCAGCGAACCACAACTCGACTGAGTTCGCCCCAGCGTAGTCGCCCGATTCACTGACCTCGAGCTTATCACGCCGCCTTGTCGTACTCGGCCGCAAGAGGCAGCGCCGGTGCTTTCCCGTTTTTGTCCTCACCTGCATAAAAAGTAACGTGCGGGAAGGGAATCTCGACGTTCTGCTCATCAAAACGTATTTTAATTCTGCGATTGAATTCGCGGCTTACGGCCCACTGCCAAGCGGGTGCCGTTTTCAGGCGGAAGCGTATCATGACAGCAGAGTCGGCAAATTCTGTTACACCGTGCATTTCTATAGGCTCAGAAATCTGTGGTCCGTAGGTCGCATCGCTTTGAAGCTCACTACAAACGTCCTCGATCAGGCGCATGACTTCGTCAGTATTCTCGCGATAGGCCACGCCAATACTGATCAAGGCGTAGGCGTAATCCTTGGTCATGTTTGACACAATATCGATGTTACCGTTAGGCACGATATGCAGCGTACCTTCAAGGTCTCGAAGGCGTACAGTACGCAAGCCTAGGGCGGTTACTTCGCCTGCCTTGCCTGCAACTTCGACGAAATCACCGACCCTTAATTGATCTTCGGCTAATAGGAAGAAACCAGTGATTACGTCGCGAACAAGGTTTTGTGCGCCAAAACCAATGGCCAGACCGCCAAGACCAGCGACGGCAATAATGGGCGCTATCTCGACGCCGATTTCACGCAGTACCATCATGCCGGCGGCAAGGAAGAGGAGCATCCAAATAACGGTACCGAGGATGCCTGTCAGTGTATCGGCGCGCTTGGCGCGCTCCGGATCACCTTTCTTGCCGGCTATTGTGCGATGAAAACGATTGAGCATGCGCTTGCTCAGTGCAAGTAAAGCCCAGGCTGCAATGACAATCAGAAATATTTGCAGGCCCGATGTGGCTAGCCAGGTAAATGAGTTTTCAACCAGCGCCGCCAGGGCGGAGCGGCCCCTTGCGGTGATATCGACCAGATTTTCCATAGTTCCTCCGCTATTCAGTAGAGTGCGCTTGGACAAATTAAGCGCGCATAGAAAACCACAGTGGTCGAAGTTTGCAGAGAATCGAACTGGAAAATAGGAAGGAAGGTTTTAACAGGAAGGATGGCCCTATTGTGTGAGATCGCTAGCAATGGATCAAGCAATGAGGGTGTGAAAATTCACCTCAAGTCGTAGCGACGCCGCTAGATAGCCGTGCCTTGTGGGCGGTTGAGTGAATTTTGGGGCCTTCTAGCTAACGCGCATTATAAGGCGTTCGGGAGACTGTAGCTCGTTCAATTTTCTTGTGTTCCAAGTTGGTAAAGTGTCGCAGGACAACGAGAATTGCAGACGTTAACATACAGAGAATTCTCGTTGTCCTTCAAGCGTAGAGAATCGAGTGGTGATTAATACAACCTCACGTCGGCGGGTAGTTTTGGCTGAATGTAGTACGACCCATTGCTTCTATCTGGTGAGCGATCATTGCATCAAAGGCTTTAAGTATCGGTGAAAAATCGTCGTCGGGCTGCAGTGTATTCAACGTCAGCGCTGCAGCTTCAATGGTCGACAAGCCATCTGGACGGGGTGATTTTCTAATGCGGTAGCGGCTGGCTGGTGAATCCGCAAGCGCGAAGTGTGGAAGCGTTTTCAACCAATCATTGAGATGCAGTAAACGCCTGGCTTTGCGCCAGGTTCCATCCAGCAGGATCAGGTTTTGAAAGGGTGTATTCCTTGCGGTTTCACGGTGCAGGCTATTCTCGCAGGGGTAAACGAGCAGCGTATCCTTGCGCCAGTCTCTACCCAATATTGCCTCTGGTTGGAAAACGTCGCCGACAAGCAGGCGGGCGCCACGGATAGATTTGGCAAGCAATGGCGCGCTCGACAGGGCGTGTTTGGCTTCTGTCGGATCCTGCAGAATGACGAGTTGATAATTACATTCCAGCTCTACCATCTCCGCACACAAGCAGGTTTTCTGGGGCCGCTCGCAAGTTGGACACATGGGGCGTTTGTTCATGGCTCTGCTATCTAGACGTGAGATAAGCCCTATCGTCGCGCTATGTGTTCGGTCTGTCTATCGCTTTTGCTATATACGTCCTGCGCTGTTGTGCACGCCGGTAGCGAGAATGGGTTGTGTTAGAATGTGCGTTTATTGCCAAGTGCTAGACCGAGATCCTCTGGGGCCGGACAGCTCCATAGACTCAACGCGAGCCGGGAATCTGATAGATGAGTGCAACTCAGACCAATAAAAAGGTCGACGGCCGGAAACTGCGCAGCGAGCGCAGCCGCCAGGCTATTATTGATGCGGCCATCGAGCTGATTAAAGAAGGTGTGCTCGTGCCTACCGCTCAGCAAATTGTGGCTCGGGCCGGTGTAGGTATCCGCTCCTTTTTCCGTCATTTCGATGATATGGAAGCGTTGGTTGACGCAGTAGATAATGAAACAAGCCCGTTCTATCGGGGCTTTTTTGTGGGTCAGGACCGTTCCGGCTCTCTCGAAGAGCGTATTCTGCATGCGGCACAAACCCACGCGACGGCCTATGAAAGTATTCGCCATATTGTGTTGGCAACGCTGGCTCAGACATGGCGTTACGAAAAGCTGCGCCTGCGTTATGCCCGCCATCAGAAAAATTTACGGGCAGAGCTGGATAACTGGTTACCGGAGCTTGTTGAAGCACCGCCGTCGGTGCGCGAAGCGGTCGATGCTGTGGCGTCCTACGAAATGTGGCACCGCTTGCGCGAGATTCAGGGCCTGAGCTGTGAGTCCAGCCTGGAAGTTGTCGTCGGTATGATGAAATGCCTGATGATCAAAGCATGATCAGATCAAGGCTGTCTGAGTAAGCCTCCTATAGGGTTAACCTTGCCGCCTATTGCGTTGCTGCACCATTGATGAAAGCATTTACAGTCCAAGGCGGCGCTCAGGGATTGGGATAAGGCTGTCAGGTTCCCAATTCAAATAATAAGAACAGTACAATGACAAGACATCTATGGGGTCGCGCTGCGGCCTGCTGCGCACTGCTATTACTGCTTGCTGCCTGTGATCCGGCGCCACCTGAAGGCGCATATCCAGTGGGGGAAGCGCCTAGCCGGGAGTGGCGTCACTATCTGGGCGATGCATCGGCAACGCACCACTCGTCTTTACGGCAAATCAATACACAGAATGTTGCCCGCCTTCGCATTGCCTGGCGCTATAACAGCGATAATACGGCTCCCGACGCAGGTACTCAGATTCAAACCAATCCTCTGATCGTCCGGGGCATTCTCTACGGTGTTTCACCCAGCCTCGCTGTATTTGCATTGAATGCGGCTACGGGTGAGGAGCTGTGGCGCTTTGAGCCTTCCCGCCAGTTTTCTCTACTGCCCAACCCCAATCGCGGGCTTGCCTATTGGCGGAGTGAGACGGGTGCTGAGGCGAGAATACTGGTTACAGCAGACAACTTTCTCTATTCAATTGATGCGCTGACGGGTGAGCTGGACCGGAACTTTGGCAAACGCGGCAAAGTCGATTTGCGTTTGGGTTACTCGGACAGAAAGCCCGATGAGCTCAGCGTCAATGCGACCTCTCCGGGCACCGTTTATAAAAACCTCTTGATACTGGGTTCACGAGTCTCTGAATTCAGTGGGGCTTCGCCGGGCGATATTCGTGCTTACAGTATTGTCTCGGGTGAACTGGTTTGGAGTTTTAAAACGATTCCAGACAGTGGTGATTATGGCGCTGAAACTTGGCCAGCCAATGCGCGCGCACACTCTGGCGGTGCCAATTCCTGGCCCGGCATCACCGTAGACCACGAGCGCGGTATCGCCTACGTCCCAACCGGCTCTGCAACCTTTGACTTTTATGGGGGGGATCGGGAGGGTGATAACCTCTTTGCAAACACATTGCTGGCGCTGGATGCCGCCAGCGGTCAGCGGCTGTGGCACCGGCAGATTATCAGGCACGATGTGTGGGATCGTGACCTGCCCGCCGCCCCCAATCTGATTACTCTGCAGCGTGAAGGGCGGCGCATACCCGCGGTTGCTCAAGTCACCAAAACGGGTCATATTTTTGTTTTTCATCGTGAAACGGGCGAGGCGCTGTTTCCTCTTCAGGAGATCACCGTTGGCGGCGCACCGCTTCCGGGCGAGCATCCCGCGAAGACCCAGCCGTTGCCGCTCTCACCGCCGCCTTTTACGCGTCAAACGATCGGCCCTGACTCGCTATCCCGGCGCAATGCCTTTATTGAAATGGCCGTGCGTAAGCGTTATGAGCAACTTTCTTATGAAGGGCTTTATACCTTACCCAGCCGTCAGGGCACTTTGGTCTATCCGGGTATAGACGGTGGCGCAGAGTGGGGCGGCGCGGCCTGGCTTGAGGACACACAAACCCTGTTTATCAATGCCAATGAGGTTCCCTACATCATTCAGATGGTTGAAGGTGCAGCCACCGATGAGGCCGTGCAAACGCCGCGCGCGGCCTATCTGATCGCCTGCTCCGGATGCCACGGCGTTGACCGCAAGGGTGATGGAATCAGTGTTCCCTCAATAGCCAATCTCGCTGAGCGCATGAATCCCTGGCAGGCCTATCGTATTGCTCGTGACGGTCGCGGCCGCATGCCCGCCAATGAAATTCTGCCCTGGTACGGTCTGGCGGCAGTCATCGGGCATCTCTACCTCGAGGGCGCAGAAAGCCCTGAAGCAGATCGCAGGGTCAACGGCGACGAAGAGTTCAAGTTTCTCAACGCGGGTTGGCAGAAATTTGTTGATCCGGAGGGAATGCCCGCCAGCGCTCCTCCCTGGGGAACGCTGACCGCTATCGATTTGAGCGCAGAGAAAATCAAGTGGCGAATCCCTTTGGGAGACTATCCGAAAGCTTTGGCAATGGGCTTGAAGGGCCTAGGTGCTGAAAATTACGGCGGCCCCGTGGTGACCGACGGTGGTTTGTTATTTATTGCGGCTACACCGGATGCCAAGTTCCGCGCGTTTGCCGCCGACAGTGGTGAGCAATTGTGGGAGGCGGATTTACCGGCTGCGGGCTTTGCTACTCCCGCTGTCTATCAGGCAGGTGATAAACAATTTGTTGTCATTGCAGCAGGTGGAGGGAAACTGGGCCAACCGTCGGGGGCACAGTACATTGCCTTTGCGTTGCCCGACTCGGAGTTACAGCAACCAAGCGCTACGGCCGGCTCTGCTGACAATCAATCGATAAGCGGGAAATAGTACCGATGAAGTATTTTGCGCGTCACCTCTGGGTGTGGTCGTTAGCCTTAGTACTGGGAGGATGGCTCGGGTTTAAAGTATGGCTTCAACTGCAGCCGGAAGATTTTCGCCAGCAGGTGAACGAGCTGTCCACCACTGATTTTTGGCGCTACACCTGGCAGCAGGTTTTTCCTGTTGAAAAGCCGGATATTGCAAGTTGGCAGCGACGAGACTATCCGGGGCGGGGTCGCAACCCCTGGGTATTTAGAACCAGCCTTGATGGTCAGCCTCGCATGTTGAATCTTGCGATTGCGCCTGATTATTGGCTCAGTTATAGCCTTGAACGCATGTCGCACTATCAATTCTGGAAAGGGGAGCTGCACCTGGATGGACCGGTGTTCGACGGCGGTCAGGGCGGTGAGCCATACAGTAGTGGGCTCGCCTATTTACAGCAGACCAAGACTGATTTGTGGTGGATGCGTCAGGGGAATTCGGGGTGGCAGCGCGCGCAGCCACAATTCCTGTCTTATGCGCTGAGTGATGACGGCGCGGAGCTGCGATTTACCTATCGCCTGAAGAGCGATCTGGGTGAGGCGCGAGTGCAAGAACGACCGAGAGTTGAACTGAGTGCGGAAAGCCCCGTTTTTCATCGCGAGTTTATGCTTGTGGAAAAATCGCTGGGTGTGGATGTTCGCATTGGTGGAAGCGACATTGCCGGTAGCGGTGGCCTTATTCTGCCGGAGGGTGAAAAGCTCGATTACACCGTTCAAATCGAACACCCCCCCACAACAATTTCCGCACCGGAGCTGGCTGAGGCTGGATCTTCCGGGGGGCGCGCTATTGAGCGGAGTGATTGTCTGAGTTGTCACTCTGAATTTGAGCGCATTGTCGGGCCCTCTTGGCGCGATATAGCCCAGCGTTATCGAGCGGCCGGAAATTCACGGAGTGATCTGATCGACAAGATCATTAATGGCGGTCGAGGGGCCTGGGGTGAGATTCCAATGCCGGCGCATCCTGACCTTAGTGATGTGCAGGCGGAATTGATGTTGAAGTACATTCTTGGCTTCACCGACGATCAGGGAGCTTTACCTGCTGATGTTGTGACTCTGCGTAAGCAGTTTAGTCACACCTATGATGCAATCGCGGTCAATAAACCCGACGGACTGCATCCGGCTCTGTCAGTGCAATCACTGCTTGTCGATGGCTTTACACCGGCAGTTGGTGGAATGACGAAAGACTCGGCGGGCAATCTCTATATAGCAACCTGGGACCGCGATGGCGCGGTGTATCGAATACAGAACTGGGAGCAGGGTCAGCCGTCGGTTACACGGGTTGCTGAAGGCCTGCACGAGCCACTAGGGCTCGCCATGGTCGACAAGCGCCTGTTTGTGATGCAGAAGCAAGAGCTTACAGAGCTGATTGATACCAATAGTGATGGCTTTTATAACCGCTATAGAAAGCTTAGTGATGATTGGGATGCGACCTCAAACTTCCATGAGTTTGGTTTTGGTCTGGTGGCACATGAGGGCTTTTTGTACGGAGGCTTGTCGGTATGCGTAGAGCTCGGCGGTAAAAGCTGCAAGCTGCAGACCGCTGATCGCGGCAGTATATTTCGGGTGGCAATTGATACGGGTGAACTGACTATACTCGCGAAGGGATTTCGCACGCCCAACGGCATTGCCGTTAGTGCTAATGGTCAAGTGTTGGTTACTGATAATCAGGGTGACTGGCTGCCGGCCAGTAAGCTAGTCAGTGTCGAGCTGGGAGACCATTTTGGCTACGGTGGGGCAGCTAAAGTCTAAGCACCGGCCTTGTGGTTGCCGCAAAACGAAATCGGCAATTCGCCAACGCAGCCAGTTCTACTGAAGTATGGGCC